>NZ_MWIO01000028.1 GCF_004799035.1 Rhodanobacter lindaniclasticus
AACGCCTCCACCACCTCCATCAACTCCACCCAATCGGAAAGATCCCCCTTCCCTGGCAGCGAAGCCGACACGACGTAACCACCGACCAGCGGCTCGACCATCCGGTCAGGATGCTTCATCGGCAATTTGGGCGAGGAGTTCATCCAGCAGTCCCGTGCGGTCGAACAAGGCGAAGTATTCGTGTACCTCCGCCATGTTGAGCTTTCCGCGCTGTGCCCGCAACAACGCGCGAATGTCGTCGAGGTCACGCGTGCGGGACGGGTTGTTGACCAATGCCTGCAATTTGAAGCCGATCAAGCCCTCCGCGCTGATTACCCGCAGGGTGCCAAGCGCCGTAGCGCGCTCGCTGGCTTCGCCCAGCAATCGCCTCGCGATGGGGCGATGGGCGTAGAGCAGGTCCAGCCCTTCGTCATCGCGCAGGTAGTTGGCCGCGTCCTCGCTGCGATGCACGCAGCGATAGCCCAGGCCGAGCAGGATGCCGTGCAGGCGATCTGCATCGTCCGCATCGACGAGGAAGTCCGCGTCCCGGGTGGCGCGCACCACCTGGTGCGCCGCCAGCGCCAGCCCGCCGATCAATGCGGGCGTCGTCTTGCAGCCGACAAACGCGGCGACGGCCTGCTTGATCTGATCAACCAGGCGCGACATGCGTTACATGTTCCGCCGGTACTCGCCACCCACGTCATACAACGCATGGCTGATCTGCCCCAGCGAGTGCGTCTTCACCGCCTCCATCAGCGCCGCGAAGACGTTTTTTCGGTCGCGTGCGGTGTTCTGCAGGTAGGCCAGGCCGTGCCCTTCGACTCCGCCCTGCGGGCTACGCTCAGGGTGAACGGATGCTGCTTCGTCGGTGGAATCGGTGCCGTGCGCGTGTGAGGTTTCGCCGGCGGGTGCCAATGCATTGCGCGCCTTCTGGAACGCCTGCACGTTGGCAATCTGCTGGCCCTTCTCTTCCTCCGTCGAGCGGATCAGCTCGATCTCGGTGGCGATCTCGCCGCCCTTGTCCTTGGCCAGGAAGGTGTTGACGCCGATCAGCGGCAAGCTGCCGTCGTGCTTCTTGTGCTCGTAGTACAGGCTCTCTTCCTGGATCTTCCCACGCTGGTACATGGTGTCCATCGCCCCAAGCACGCCGCCGCGTTCGCTGATCGCCTCGAACTCCTTGTACACGGCCTCTTCCACCAGGTCGGTCAGTTCCTCGACCACGTAGCTGCCCTGCCAGGGGTTCTCGTTGAAGTTGAGGCCCAGTTCCTTGTTGATGATCATCTGGATCGCCACGGCGCGACGCACGGACTCTTCGGTCGGCGTGGTGATGGCTTCGTCGTAGGCGTTGGTGTGCAGGGAGTTGCAATTGTCGAACAGCGCGTACAGCGCCTGCAGCGTGGTGCGGATGTCGTTGAACTGGATTTCCTGCGCGTGCAGCGAGCGGCCGGAAGTCTGGATGTGGTACTTCATCATCTGGCTGCGTGCGCTGGCGCCGTAGCGCTCGCGCATGGCGCGGGCCCAGATGCGGCGGGCGACGCGGCCGATCACGGTGTATTCCGGGTCCATGCCGTTGGAGAAGAAGAACGACAGGTTGGGCGCGAAGTCGTCGATCCTCATGCCGCGCGCGAGGTAGTACTCCACGATGGTGAAGCCGTTGCTCAGCGTGAAGGCGAGCTGGCTGATCGGGTTCGCGCCGGCCTCGGCGATGTGGTAGCCGGAGATGGACACCGAGTAGAAGTTGCGGACCTTGTGCTCCACGAAGTACTGCTGGATGTCGCCCATCATGCGCAAGGCGAACTCGGTGGAGAAGATGCAGGTGTTCTGCGCCTGGTCCTCCTTCAGGATGTCGGCCTGCACGGTGCCGCGCACCTTGGTCAGCGTGTCGGCCTTGATGCGGGCGTAGGTTTCCGCATCGACCAGCTGGTCGCCGGTCACGCCGAGCAGGCCCAGGCCCAGGCCGTCGTTGCCCTTGGGCAGCTCGCCGGAATACTGCGGGCGGCCGTTCGGGTACATCGCGGCGATGGTCTTCTCCGCCGCGGCCCAGCGCGCGGGATCTTCCTTGAGGTACTTCTCCACGTTCTGGTCGATCGCGGTGTTCATGAACATCGCCAGGATCATCGGCGCCGGGCCGTTGATGGTCATCGACACCGAGGTGTCGGGCGCGCTGAGGTCGAAGCCGGAGTACAGCTTCTTCATGTCGTCCAGCGTGGCGATGTTGACGCCGGAGTTGCCGATCTTGCCGTAGATGTCCGGGCGCGGCGCCGGATCCTCGCCGTACAGCGTGACCGAGTCGAACGCGGTGGACAGGCGCGTGGCCGCGCCGCCCTGGCTCAGGTAGTGGAAGCGGCGGTTGGTGCGCTCGGGCGTGCCCTCGCCGGCGAACATGCGGGTGGGGTCTTCGCCGCTGCGGCGGTACGGGTACACGCCGCCGGTGTAGGGGTAGTGGCCGGGCAGGTTTTCCTTGCCGAGGAACATGAGCTGGTCGCCCCAGCTGTCGGTTTTCGGCGGCGCCACCTTGGGGATCTTCTGGTGGCTCAGCGACTCGCGGTAGTTCTCCACGCGGATGGTCTTGTCGCGCACCTTGTACTCGTTGACGTCCTTGGTGACGGACTCGCGCAGCTTCGGCCAGTCGCGCAGCAGGTGGATGGACTCGTGGCTGAGCTCCTTCAGCGCGGCGTTGTAGCGCTGGCGGAGGAGGAGCAAGGTGCGGTCGGTGGCCTCCCCGTCCTGCGGGTGCAGATCCTCGCCGTGGTACAGCTCCAGCGGCTTCGGCAGCCTGGCGTCGCCCAGTTCCTTCAGCGACTCGTAGTAGTGCTGCGCCTTGCTGGCGGCCTCGGCCTGGTGCGCGACCGAGGCGTTGATGCCGCGCCCCTGCTCGGCGATCTCGGCCAGGTAGCGCACGCGGGCGCCGGGGATCAGCACGGTGGCGCGCGGTTCCTTCAGCGTGGTGTCGAGCTGCGGCGTCCATTTCTCCGGCGGCAACGCGAGCTTTTCCCGCAGCAGCCGGCACAGGTTGGTGAACATCCAGGTGATGCCCGGGTCGTTGAACTGGCTGGCGATGGTCGGGTAGACCGGCACGTCCTCGTCTTTCACGTTGAACGCGGTGCGGTTGCGCTTCCACTGCTTGCGCACGTCGCGCAGCGCGTCCTCGGCGCCGCGCTTGTCGAACTTGTTGAGCACGATCAGCTCGGCGAAGTCGATCATGTCGATCTTCTCCAGCTGGCTGGCGGCGCCGTAGTCGCTGGTCATCACGTAGGCGGGGAAATCGACCAGGTCGACGATCTCCGAATCGCTCTGGCCGATGCCGGCGGTCTCCACGATCACCAGGTCGTAGGGCTGGCTCTTGAGGAAGTCGATGCAGTCGTGCAGCACGGTGTTGGTGGCCGCGTGCTGGCGGCGCGTGGCCATCGAGCGCATGTAGACGCGATGGGACCGGAGCGAGTTCATGCGGATGCGATCGCCCAGCAGGGCACCGCCGGAGCGACGGCGGGTGGGATCGACGGCGAGCACGGCGATGCGCATGTCGGGGAAGGCGTGCAGGAAGCGCAGCAGCAGTTCGTCCACCACGCTGGATTTGCCGGCGCCGCCGGTGCCGGTGAGGCCGAGCACCGGGGTCTGCTTGCCGGCGAGCTTCCACTGCTTGCGCAGGCGCTCGAGTTCGGCGTCGGTGTAGCTGCCGCTTTCCAGGCTGGTCAGCACGTGGCCGATGCTGATCTCGTCATCGACGTGGGGCGTGGCATGGCTGGCCGCTTCGCGCCGGGTGAGGCGCGACTCCCGGCCCTGCTGCGCGCGGCGGATCACGTCCTCGATCATCTCCACCAGGCCCAGCTTCATGCCGTCGTTGGGGTGGTAGATGCGCTCGACGCCGTAGGCTTCCAGCTCGCGGATCTCTTCCGGCGTGATGGTGCCGCCGCCACCGCCGAACACGCGGATGTGGCTGGCGCCCTTCTCCTTGAGCATGTCCACCATGTACTTGAAGTACTCGACGTGGCCGCCCTGGTAGGACGACATGGCGATGGCGTCGGCGTCCTCCTGCAGCGCGGCGCGCACCACGTCCTCCACCGAGCGGTTGTGGCCGAGGTGGATCACCTCCGCGCCCTGCGCCTGGATGATCCGCCGCATGATGTTGATCGCCGCGTCGTGGCCGTCGAACAGGCTGGCGGCGGTGACGAAGCGCAGCGGGGTGGTTTCCGTCTGCGCGGCGCTGGCGGGGATGTGCTTGGCGGGGGAACTCATGGCAACTCCGGACATCGTGTGCTTGAACCCGTTGATTCTAGTGGATCGACGACAGGCACGCGGGATCCTGTTCCCTGGCGTTCGATTCAGAGGCAAAGCGCCAGGTTCGGGCTGCCGATCACGCGCGTGCCCACCTCATCGCCCCGCACGAAGGCCAGCGCCGCCTCGATCACCTCCGGCGCGTCGAGCACGCGGCGGTGGCCGAGGCCTTGCGTGGTGTACAGCCGCGCGCCGGTGCAGTACTGGGCGTAGCGCTCGCCTTCGCCCCACGGCACGTCGGTGTCGTCGAGGTCGTGCACGATCAGCGTAGGCTGGCCGAGCGCCGGCAGGTGGCGATGCACCTGCAGTTGTTCGACGCTGACGCCGGTGCGGCGCAGCAGCCAGTCGAAGAAGGGCTGGCTCAGGTGTTCGCCCAGGCGCACGAAGCGGAAGAAGCGGCTCGCCGCCGCCTTCATGTCGGCCGCCGGCGCGACCAGGATCAGCCGCTCCGCATGCCAGCTCTCGTCCTGCGCGAAGGCGACGGCCGCGCCGCCCAGCGAATGGCCGACCGCCAGCGCGGCGTTGCCGTAATGCGCACCCACCGCGTGCAGCGTGGCGATGAACTCCGGCAAGGTGCACAGCGTGCCGCTGCTGTGGCCGTGGCCGGGCTGGTCGAAGGTGACCACGGCGAAACCTGCCTCGCGCAGGCGCGCCACCCACGGCAGGTAACGCAGGCCGAAGCTGGACCAGCCGTGCGCCAGCAGCGCATACGGCTGGGTCGAGGGATCGCCCCAGACGTAGGTGGCAATGGTTTCGCCATGGATCCGCAGCTCGCCGCGGCGCATGTCGGCATCGCCCTGCACGGCTTCGGCGCGGCGGCGGCTGCTGGCGAACGGGGTGGCGAACAGGCGCGCGGCGCGGTTCCCGGTGCGCCTGGGCGCGATCCGCCCGCCCAGCACGAAGCCGGTGCGCACGGTGCCGAGCCTGATTTTTTCGATGACGGTGGACATGGGCTTGCCTCAGGTTTGCCAGCTGCGCCACAGGCGCTCGAAGGCCGCCGTGGTGCAGCGACCGGCTTCGTCGAATCCGAACAGCCCGGCGTCGTGGTGGAGGCCGAGCATCAAGGCGTAGATCTCGAAGGCCAGCAGCGCGACGTCGGTGTCGCTGCGCAGGTGGCCCAGCTCGACGGCCTGTGCGATCGCCTTCTGCAACTCGTCGCGCCAGCCGGACTGTTGCCGCACCACGCCGTCGTGCAACGCGCCATCGCGACCGTCGTATTCGCTGGCGGCGGACAGCAGCACGCAGCCGCTCTGGTGGTCGCGGCCCCATTCGAACCAGTTCGCGACGATCGCGCGCAACCGCGGCAGCCCCCGCGGCTGCCTCAGCGCCGGCAGCAGTACACGGGTCACGAAGCGCCGGCGGCCGGTGTCGAGCACGGCCAGCTGCAGGTCTTCGCGCGAGCCGAAGTGGGCGAACACGCCGCTCTTGGACATGCCCACGTCGCTGGCCAGGCCGCCGATCGACAGGCCCTCCAGCCCGTCGCGGCGGGCCAGTTCATAGGCGTGGTCGAGGATGGTCTCGCGCGTGGTGGCGCGTTTGCCGGGGTGGGCTGCGGTCGTCATGCGTCAAAAATAGCACGATCGTTCGTGCGTTTCATCCACGTCATGTTGATTCGGACCGTGATTTCCTGCGGTTATGCTCGACCCACGACCATCGCCAGGGGGCCACTCATGAAACGTCACTTGCTGCTGCTCTCGCTGGCCGCCACGCTGCTGGCCGGCTGCGTCACCTCGCCGACCGGCCGCTCGCAGCTGATGGTGGTATCGGACAGCCAGATGAGCCAGATGGGGCTGGCCGCGTTCAACGACATGCGCAAACAGGGCAAGTTCGTCGATGCCCCGCGCGAGCGCGCCTACGCATCCTGCGTGGCCAATGCCCTGGTCGCGGTGCTGCCGCCGCCATGGAACACCCAGCAGTGGGAGGTGCAGATCGTCGGCGACGACAGCGCCAACGCGTTCGCCCTGCCCGGCGGGCGCATCGGCGTGAACCGCGGCATGTTCAAGCTGGCCAGCAACCAGGACCAGCTGGCCACGGTGCTGGGGCATGAACTGTCGCACGTGGTGGCGCGCCACGGTGCGGAGCGGGTATCGGACAACCTCGCCGCGCAGGCGGCGGTGACTGCCGGCACGGTGTACGCCGGCAGCCGCGGCGGCGACGCCAACACCGCGGCGGCGCTGCTCGGCGCCGGCGCGGAACTGGGCATCCTGCTGCCGTTTTCGCGCACGCAGGAAAGCGAGGCCGATACCCTGGGCCAGCGCTACATGGCGCAAGCGGGTTTCGATCCGCGCTCGGCGGTGACGCTGTGGCAGAAAATGGGCGCCCAGGGCGGCAGCAAACCGCCGGCATTCCTGTCCACGCATCCGTCTTCCGGCAACCGCGCGCAGGCACTGGAGCGTCAGGCACAGCAGTTGCTGCCGGTCTACCAGCACGCGCGCGCCAGCGGCCACGCGCCGAACTGCAAGTTGTGATCGGCGCTTGATCGCCAGCTGAACGGGACGCGCGCGAAGGGTCAACTGCGCGCGACCCTCCTTCGTTTTCTGTCCTGCCTGCCGCCCGATGCGGCGCCGACGGAGAACGCCATGCTGCGCACCCCACTCAAGTTTGCCCTGCTGGCCGGCTTCGGCCTGAGCCTTGCCGGCGCGCTGTACGCGCCGCCCGCCACCGCTCGCACCCAGGTTGCCGTGGGCGTGAGCATCGGCGTCCCGCCTCCGCCGCCTCGTTACGAACGGGTGCCGGGCCCACGCCGCGGCTACGTGTGGGCGCCCGGTTACTGGCGCTGGAACGCGCCGGCGCACCGCCACGTCTGGGTGGGCGGCTACTGGGTGCGGATGCGCCCCGGCTATCACTACCGCCCGGCGCACTGGGTGCGCCACGGCCATGATTGGCGCTTCCGGCGCGGTTACTGGGGTCGCTGAATGCGACGGTCCGCGGCAGCCATTCGCCGATGACTTGACGCGCCGCACCATCGCCTGCAGGGGCGACGTACTAAACTTGGCGTTTTGACTGATCGCCCCGACCCCGGTCGGGGCGATCAGTTTCGTCCCTTACCACCAGGGCGGGCCGCGTGCCCGCATCTCAGTCGGCGAGGCCTGCGGGCAACGTCAATCCATGGAGTCACCGTCGCAATGATCTTTGAAACCATCGCCAAGACCGGCCACGAAGAAGTCGTGTTCTGCCACAACGCCGACGCCGGCCTGAAGGCCATCGTCGCGATCCACAACACGGTGCTGGGCCCCGCACTCGGCGGCCTGCGCATGTGGCCGTACAAGTCCGAGGCCGAAGCGGTGAACGACGTGCTGCGCCTGTCGCGCGGCATGACCTACAAGAACGCCGTGGCCGGCCTCAACCTGGGCGGCGGCAAGGCGGTGATCATCGGCGATCCGAGCAAGGACAAGTCCGAGGCGCTGTTCCGCTCGTTCGGCCGCTTCATCAACTCGTTGAACGGCCGCTACATCACCGCCGAGGACGTCGGCATCGACGTCAACGACATGGAATACGTGTTCCGCGAGACCGAGTACGTCACCGGCGTGCACCAGGTGCACGGCGGTTCGGGCGACCCGTCGCCGTTCACCGCCTACGGCACGCTGCAGGGTCTGATGGCCACGCTGCAGTTCAAGCACGGCAACGAGGACGTGGGCAAGTACAGCTTCGCGGTGCAGGGCTGCGGCCACGTCGGCGGCGAGTACATCAAGCTGCTGCGCGAACAGGGCGCCAAGGTGTTCGTCACCGACATCAACAAGGAAGCGGTGCAGCGCTGCGTGGACGAGCTGGGCTGCGAGGCGGTGGGCCTGGACGAGATCTACGACGTGGACGCGGACGTCTATTCGCCGTGCGCGCTGGGCGGCACGCTGAACGAGCAGACCATCGACCGGATCAAGGCCAAGATCATCTGCGGCCCGGCCAACAACCAGCTGGCCACCGACGAGATCGGCGACGAGCTGCAGCGCCGCGGCGTGCTGTATGCGCCGGACTACGCGGTCAACGCCGGCGGCGTGATGAACGTGTCGCTGGAGATCGACGGCTACAACCGCGAGCGCGCCATGCGCATGATGCGCACGATCTACTACAACCTGGGCCGCATCTTCGAGATCAGCAAGTCGCAGGGCGTGCCGACCTACCTGGCCGCCGACCGCATGGCCGAGGAGCGCATCGCGGCGATCGGCAAGATCAAGCTGCCGCACATGGGCAACGGCGGCACCCGCTTCCAGGGCCGCATGCGCGGTCAGTAATCCGCAACGGTTGCGCGAGACCAAGGCCGCGTCGCGAGACGCGGCCTTTTTCATGGCAATCAGGCCAGGCAGACGCCGTTGCGGCCGGCGTGCTTGGCCGCGTACATCTGCTGGTCGGCGCGGGCGACGGTTTCCATGAACCCCTCGCCGCGGCGATATTGGGTCACGCCGGCGGAAAAACTGAAGGGCTGGCCCTCCGCTGCCCGCAGTCCGCGCACGCCCCGGAGCAGACGATCGACCGTGGCGAGTGCGTCGCCCCCGGCGCTGTCCGGCATCAGCACGAGAAACTCCTCGCCGCCCCAGCGGGCCACCATGTCCGAGCCACGCAGCAGGCCGCGCACCATATCCGCGAACGCACGCAGCACCCGATCGCCACCGGCGTGGCCGAGCGTGT
This sequence comes from Rhodanobacter lindaniclasticus, assembly GCF_004799035.1. Classification (GTDB taxonomy): domain Bacteria; phylum Pseudomonadota; class Gammaproteobacteria; order Xanthomonadales; family Rhodanobacteraceae; genus Rhodanobacter; species Rhodanobacter lindaniclasticus. The sequence continues at coordinate 8,878 of NZ_MWIO01000028.1, forward strand.
CGTTGATTTCCTTGAAGTGGTCCAGATCGATCAGCGCCACCGAGAAGATCGTGCCGCTGCGTTCGGCGCGCACCTGCTCCTGGGCCAGGCGATCCTGCGCGTGGCGGCGGTTGGCGAGTCCGGTGAGTTCGTCATAGGCGGCGAGCCGCTGCACTTCCTCCAGTGCGCTGGCCAGCGCCACGCGTTGTTCGTGCAGGTTGGAGCGCAGGCGCGAGAGCCGCGACGCCACGTACGAAATCACCGGCAGCACGATCAGCAACATGCCGAGGGCGGAAATGTCGTCGAGCATTTCCGGCGAGTCCAGCGACCACCCGGTGGCGGGCGCACGTTGCCATTCCATCACCGCGATGCTGACCAGAAAGCTTGCCAGCGCGAAGATGGTGAGCCGGGCGATGCGCTGCCACGGCAGCGAGAACGCGCTGAAGGTGAAGACCAGCAGCAGCGGACACAACGCCAGGTGGCGCGCGCTGCCGGCGGACATGTAGGCATAGTCCACGGCCACGATCGCCAGCACGGTCTGCCATTCGGTGAGCGCCGGAACGGCAAAGCGCAGGCTGAAGCCGCTGCGCAACGCGGCGTAGATGAGCACCTGTCCGATCGCCTCGATCACACCCAGGATGAGCAGGCTTTCCCGGCTCATCCAGCCCAGGAAAACGCCGCCGGCAAAGAACAGCGCGCAGCCCGCGGTGGCCACGCAGGCGATCAGCCACTGCCGCAGCCGGATGCGCTGGTGCCGCTCCGACCCCAGGATGATCTTGTCCAACCGCTGCATCAACGTGGTCACGGGCGCCTTGCCATCTCTTGTCGCCGGGGCAGACAGGGGGTGCACCATGGACAACTGTGTCGATGGACAACCCGCAAGGCGGCCCGCACTCTGACGGTTGCCCGCCGTCGTCTTGCAACACGGCAACGGCGGGAGCGGCGAGAACTTTAGCCAGTTCCCGCGCCACAATCGGTGAAGGCCGCCCGGCGGCGTCCCCGCGGCCGTCACGGGGCCACGCTAGACTGTCCATTCCCCTTCCGGCTTCACGCCGGCCTGCCGCCCGCGACAGGCCTTTGCGTATGCGCGGCAGAGAACGGTCAATCGGGCACGGGAGGTGCCACGGATGCGCAGGGTGATGATCTGGCTGGGTTGCGGCATGTTCGCGCTGGTGCTGCTGGTGGTCAGCGGGCTGCTGCTGGCCGACCACCTGACCCCGCGCGCCACCGGTGCCCCGAGCAGCGCATTGCCACTGCAGCCGGCGCAGACTCCGATCGACCGCGAGCTGGCCCCGTACCTGGCCGCGCATCCCGGGGAAACGGCGGCGACCCTGCTGCCCGACGGCCTGGACGCGTTCGCCGCGCGCGCCGCCTCCGCGCGCCTGGCCGGGCGCAGCCTCGACCTGCAGTACTACATGTGGCACGACGACCTGGTCGGCCACCTGCTGGCGCGCGAGGTCTACGCCGCGGCCGAGCGCGGCGTGCGCGTGCGCCTGCTGCTGGACGACATCAACACCAAGGGACTGGACCCGGCGCTGCTGGCGCTGGACGCGCACCCGAACATCGAGGTGCGCCTGTACAACCCGTTCCGCAACCGCCGCGGCGCGTGGCGGTTGCTGGAGATGGTGCAGCGCTTCTTCAGCGTCAACCATCGCATGCACAACAAGGCGTGGATCGCCGACGGCCGGGTCGCGCTGGTCGGCGGCCGCAACATCGGCGACGAGTACTTCGACGCCAACCGCAGCGTGAATTTCCGCGACCTCGACATGCTGCTGCTCGGCCCGGCGGTGGCCGACGCCAGCGCGATCTTCGACGAGTTCTGGAACTCGCCCGCGGCGGTGCCGATCGAGGCGTTGAACCCGCAGACGCCGCAGACCCTGCAAGCGCTGGTGGCCCAACTCACCGGCGAGGCTGCGCTGCCCGGTGCGCAGGCGTACCTGCAGCGGGTCGCCGCATCGCCGTCGGCGCAGCGGCTGGTCAACCACGAAATCCCGGTGCACTGGAGCGCCAACATCGTGGTCGCCTCCGATCCGCCACTGAAAGCCCGATCCGGCGATCGCGACCACTGGCTGGTGCAGCGCCTGAGCGCGCACCTGGTCGGCGGGCACAGCGAAGTGCTGTTGATCTCGCCCTACTTCGTCCCCGGCAAGAACGGCACCGCCACCCTGGCGCGGCTGGCGAAAGCGGGTACACAAGTGGGCGTGATAACGAACTCGCTGGCCGCGAACGACGTGCCCGCCGTGCACAGCGGCTACGAGCGCTACCGCCCGAAGCTGCTCGAAGGCGGCGTGCAGCTGTTCGAGATCCGTCGTCATGGACCGAAGCTCGCCCAGAGCCTGTTCGGCAGCAGCGGGGCCAGCCTGCATACCAAGGCATTCGTGATCGACGGCAAACGCGGCTTCGTCGGCTCGTTCAACCTCGATCCGCGCTCGGCCAACCTCAACACCGAGATGGGCGTGCTGTTCGAGGACGCCGGGCTGGCCCACAACCTGCGCGAGGAGTACCTGTGGCTGGCCGCACCGGCACTCAGCTACCAGGTCGAGGAGGACGCGAACGGCTCGGTACGATGGCTGGATCGCACCACGCAACCGCCGCGCGTACTCGATCACGAGCCTGACGCGGGTTGGTGGCTGCGCACGATCACCCGCGCGATGAGCTGGCTGCCGATCGAATCGCAGTTGTAGGGCGGCACGGCCCGCCGGCTGCTGCCAGGCAACGCGATGCGGCCGTCGATCGAATCGCATCTGCGACGCGGGGCAGCCCCAAGCGCGGGCGGGTGTCGCGTGAGTTAACATCGTTGTTCCGTCACCCATGGAGTTCGTGATGCGCCCGTTCCCGCTCGGAGAAGACATCGACCTGCTGCGCGAATCCGTGCATGCCTTCGCCGAAAGGGAGATCGCCCCGCGCGCCGACCGCATCGACCGCGACAACCTGTTTCCGGCCGACCTGTGGCGCAAGTTCGGCGAGATGGGGCTGCTCGGGGTAACTATCCCCGAGGCATACGGCGGCAGTGGCCTGGGCTTCCTGGCGCACATGGTGGCGATGGAGGAAATCTCGCGCGCGTCCGGCTCGGTGGGCCTGTCCTACGGCGCGCATTCCAACCTCGCGGTGCAGAACATCTTCCACAACGGCAACGAGGCGCAGCGGCGCAAGTACATCCCGAAGATGTGCTCGGGCGAGTACGTCGGCGCGCTGGCGATGAGCGAGCCCGGCGCCGGCTCCGACGTGGTCGGCTCGATGAGCTGCAAGGCCGTCAAGAAGGGCGACGCCTGGGTCGCCAACGGCAACAAGATGTGGATCACCAACGGCCCGGACGCCGACGTGCTGCTGGTCTACATGCGCACCGCACCACGCACCGCCGGCAGCCGCTGCATGACCGCCTTCATCGTCGAGAAGGGCATGAAGGGTTTCCACACCGCGCAGAAGCTGGACAAGCTGGGCATGCGCGGCTCCAACACCTGCGAGCTGGTGTTCGAGGATTGCGAGATCCCCGAGGAGAACATCGTCGGCGAGGTCAACGAGGGCGTGCGCGTGCTGATGAGCGGGCTGGACACCGAGCGGCTGGTGCTCTCCGGCGGTCCGATCGGGCTGATGCAGTCGGCGCTGGATCTCGCCCTGCCCTACGTGCGCGAGCGCAAGCAGTTCAACGCGCCGATCGGCACCTTCGGCGTGATGCAGGCGAAGATCGCGGACATGTACACGCGGCTGCAGTCCTCGCGCGGCTTTGCCTACATGGTGGCGCAGCAGTTCGACAGCGGGGTGAAGTCACGCATCGATCCGGCCGCCTGCCTGCTCAACGCCTCGGTCAACGCCGTGCACGTGGCGCTGGAAGCCATCCAGACCCTGGGCGGCAATGGCTACATCAACGAGTTCCCCGCCGGACGCCTGCTGCGCGACGCCAAGCTGTACGAGATCGGTGCGGGCACCAACGAGATCCGGCGCATGCTGATCGGCCGCGAACTGTTCCACGGCAAGGCCTGAGCAACGCGCCGGGGGAACACGCCGCACACGAAAAGGCCCGCACGAAGCGAGCCTTTTCGTCACGTGCCAGCGGAAGGTTTCAGAACCTCCAATTGAAGCTCACCGTGCCGGTCTGGCCTTGCTGGTGCTGGCCGGCGTAGCGGTCGTAACCCAGCTGCAGGCTGGCGGCCGGGCTCATCTGCCAATCCAGCGTGGTGCCGAGCACGCTGCCGTAACGCGCCAGCCCGATGCCGCCGACCGGAGCGAACTGGTTGACCCCGCTGAAGCTGGCATCGACCCATTCGCCGCGCAGGCCGAAGCTCTGCTGCCACAGCAGGCGCGTACGCAGGCTGAGGCTGCCGCCATGCGCCAGCGCCCACGTGCGCGTGGCGCGCACACCCAAACCGGCCTGCCACAGCGAGGTGGTCTGCTCGGCCGACTTCAACCCGAAGCCGTAGGCACCGACCTCGTTGAAGGCGCCGCGTTGCAACTGGGCGTACTGCATGTCGACGTACGGGGTCAGCTCGGTGCGGCCCAGCGCGAGACGGTAACCGCTCTCGCCATAGGCCACGCCGTAGCGACCATTGACGTTGCTGGCCACGCCGGTGACCTGGTTGCCCAGCTGCACCTGGCGACGCATCATCTCGCGATAGCTGCCGAGGCCGAAGCGGCCCATGGTGTACCACGAGCCGTGGATGACGCCGCCGTACAGCATGCCTTCCAGGGCATGACTGCGACCCTGATCGGCGCTGCCGGCCAGCCGGCCCAGGCCCTGGCTCTGGCTGATCGCGTAACCGGCCACCGCGTTGCCGCTGCCGAGCCGGTAATCCTGGCCGACCAGCCAGCCGCTGAGGTCGACGCCGACGTTGCTGTAACCGCTGCGCGACAGGTCGCCGTGATAGCCGAGGTTCTGCGTCCAGCCGCCGGGCTGCGGGTTGTCGACCAGCGCGTCGAAGCGATCCGACAAGGCGCGCGTGCCGGCGTTGATCGCCTCCAGCGTCATCGCGGCACTGGCCGCGTGCAGCTGGCCCGACAGGCTCTCCAGCGAATCCTGCAACGCCGGGATGCCCCGGGTGTGCTGCAGGTTGCCGGCACCCTCGATGAAGCCGAGCGACGCCGGCGTGATCCCCGGCGGTGCCGCCGGGCCCAGCTGGGTGTTGATCTGGTCGAATGCCGTCTGCACGCGCTGGGCCGCGCCATAGGACGCGGCGGTATAGCTCAGTCCCTGCACGGCCGTGGCCTGCACCTGGGTCACGTTGAGCCAGGCGCTGGTGCCATCGTAGTTGAGCGTGGCGTTGAGCAGGGTGACGTTGGACGACTTGTTCAATGCCGAGAACGTGCCGGTGAGGCCGCCGGTCGCGGTGAGCACGTCGGTGTGCGTGTTGACCGTGTAGCCGGAGTCGTAGCCGGTGACGTACAGATCGCCGCCGCCGAGCGTGGCGGTACCGGTCACGCGCAACGCCGAACCCAGCGAAAGCGCCAGCCGGCCATTGCCCTGCTGGGTGTAGTTGCCGCCGACGGTGACGTCACCGCCGGCCACGGCCAGCACGCCGGCATTGTTCACGTTGCCGCCGATACTGGGGGTCTGGCTCAGCGTGCCCGCGGTGCCGATGTTGACGCCACCGGCCAGCGACGCGGCCGTCAGCGTGCCGCCCTGCACCTGGGTCAGGCCGGTGTAGCTGGCCGCCTGGGTCAGGTTGAGCGTGCCGGTGCCCTGCTTGATCAGGCCGCCGGCGCCAGAGATCGGGTTGTTCCAGTTGGAGCTGCCGGTGAAGCTGACGGTGACGTCGCCCCAGTTGAACTTCGCCGGGCCGTCGATCGCCCGCCCGACATTCAACGCGCCATAGCCGAAGACCGGATCCGGGCCGGCAGCGCCGAGATCATCGGCGGTGCCGAGCAGGGTCTGCCGCACCAGGTCGTTGGTGAAATACGGGAATGCCTGCCACACCAGGGCCGCGGCGCCGGAGATCTCCGGTGCGGCGAACGAGGTGCCCTTGACGATCCAGTAATCCGGGCTCGTCGTGCTGGCCGTTGCATCCTTGTCCAGCGCGATCACGTCGCCCGGCGCGGCCAGGCAGTAGTCCATCGCCTTGCCGCAGGCGTTGGAATAACTGGCCAGCTGGGTCGGGTGCAGACTGTCCACCGCCACGGCGACCAGCCAGCCCTGTTCCAGGTCGGGCGACAGCGTGGGCAAGGCGGCGATGTCGCTGGGGTCGGCCTTGGACTCGTTGCCCGCGGCAAACACCACCAGCCCACCGTGCTGCACCACGAATGGCCGGTAGGCGTCAGCGAAGGCCTGGTTGATCGAGGCGTCGGTGGTATCCCAGTAGATGCCGCCCCACGAGTTGTTCATGATCTGTACGCCGGCATTGATCAGCGCCGGGTTCAGGGTCTGCCCGAAAAAGGCCGCGTCGGCTGCGGTGACCTTGTTGCCGTTGCCCGAGCCGTCATCCGTCGGCTCGGTGTCGCTGATGATGCGTGCCGACACCAGCTTGGCGCCGGGGGCGATGCCACCCGGGAACTTGTCGAACGCCGCACCGGCGGCGATCTGCGACACCCAGGTGCCATGCCCCACCACGTCGTCGATGGCGGTGTTGTTGAGCGCGGGATCGACGTAGATCAGCTCCTGCGTGACCCGCCCGGCCACGGTGGGGTTGTTGCGCATGATGCCGCTGTCGACGATGCCGATGGTGATGCCGGTACCGGTAAAGCCCTTGTCGTGGGCGGCGTAGGTGTTGGTGAGACCCAGCTGGGCATCGATGGGGGGCGGGTCCGCCGGTGGTGGCGCCGGCGGACCCGCCCCCCATC
>NZ_MWIO01000029.1 GCF_004799035.1 Rhodanobacter lindaniclasticus
CCATATTGTCACTCGATGTGTATTATGTTGTTTTTTGTGATAGCTCCGGCCCGACCATAAATAAATCCACATCTCTATTCGTCGGCAGCGTCAGAGGTGTATAGGAGGCAGGCCTGACGGGGAGGGGAGGGGCAGGCCGGACGCAGGCCGCTGGCACAAGCATCCCGGGCGGAGCCCGGGCGCGCCGTGGCGCCCGGGTCCGTGACATCGTTGCAGCGATAACTCAGATCTTGCCGACCAGGTCCAGCGACGGCGCGAGGGTCTTCTCGCCTTCCTTCCACTTGGCCGGGCAGACCTCGTTCGGATGGGCAGCGACGTACTGCGCGGCCTTGACCTTGCGCAGCAGCTCGGACGCGTCGCGGCCGATGCCGCCGGCGTTGATCTCGACGATCTGGATCTTGCCCGCGGGGTCGATCACGAAGGTACCGCGATCGGCGATGCCGTCGGCCTCGATCAGCACGTCGAAGTTGCGCGAGAGCAGGTGGGTCGGGTCGCCGACCATGGTGTAGTTGATCTTCTTCACCGCATCGGAGGTGTCGTGCCACGCCTTGTGCGCGAAATGGGTGTCGGTGGAGACCGAGTAGATCTCGACGCCCAGCTTCTGGAACTCGGCGTAGTTGTCGGCCAGGTCCTCGAGCTCGGTCGGGCAGACGAAGGTGAAGTCGGCCGGGTAGAAGAACACCACCGACCACTTGCCCTTCAGGTCCGCTTCGCTGACTTCGATGAACTTGCCGGCCTTGAGGGCCTGGGCCTTGAACGGTTTCACTTCGGTATTGATCAGAGACATCGTCGGCTTCCCGTGGTGGTTGAAGAACAGTGGAGATGTTACGAGCCTGCACGCCATTAATCTAATTGATTGTTGGCATGGCTTCGATCGTCAATGGCTATCGAAGCCCAGGCCGCAGGCGGCCGCGCCGGCGGCCGGCAGCGGGACAGTTTCCGAGAGCGTGCGTTACGGCGTCGCGAAGCGGTCGCGCAGCTGGTTGTCCACCACGGTGGCAGTGACGATGTCGCTGCCCACGTTCACCGTGGTACGCATCATGTCGAGCACGCGATCGACACCGATGACGATGCCGATGCCCTCCGGCGGGATGCCGAACGTCGCCAGCAAGCCGGCGATCATCGGCAGCGAGCCGCCGGGGATGCCGGCCACCGCCACTGCGCTGAGCACCGACAGCAGCATCAGGATGGCCTGGTGGGTGATCGACAGCTCGACGCCGAACGCCTGTGCCACGAACAGCACCACGCAGCCTTCGAACAGGGCCGTGCCGCTCATGTTCATGGTTGCGCCCAGCGGCAGCACGAAGCCGGCGGTGCTGGGATTGAGCTTCAGCTCTTCCTGTGCCACCGCCAGCGAGGCGGGCAGGCAGGCGTTGCTGGAACTGGTCGAAAATGCGGTGATCAGCAGGGCGCGGATCTGGCGGAAGTACGCCAACGGCGAACGCTTCGCCAGGAAGCGCAGCCACAGCGACATGGTGCCGAACAGGTGCAGTGCCAGCGCCACGCTGCAGCCTGCCACGAATACGGACAACGCCAGCAGTACATCGACGCCGACCTTGACGATCACGCTGTAGATCATCGCCGGCACCGCGTACGGCGCCAGTTGCAGGGCGAAGCCCACGATCTTCGTCATCAGGTCGGTGATGGTGTCCAGCGCCACCTGTACGCGCTTGCGCTCCTTCTCGCGCAACTGGGTGGCAGCGGCGCCGACCAGGATCGCGAACAGGATCAGCGGCAGCACGTCGCCGAGCGCGTCGCGACTGGGGCCGGCCACCGCACCGACCAGGTTGCGCGGCATGAACATCTCCACCAGCGTGCCGAAACTCATGCGCGGCTGGGCCGCCTTGGTGTCGATCGTCTTCTGCGCGCTGCTGCCGTACTCCTGCATCAGCTGGGCGCGCGCCTGTTCGTCCAGGTGATGGCCTGGCCGCACGGTGTTCATCATCACCAGGCCAATCGCCACCGCGATCAGCATGTTGGCGAAGAACAGCATGAAGGTGCGCCCGGCCAGCGGGCCGAGTCGGTCCAACCGGCCCAGTTGCGCCACGCCGGAGGCCAGCGAGCTGAACACCAGCGGGATCACCACGAAGAACAGCATGCGCAGGAAGATCTGCCCGAACGGGTCGAACACGGCCGCGGAGATTTTCTGCATCAACGCCAGCGTGGGTGGATGCAACTGGCCAATGCCGAGTGTGATCACGGCGGCGACCACGCCGATCACCAGGCCCCAGAGGATGCGTTTCGCGAGAGGAGTCGATGTGCTCATCGGACCGAATGTACGGGGCCGCGGCGGATTCGTCACGCAAGAAATTGCGATCGGCTGCCAGCCCGGTGCCCGCGGCCGTGGCGGGGGTGCCGGAAGGTCCAATCCCGGCCGTTGTCGCAGTGGGCTAAAATGAGCGTTTTCATGGGAGGCCACATGGCACAGTCAGCATCCCCGGGCGCCCGCTTTCGCGCCGCCGTTGCCACCGAGCAGCCGCTGCAGGTCATGGGTGCGATCACGGCCTATGCCGGCCTGATGGCCAAACGCGTGGGCTACCAGGCGCTGTACCTGTCCGGGGGCGGGGTGGCCGCCAATTCGCTGGGCATGCCGGATCTGGGCATTTCCACGATGGAGGACGTGCTCACCGACGCCCGCCGCATCGTCGACGCCACCGGCCTGCCGTTGCTGGTCGACATCGATACGGGCTGGGGCGGGGCGTTCAACATCGGCCGCACGATCCGTTCGTTCCAGCGCGTGGGCGTGGCCGCGGTGCACATGGAAGACCAGGTCGGCCAGAAGCGTTGCGGCCACCGTCCCGGCAAGGAAGTGGTTCCGAAGGAGGAGATGGTCGATCGGGTGAAGGCTGCGGTCGACGCGCGCACCGATGCGGACTTCGTGATCATGGCGCGCACCGACGCAGCGGCCGTGGAAGGTATCGATTCCGCGATCGAGCGCGCGGTGGCCTACGTCGAGGCCGGCGCCGACATGATCTTCCCCGAGGCGATGAAGACGCTGGACGACTACCGCAAGTTCAAGGCGGCGGTGAAGGTGCCGATCCTGGCCAACCTCACCGAGTTCGGCTCGACGCCGTTCTTCACCACCGACGAACTGCGCGACGCCGGCGTGGACATCGCGCTGTATTGCTGCGGCGCGTACCGGGCGATGAACAAGGCGGCGCTCAACTTCTACGAGACCGTGCGCCGCGAAGGCACGCAGAAGAACATCATCGACACCTTGCAGACGCGCGAGGAGCTGTACGACTTCCTCGGCTATCACGCCTACGAGGACAAGCTGGACGAACTGTTCTCGGCAAAAAAGTGAGTTTGGACTCCATGTCGGATTCTCCGGAAAAGCCGGATGACGCAGTGACCGCTTTCGCGAAGCGAGGCGTTCGTTGGGACGCGGCCGCTGCGGTCATCGCATCGCTGGTCGGTCTGCTGGCGCTGGTTGTCGCCGGCTACACCGCGTATATCCAGCGTCAGCAGGCGAGCGCACAGGTCTGGCCCTATTTGATGATGGCCAGCAGTGACATGTCGACCGAGTACATGTGGTTGAACAAGGGCGTCGGCCCCGCGCAGGTGGAAAGCGTGGAGGTATTCGTGGGAGGCAAACTGCAGAAAGACTGGCGCGCCGTGTTTCGTTCCCTTCAACTGGAGAATCTCGGTTATGGGCAGAGCACATTGAACGGCAATGTCCTGTCGGCCGGCGAGAAGGTCGCGTGGTTGATATTCGACAAGCGCGACGATTTTCTTGCCTTCCGCTCGGCTGCCAAGCGAGCGAAGTTCGGCGTCAGATTGTGCTATTGCTCGACGCTGGGCGACTGCTGGATCAACGATTCGACCAACGGCGACTGGAACGATCGCCACGCGATGGCGAAATGCCCCGTCGTGGCAGAATCGAGCCAGTTTGGGGACTGACATCACGCAGCCGCCGATTGCCGGCGGGTGCACCCGAGAACCAGATCGAAAGGAGTGAAGCATGGGCAACAACACAGAGCAGGTTCTCCCCAAGGCCAAGAAATCCGTCGCCCTGTCCGGCGTGGCCGCGGGCAACACCGCGCTGTGCACGGTCGGCCGCAGCGGCAACGACCTGCATTACCGCGGCTATGACATCCATGACCTGGCCGCCAAGGGCTGCTTCGAGGAAGTCGCCTACCTGCTGGTGCACGGCGTGCTGCCGAACTGGACCGAGCTGCAGAACTACAAGGCCAAGCTGAAGCGCCTGCGCGGCCTGCCGGCACCGGTCAAGGCCGCGATGGAGCTGCTTCCTGCCTCCACCCATCCGATGGACGTGCTGCGCACCGGCTGCTCGGTGCTCGGCACCGTGCTGCCGGAGAAGGACGACCACAATGTCACCGGCGCGCGCGACATCGCCGATCGCCTGATGGCCAGCTTCGGCTCGATGCTGCTGTACTGGTATCACTTCAGCCACAACGGCAAGCGCATCGAGACCGAGACCGACGACGACTCGATCGCCGCGCACTTCCTGCACCTGCTGCACGGCAGGAAGCCGAGCGAGCTGCACGCGCAGGCGCTGGACAAGTCGCTGGTGCTGTACGCCGAGCATGAGTTCAATGCCTCGACCTTCGCCGCCCGCGTCATTGCCGGCACCGGCTCGGACATCTACTCGGCGATCACCGGCGCCATCGGTGCGCTGCGCGGCCCCAAGCATGGTGGCGCCAACGAGGTGGCGATGGAGATCATCGCGCGCTACCGCAATGCCGACGATGCGGAGGCCGACATCCGCGCCCGCGTCGAGAAGAAGGAAATCATCATCGGCTTCGGCCATCCGGTCTACACGGTGTCCGATCCGCGCAACGAGATCATCAAGGAGATCTCGCGCAAGCTGTGCACCGATGGCGGCAACCCGACCCTGTTCGACGTCTCCGAACGCATCGAAAAGGTGATGGGCGAGCTGAAGAAGATGTTCCCCAACCTCGACTGGTTCTCCGCCAGCACCTACCACATGATGGGCGTGCCCACCGCGATGTTCACACCGCTGTTCGTGATCGCGCGCACCGCCGGCTGGAGCGCGCACGTGATCGAACAGCGCCAGGACGGCAAGATCATCCGCCCCAGCGCCAACTACACCGGGCCGGAAGACCTGGCCTACGTGCCGATCGACAAGCGTTAGAAAGCACGGGCAAGGTGGCGGGGAGCCAACCGGTTCCCGCCTGCCTTGCGCTTTCGGTGTGGTTTACAGGACTTGCCGTCGACCTGACGCAACAGGTCGACGGGCTGGCACTCCAGTGCCGTGCAGAGAAGGCTCCTGGCGAGGCCGCACTTACGCGCCGGCTTGCCGCAGTCGCTTCCTGCGGCGCTGCACCAGCCAGCCGCCACCGCAAATGACCAGGATGGCCAGGACGTCGAGGCCGTATGCGGCCCAGGCGTGGGCGTCGAACCATCCGCTGAGCAACTGGTCGTGGGCGATCATGCGGCCGGCGGTGATCGCAATCGCGGCTGCGCCGATGTACATGATGATCGGGAAGCGGTCGATCAGCTTGAGGATCAGGGTCGACCCCCATACCACCAGCGGCACGCTGACCAGCAGGCCGATGATGACCAGGCCCAGGTGACCCTTGGAGGCGCCCGCGATCGCCAGCACGTTGTCCAGCCCCATCAGCGCATCGGCGACGATGATCGTGCGCAATGCGCCCCAGAACGTCTTGCCGACCTTGATGTCCGGGCCGTCGTCGTCGCCGTGGTTCAGCAGTTGCCAGGCAATCGGCAGCAACAGCAGGCCACCGGCAAGCATCAGGCCGGGCAGCTTGAGCAGGAACACCACGATGGCGGTAAGCGCGAAGCGCACGGCCACGGCGCCGAACGTGCCCCAGAACACCGCCTTCTTCTGCAGATGCTTCGGCAGTCGGCTGGCGGCCATGGCAATGACGATGGCGTTGTCGCCGGCCAGCACGAGGTCGAGCAGGATGATGGTGAGCAGGCCGGAGAGAAAATCGGGAGCAACGAGGGTCATCGGGGGTTCCATGCGCGTCGAACAATGCGGCAGCCATGGACGCGCGCGGCCCATGTCCGCCACAAAAGTCTTGTTCGCAGGATGACTGCCGGACGACCGGAGCGATTGCTCGCTCGTGCTGACGATCGTCGCACCGCGGAAACAGGGCTTGCCGCGGGAACTACTCCCTCTTGGGCTGGCGGCGATTGTCGCGGCGCGCGCGCTCCGCGGTCAAGCAACGCGTTCGATGCCAGTCAGCTAAAATGGCGATTTTCCCTCGCCACGAGATCCCGCCATGAGTGCGCATGACATCCGTTCCGCCGTCCGTCCCGATCCCGACCAGCCGCTGATCGACATCGCCGATTACGTAGTCGATTACCGGATCGATTCGAAGGAGGCCTACGACACCGCGCGCTACATGCTGCTGGACTCGCTCGCCACCGCCATGATGGCGATGAAGTTCCCCGAGTGCGTGAAGCACCTCGGTCCGCTGGTGCCGGGCGCCACGCTGCCGGGTGGCGCACGCGTGCCGGGCACCAGCCATGAGCTGGATCCGGTGCAGGCGGCGTTCGCGATCGGCACGCAGATCCGCTGGCTGGATTTCAACGACACCTGGCTGGCAGCCGAGTGGGGCCATCCGTCGGACAACCTCGGCAGCATCCTGGCCGTCGGCGACTACCTCGGCCGCAAGGCGGAGCGGGAGGGCGGCCAGCCGCTGACCGTGCGCGACGCGCTCGGCTACGCGATCAAGGCGCACGAGATCCAGGGCTGCTACGCGCTGCTGAACAGCTTCAACCGGGTCGGCCAGGACCACGTGATCCTGGTGCGGCTGGCCTCCACCGCGGTGACCACCGCGATGCTCGGCGGCAACAAGGAGCAGATCACCACCGCCGTGTCGCACAGCTGGATCGACAACGGCGCGCTGCGCACCTACCGCCACGCGCCGAACACCGGGCCGCGCAAGAGCTGGGCCGCCGGCGATGCGTGCCGCCGTGCGGTGACCCATGCGATCAATGCGGTGTATCGCGGCGTGGTCGGTTACCCGTCGGCGCTGTCGGCGAAGACCTGGGGGTTCTACGACGTGGCGTTCGGCGGCAAGCCGTTCGAGTTCGAGCGCCCGTTCGGCAGCTACGTGATGGAGAACGTGCTGTTCAAGATCAGCTATCCGGCCGAGTTCCACGCGCAGACTGCAGTGGAATGCGCCATGCAGCTGCATGGGGCGGTGGCCGGCAAGCTCGACCAGATCGAGAAGGTCGTCATCGAGACGCAGGAAGCGGGTTGCCGCATCATCGACAAGACCGGTCCGCTGGCGAACTACGCCGACCGCGATCACTGCATCCAGTACATGGTTGCCGTACCGCTGATCTTCGGTCGCCTGGTGGCCAGCGACTACAACGATGATGTCGCCGCCGACCCGCGCATCGACGCGCTGCGCGACAAGATGACCGTGGTGGAAAATACGCAGTTCACCCGCGATTATTTCGATCCGGCCAAGCGCTATATCGGCAATTCCGTGCAGGTGTTCTTCAAGGACGGCAGCAGTACGGAGAAAGTGTCCATCGATTATCCGATCGGCCACCGCAAGCGCCGGGCCGAGGGAATTCCGGTACTCCTGCAAAAGTTCGAGGCGGCCATGCGCGAGCAACTGCCGGCGCATCGGGTCAAGGCAATCATGGACGCCACGCGCGATCCGGCCCGGCTGGACGCCATGCCGCTGCACCAGTTCCTCGGTCTCTTCACATTGTAGGCACGGCCGACATGGAAGATTCCTTCCGGCCGGAGATGAACCAGGCCCGGCGGCGAGAAGGTTTGTGCAGTCTGGCCGCTTGGTGAAGGGGGCAGTCCGGTACGCTCACTTACCTGAATGATTTTGCACCGAATGGCTGCAAAAGCGTGTGCGACAGGATTGGCTGCTTAACGTTTTTGCTACAATGCGTGCCGCTTGTCACAGACAAGTCAAGCGCGGGCCGCCAGGCCTTTGATTCTGACGTGCGACTTTCGGGTATGGGTCGAACGGACTCAAATTTTAATAATCGAGGAGACACCTGATGAAACGTAAGGGCTTGTATTTCCTGATCGCTCTCGCCCTGGGCGGCGTAGGTGCCGTTCAAGCGCAGGACTCGGCCGCACCGGCTGATACCTCGAGCAGCGAGAGTGCCGTCTCGACCTATGACGGCCGTTGGTATATCGCGCCGGCCGTGGGTGGTTACTACAACGACACCGACCGCAATACGAATAGCCGCCAGTTCTATTTCGGCCTCGGCGTCGGCCGTTACTTCTCGCCAAACATGTCGCTCGACTTTTTTGTCGACCACACCAATCGTCATATTGACAATGCCGTGATCGGGGCGGGCCCCGGCCACAGCAATCGCCAGTGGATCAGCAATTCGGTGGGCGCGGTGGCGCGTTTCTACGCCGGTGACTGGAATTCCTGGCGCCCGTACGCACTGGCGGGTGTGATGGGCAGCCATCACCACTCCTACCTGGATAGCGGTTGGTCACCTGCCGCCGAGCTGGGTGGCGGTGTGTCCAAGGCCGTGGGTCCGAGTACCGACTTCCGCCTGGAAGCGGCCTACCGTTACGACTTCGACAACAAGTCCCAGCCGGAGAAGGATGGCTACGGTGACTGGCTGCTCGGCTTCAGCGTCGTCGCTCGCTTCGGCACGCCTGCCGCCGCTCCTGCGCCGGTAGCGGCACCGGTTGCCCCTCCGCCGGCCGACTGCTCCACCCTGGACAGCGACCAGGACGGCGTGAACGACTGCGAGGACAAGTGCCCCGCCACTGCGGCTGGCACGATCGTCGGCCCGGATGGCTGCGCGCAGAAGGTCGTGATCGACCTGCGCGGCGTGAACTTCAAGTTCGATCGTCCGAAGGCGGGTGAGACCGACATTTCCAAGTCGCTCGCCGAGCCGACCGCCGATTCGATCTCGGTGCTGAACCAGGCCGTCGACACCTTGCAGCGTTACCCGCAGGTGCACGTGACCGTGGCCGGTTATACCGACTCGAAGGGCACGGACGCGTACAACCAGAAGCTGTCCGAGCGTCGCGCTTCGATCGTCTACAACTACCTGACCAGCCATGGCATTGATGCCAGCCGTCTGGAAGGCCCGATCGGCCACGGCGAGAGCAACCCCATCGGCGACAACGAAACCGATGCGGGCCGTGCGCAGAACCGTCGCACGGAGCTGCAGGTTCAGCAATAATCGAACCTCGGTAGCAAACAAAAAAGCCCGGCTCCGGCCGGGCTTTTTTTGTGGGTGGTGGCGCCGATTCTTGTTGCCCCGAGGCCTTGGCCTATACGCTTGCGCGATGTCTCGCTCATCCTCCTTCCATTCGGCACGCGCCTCCGCGTCGGCACCATCGCCACGGTACGGGCTTGCCCGGGTGCTGTCCAAGCTGGGTATGTGCTCGCGCAGCCAGGCGGAACAGTGGATCCGTGCGGGGCGGGTCAGTCTTGACGGCCGGGTGGTCCACGATCCCCAGCATCCAACCTCGATCGAGGGCGGGCAGGTTGCCGTCGATGGAAAACCCGTGCACCAGGCCGGGCACGTCCATATCGCGTTCAACAAGCCGCGCGGCATCGTGGTCAGCGCGGCCGACGAGCATGGCCGCGCGACGGTCTACACGGCGCTTGCCGCCGCCGGATTGCCCTGGCTGGGTCCGGTCGGTCGACTGGACAAGGCCAGCGAAGGATTGCTGCTGCTGAGCAATGACACCCGTTGGGCGGCGGGCATCACCGATCCTGCAACGCACCTGGAGAAGACCTACCACGTCCAGGTCGCGGGCTTGCCGGATGCCGCCGTGCTGGAAGCGATGCTGGCGGGCGTCGAGGATGCAGGCGAACTCCTGCGGGCCCGTCGCGCCACGTTGCTGCGTGCAGGCGCGAAGAACGCGTGGCTGGAAGTGGTGCTGGACGAAGGCCGCAACCGGCATATCCGTCGGCTGCTGGCCGCGCTGGGTTTCGACGTATTGCGGCTGGTCCGGGTGGCGATCGGCCCGCTTGCGCTGGGCGAGCTGGCGAAAGGGCAGTGGCGCCGGCTGAGTACGGACGAAGTCGAAGCACTCGACACCCACAAGGCTTGAGCCCGATAGCGCAAGGCAGGCGCTGTCTTCCGCTTCTGCTGTCAAACGCCGGCGGGCAGCGCCATTCCACGCAACGAGGTGGCCGTCAGCCGCCGATCACGCCCAGCTTCCGGCCCACCTTGGTGAAGGCGGCAATGGCCCGGTCGAGATGCTCGCGGGTATGCGCCGCGCTCATCTGGGTGCGGATGCGCGCCTGGCCTTGCGGTACCACCGGGTAGAAGAAGCCGGTGACGTAGATGCCTTCCTCCAGCAGCTCGGTGGCCATCGCCTGCGCCTTCGGTGCGTCGTAGATCATCACCGGCACGATCGGGTGCATGCCCGGCTTGATGTCGAAGCCCGCACGGGTCATCTGCTCGCGGAAGTAGTGCGTGTTCTCCTGCACCTTCGCGCGCAGGTCACCTGCCGAGGCGAGCATGTCGAACACCTTGATCGCGGCGGCCACCACATGCGGCGGCAGCGAGTTGGAAAACAGGTAGGGGCGCGAGCGCTGGCGCAGCATCTCGATGATCTCGGCGCGCCCGGTGGTGAAGCCACCCAGTGCACCGCCGAGTGCTTTGCCCAGCGTGCCGGTGAAGATGTCGATCTTGTCCATCACGCCGTTGACCTCGGCCGAGCCGCGGCCGCTGTCGCCGAGGAAACCGGTGCAATGGCATTCGTCGATATGCACCATCGCACCATATTTCTCCGCCAGCGCGGTGATCTGGTCGAGCTTGGCGATGAAGCCGTCCATCGAGAACGC
This sequence comes from Rhodanobacter lindaniclasticus, assembly GCF_004799035.1. Taxonomy (GTDB): domain Bacteria; phylum Pseudomonadota; class Gammaproteobacteria; order Xanthomonadales; family Rhodanobacteraceae; genus Rhodanobacter; species Rhodanobacter lindaniclasticus. Next base: position 10,758 of record NZ_MWIO01000029.1, read on the forward strand.
ACCGTCGGTCGAGATCAGCTTGGTGCGGGCGCCGGCGGCGTCGGCCGCCTGCAACTGCTTCTCCAGGTCGGCCATGTCGCTGTTGGCGTAGCGGTAGCGCTTGGCCTTGCACAGACGGATGCCGTCGATGATCGAGGCGTGATTCAACGCGTCGGAGATCACCGCGTCTTCCTCGCCCAGCAGCGGCTCGAACAGGCCGCCGTTGGCGTCGAAGCAGGCGGCGTAGAGGATGGTGTCCTCGGTGCCGAAGAACGCGGCGATCTTCGCCTCCAGCTGCTTGTGCAGGTTCTGCGTACCGCAGATGAAGCGCACGCTGGCCATGCCGAAGCCGTGGCTGTCCAGCGCGTCCTTGGCGGCCTGGATCACCGCCGGATGGTCGGCCAGGCCGAGGTAGTTGTTGGCGCAGAAGTTCAGCACCTTGCGGCCGCCTTCCAGCTCGATCTCGGCGGACTGCGGCGAGACGATGATGCGCTCGGCCTTGAACAGGCCTTGTTCGCGGATGGCGTCGAGTTCGCTGGCGTAGCGCGCCTTGGCTGAGTAGCTCATGGAGATTCCGGCCCGTGGACAAAGCCCTATTTTGACCGCTTGGCGCGATGCTGGGAAGGAAGCACGGGCCGGGCCGTGCGGTGCTATTGCGTCAGGCTGAAGTCCGCGCGCGTGGTCTTGCCCTTGTCGTCGATGCCCTGTGCGTCGAGTTTCGGTTCCTGCAGCGACACGCGCGCGTCGTCCAGCTTGCCCTTCAACCAGGCTTGCACTGCCGCGGCGCGGCGCTCGGCCAGCGCACGCATGGCCTTGGTATCCACCGATACGCTGGTTTCCATCAGGCTGCGCATCTCGTCGGGTTCGAGCGATTTCTTCAGGCCGAGGAAGTTGCGCGGCTTGTCCGGGAGGTCGTCGTGGCGGTAGGCACGACGGAGGTACTTTCCGTACTCGTCGGGGGTGACGCTGACCGCAGCCAGTGCGGCGTCGGAGGTGTCGGCGTCCTTGCCCTCGGTATCCAGCGCTTTCTCGCGGCGCATCAGATTGTCCACCGTGACCTTGCGCAGGCCGTCCTGGTCCTTGCTTGGGTCGACCCGACCGATGATGCCGAACTTGAGCGAAGGTTTCTGTTGCAGCAGGGTCACGATCTTGCCCAGGCGCGCCTGCGCCTCCGTGTCGAGCACGGCCGAGCCCGACGCGAACTCGACATAGCCGAGTTCCTCGTGGTTGCCGCCGAAGGCGCCGGCCAGCAGACGGAACGGGGCGGTGGCGGCCTTGGCGATCAGGTTGCCGATGGCGCGCCAGATCAGTCCGCCCAGGCTGAACTGCGGATCGTCCAGCGAGCCGGACACCGGCACGTTCACGTCGATGTTGCCCTGGGTGTCCTTGAGCAGGGCCACCGCCAGCTTCACCGGCAGGTGCTTGATGCCCGGGCTCTCGTTGCGCGCGCCGAAGGTGAGCTGGGTGATGAAGATGTGGTTGTCCGCGTTGAGCTTGCGGTTGTCCAGCATGTAGTGGACGTCCACGTTGAGCTTGCCGGCGGTGATCGGATAGCCCGTGTAGCGGGTGGAGTAGGCGGCGAGGCGGGTCAGTTCGACCTCGTTGGCCTTGCCCTTGATGTCCAGGAAGGCCACCGGCTGCAGCGGATTGATGCTGCCGTCGATGTCCACCGGTGAATCGTCATCCAGCGCCGCCTGCACCGACAGCGCGGCCGGTGGATCGCCCGGGGTGGTGCCGAATGCGCCAATCCTGCCGGTGAGCTTGGTGAGGTTGGCGGTGTAGTTCGGCTTGATGAAGTTGTCGGTGTAGTTGAGCTGGCCGTTGACCAGGGTGATGCCGCCGATGTGGATGTCGGGCGGAGGCGCCGCCGGTGTCGCAACAGCCGCGACTGGCGCGCTGGTGCTCGGCACCGGAGCCGGCGCGGGCGTCGCCGGCTTCGGTTGCGGCACGATCGGCGTGCCGGCGGCGCGGGTCACCGACACCGGTGCGGCTTCGGGCGAGGCAACCACGTCGGCCAAGTTCAATTTGCCGTCCGCGTTGACGATCATGCGGGCGTAGAACGAGGCGAGCGCGAGTGCGCCGACATGCATGCGCGGTGGCTCTTCGCCGATCTCGGCATCGACGTCCGCGGCACTCAGCGTGTGCCAGCGCAGGAAGTCGTCACCGGTGAGCTTGTCCTGCACGCGCACGCGTTCCAGCGCGGCATTGCCCCGGTAGCGCAGCCTGGCTGTATCGCCTCGGCCGTCGTAATGCAGCTTGCCGTTGCTGGTGAGCTGGGCGCTGCTGATGGTGACGTTCAGCGGCACGCCGATGTACGGCTCGAAGCGGGCGATATCCAGCCGCCTGGTGTCCAGCTTCAGGTCGGCTCCCAGCGGCGAAAGCCGCAGCTTGCCGGTGGCGGCAAAGGTGCCCCGCCGGCCGATGCCACCCTGCAACTGGAAGGGACGGGCCTCGCTCAGCTTGTCGCTCAGCTGGTCGATGCCGCCCTTGAGTGATTTCAGCTCCAGGCTGACCGGCGAGGTGCCGGCGGCGAGATCGGTGAAGGCGAGCGCGCCGTCATCGAGGCCGAAGTGGGCGATGCTCCAGCGCCAGGGCAGGTCGTGCTCTGCCGCGACGGCAGCCGTTTTCCGGCCAGCCGGTGGTGCCAGCAGTTCCAGCAGGCTGATGGCGCCGTTGCGCTGGCGTTGCAGCTTCAGGTCGAGCTTGCTGACGGTGACCGTGCCCAATTGCACCTGACGGCTGGCCAGGTCGAGCAGGCGCAGTTCCACCTGCAGCTTGCCCCAGGCCAGCGGCGTGCCGTGTTCCTTCAAGGGCTCTTCAAGCGTGAAGCCGCTTACCGTGGCGTGCGCATCGGTCAGGTGCACGTTGACGGCCTTGCCCCAGTCGAGCTGCAACTGGCCATCGGCGTCGAGCTTGCCCTTGGTTACCTGCGCGGCCATGGGCGGCGTCATGCCTTGCAACGGGGCCACGTCCACCTGCTTGATGCCCAGTCTGGCTGCCAGCCGCCCGACAGCCAGGTCCAGCGTGCCCTTGGCCGACAGGGTGCCGCCGCCGAGCCGGGCGGCCAGATCGATCCGGCCGGCGGGGGCAGGCTGCAGGCTCAGGCCCTGCAGCGTGCCGTGCAGATCATCGAGATCGAGCTTGTGCTGGGTGGCGTCGGTGTGGTGGAAGGCACTGTTCGTCAGCGCCAGCGAGGCGATGCGCAGATCGGTCGGCGTCGCATCGGTGGCGGCTGCGGCTGGCGTGGAGCTGGTGGTCAGGCTGTCGAAGTTGCTGTGACCGTCCGTGCCCTGGGTGTAGTGCAACTGCGCCCGGTCCAGTTGCAACGCGCCCAGGCGGTAGCGCGAGAGCAGCGGTTGCACGTCGACCAGCTCGGCGCTGCCGTGACCGAGTTCGAGGATCGGCTCGCCGCGATTGCTGGCGAGGGCGAAGTCGTCCAGTTGCAGCTGGCCGGTCAGTTGGAGTTGGGGCGTTGGCCGGGTCTGCACGAAATGCAGGTCCAGGTTGCCGCTGAACCGCCCCTTGGGCACGGCCACCGGCAGTGGCATCGGAACGTAGGCCAGGTAGCGTGGCAGGTCCAGCTGGTCGAGCTGGAAGTGCACCACCGCTTCGCGGGTATCGGCGAAGGGCTTGGTGTGGCCGTCGATGCGCAGCGGACTGCCGTCCACGCGCAACGAAAGCAGCGGCTGCACGAACACGTCGGTGTCGCTGGGCAGGTTGGCGATGAAGGGGATGCCCAGCTCCAGTTGCTCGACATGATGGCTGGTCTTGGCCAACTGGTCATCGAACCGGATGTCGCCCGCATGCACGCCGATGTTGGACAGCGAGAAGCGCGCCGGCGGTGCCTTCGGGTCCGCGGGTTTCGAGGCGTAGCGTTCCAGCAGGTCGGTGAAGTTGAAGCGCCCGCCGGCGGTGCGCACGATATGGATCCGCGGATGCTGCAGGCGCAGCTCGTCCAGCACCGGCGCGCGGCGGAACAGCGAGGTCCATGAGGCGTTGATCACTGCCTCGTCGATGTCCACGAACGGCGCGCGGCCGTCGCGGTCGGCGATGTGCAACCGGTCCAGCTGCAGGCGCAGGGTGTAGGGATTGAAGTGCACCGCACCCAGCGTCACCGGCCGCGACAAGGCCGCGCTGGCGCGTTTCTCGATCTGGCCGCGGATGATCGGCGGCGCGGCGAGGAAGCCGAGCAGGCCGAATACCACCAGTGCGATGGCGGCGATCAGCGCGTACTTGCGCGCGCGGTGCGAGCGGTACAGCTGCCGGGCCTTGTCGCGGGCCGCCGCCAGGCGGACACCTGCCATGGAGCGAAGAGCGTTCATGCGGACTTTCCGTGGGCGTCATGGACCGGCGGCACCCGCCGGGTACTTCCTGCAGCCGGCAGCTACCGGCCGCAGAAAGTTTACGCAGGTGCCGTGAAACCGGCGATGACAGGCGTCAACCGTCGTCCGCGCTCGTTCAGCTCCAGGAGCAGACCACCTTGCCGCACTGGCCGGCGTCCATCAGGTCGAAGCCCTTCTGGAAGTCGTCGATGTGGATCTGGTGGGTGAGCACCTTCTGCAGCGGGAAACCGGTCAGCACCATCTGGGTCATCTTGTACCAGGTCTCGTACATGCGGCGGCCGTAGATGCCCTGCAGCGTGAGGCCCTTGAAGATCACCTTGTCCCAGTCGATGCCGGCGCCCTTGGGCTGGATGCCGAGCAGGGCGATCTTGCCGCCGTGGTACATGCAGTCGAGCATGTCGTTGAAGGCGCGCGGATTGCCGCTCATCTCCATGCCCACGTCGAAGCCTTCCATGTGCAGATCCTTCATCGCGTCCTTGAGCGAGGCGTTGGCCACGTTCACCACGCGGGTGGCACCCATGTCGGCGGCGAGTTTCAGGCGAAAATCGTTCACGTCGGTGACGACGACGTTGCGCGCACCCACGTGCTTGGCGATGCCGGCGGCGATGATGCCGATCGGGCCGGCGCCGGTGATCAGCACGTCCTCGCCGATCAGGTCGAATTCCAGCGCGCAGTGCGCGGCGTTGCCATAGGGGTCGAAGAAGGCGGCAAGCTCCGAGGGGATCTGGTCCGGGATCGGCCACAGGTTGGAGGCCGGCATGGCCATGTATTCGGCGAACGCGCCGTTGCGGTTCACGCCGATGCCGACCGTGTTCGGGCACAGGTGCTGGCGGCCGGCGCGGCAGTTGCGGCAGTGACCGCAGACGATGTGGCCTTCGGCCGAGACGCGGTCGCCGATCTTGTAGCCAGTGACGCCGGGGCCGATCTCGACGATGCGGCCCACGAATTCATGGCCGATGGTGAGGCCGGGCTTGATGACACGCTGGCTCCACTCGTCCCACTTGTAGATGTGCAGGTCGGTGCCGCAGATCGCGGTCTTTTCGATCTTGATCAGCACCTCGTTGGGGCCGATCTCGGGCATCGGCACCTCTTCCATCCAGATGCCCTGTTCGGGCTTGCGCTTGACCAGGGCTTTCATCGTCTGCGGCATGGGGAATCCATCGGTGGGCCCGCGATGCGGGCGGGGAAACCGCAATTATAGATCGTCGCCGCGGGTGGCCGCTGCCGCGCCGGCATCTTGCCCGCGCAGCCTGGGCAGACGATGACGCAAGTTTGTGCGACGGCGCGGAGGGTCAGTTCGATGCGATGGAAAAGGATGCCGTGGTCCACCGCGGTGGCGATGTCGTTCAATCCGCTGGTGCAGGCGGACGAGGGCATGTGGATGCCGTCGCAGCTGCCGTCGATCGGCCAGCAGAGGAAGGCCGCCGGCTACCGGAGCGATCCCGCCGCGATGGCCGACCTGACCCGGCCGCCGCTCAGCGGTGGTCAAGGTCGGCGGCGCCACCGGCGCCTTCGCCAGCGAGCAGGGCCTGGTGCTGTCCAATCAACACGTGGCGTTCGGGGTGATCCAGTGCAACAGCAATGCCGGGCGCAACCTGATCGACGATGGTTTCGTGGCCGCCAGCCCGGCTGAGGAGCTGCCGGCCAATCCGGACTTCCGCCTGCGCGTCACGGTCGGCTTCGAGCCGGTCACCGACCAGGTACTGGCCAACGCCCGCGGCAAGGCCGGCCGCACCAACCGCTACCGTCTCGCCGACGAGGTGCAAAGTTCGATCGACTGGACGTACCCGACCCAGATCAAAGTGTACGAGGACACGCTGAACATCATCGACACCGCCCGCAAGGCCGCCCGGAGGGTGGCGGTGAAGTACTCCAGCATGGTCGCCGGCCTCGACAACTACCTGAAGAACTTCGACGGCAACTGGGAATCGGTCAGCGGCGACTGGCTGTTCAATCCGCAGTTCAACCGCTCGATCCAGGTCGACGTGCGCTGCATGCCGTGGGTGATGCACCACCTCGACCGCGCCGACAACCTGCTGAAGGAAATGGGCGTGTCGGCGAAGTAAGCCGCCCGTCGACCACGAGAGACCCGCGTCATTGGCGCGGGCCTCTTGCGTTGCCGCAGCCCTTAAACTGTCGCGATGCCGCTCGACACCCGCCCCCTCGCCATCTTCCTGATGGGTCCGACCGCCTCGGGCAAGACCGCACTGGCGTGTGAGCTGAGCGAGCGTTTCCCGCTCGATCTGGTCAGCGTCGATTCGGCGTTGGTCTATCGCGGCATGGATATCGGCACGGCCAAGCCCGACCCGGCGACACTGGCGCGTTATCCCCATGCGCTGGTCGACATCCGTGATCCTTCGCAGCCGTACTCGGCCGCGGATTTTCGCGCCGATGCGGTGCCGGTGATGGAACGGATCAGCGCACAGGGCGGGGTGCCGCTGCTGGTCGGCGGCACCGGGTTGTATTTCCGCGCGTTGCAGCAGGGTCTGTCCGACTTGCCGGAAGCCGACCCGGCGACCCGCGCGCGGCTGGCTGCCGAAGCGCAGCGGCTCGGCTGGCCGGCCATGCACGCACGGTTGGTGAACCTCGACCCGACTGCAGCTGCCCGGATCGACTGCAACGACGTCCAGCGCCTGCAGCGTGCGCTGGAGGTGATCGAATTGACCGGCCGGCCACTGTCCGAGCTGCAGCGTGGTGCAGCGGCGCACTTCCCCTGGCGCGTGCTGAAGCTGGCACTGCTGCCGGCCGATCGACGGGTGCTGCACGAACGTATCGCCCGGCGTCTCGACGCGATGCTGGCCGAGGGCTTCCTCGACGAAGTCCGTGCGCTGCGAGCACGTGGCGACCTTCATGCCGACTTGCCGGCGATCCGTGCGGTCGGCTACCGGCAGGCGTGGGAATACCTGGACGGCCAGACCGACGCGGCCACGTTCCGCGATCGCGCCGTCTTCGCCACCCGCCAGTTGGCCAAGCGCCAGATCACCTGGCTGCGCAGTGACGCCGGTACGCGGATCTTCGATCCGGACCGGGCCGGCCTGGGTGAGCGGGTTGGCGCGGCAGTGACACTGTTTGTCGCCGGTTCGGCCGGCCTCGTGCCGTCGGCGTGACCCAGTCCACCCTCGCGGTGCAAAAATCTTCTTTCATCAAGCATTTGAAAGCAGTTAACATCCGGTCATGTTGGGCCGGGGCGCCAGTGGCGTCTTTTCTCCGGTCTGGTCGTGGCAAGGGGAGAACAAGAAATGTCCAAGGGGCAGTCGTTGCAGGATCCGTTTCTCAATGCATTGCGGCGCGAGCGCGTGCCCGTGGCCATCTATCTGGTCAATGGCATCAAGCTGCAGGGCACGGTCGAGTCGTTCGACCAGTTCGTGGTGCTGTTGCGCAATCAGGTCAGCCAGATGGTGTACAAGCACGCCATTTCCACCGTGGTGCCGAGCCGCAACGTGCGCATCGGCAACGGTCATGAGGGCCACGATCACCAGGCCGACACTTCGGCGACCGTCGAAGCGGGTACTTGATTGAGCGGGCGGCGATCCACATGAAGGAGGATTGTCCCCGCAGGATTCTGCCCAACCGTGTTTGACCGGCAAAAGAGAGGCGACCGCGCCGTCCTGGTGCTTCCGCATTCGCGTGGCGAAGGCGATGCCGCGCGCCGCGCGGAGGAATTCGCCGAACTGGCCAGGTCGGCCGGTGCCGAGGTGCTGGCAACCATCGGCGCGCGCGTCGACGACGCCAACCCACGCTACTACATCGGCAGCGGCAAGGCCGACGAGGTCGCCGAGGCGGCCCGGGCAGTGGAAGCGGATCTGGTGCTGGTCGACCACCTGCTGACTCCCGTGCAGGAGCGCAATCTGGAGAAACATCTCGGCGTGCGCGTGGTCGACCGTGCCGGCCTGATCCTGGACATCTTCGCCCAGCGCGCGCGTTCCCACGAAGGCAAGCTGGAAGTGGAGCTGGCCCAGCTCAAGCACCTGGCCACGCGGCTGGTGCGCGGCTGGACCCATCTGGACGCCCAGCGCGGCGGCGCCATCGGCAATCGCGGTCCCGGCGAAACCCAGCTCGAAACCGACCGTCGCCTGCTGGCAGTGCGGGTGAAGATGCTCACCAAGCGGCTGGAAAAGGTGCAGACCCAGCGCGGTCAGCAACGCCGTTCGCGTTTGCGTAACACCGTGCCGCGGGTCGCCCTGGTCGGTTACACCAATGCCGGCAAATCCACCTTGTTCAACGCCTTGACCCGCGGCTCGGTCTACGCGGCGGACCAGTTGTTCGCCACGCTCGACCCCACCGTGCGCAAGATCGAGGATCTCGCCTGCGGCCCGGCCGTGATCGCCGACACCGTGGGCTTCATCCGCGAACTGCCGCATGACCTGGTCGCAGCGTTCCGCGCGACCCTGACCGAGGCCCGCGATGCCGACCTGCTGCTGCATGTGGGCGATGCCGCCGATGAGGAGCGCGCACGCCTGCATCGGGTGGTCGATACCGTGCTGGACGACATCGGCGCAGGCGAGGTCCCGCAGTTGCAGGTGATGAACAAGATCGACCTGGCCGGTGCGGAACCGCGGATCGAGCGAGACGCCACCGGCAGGCCGGTACGGGTATGGCTGTCCGCCGCCACCGGCGCCGGAGTCGACCTGCTGCGCGTGGCGCTGGGCGAATTGCTTGGCGGCGACCGCGTGCAGTCGCCGCTGCACCTGCCCTTGTCCGCCGGGCGGCTGCATGCGCGCCTGAAGGCAGCCGGGGCGATCAGCGCCGAGCAGGTGGACGAGCACGGCTGGCAGCTGCGCATCGACGCGCCGCGCAGCGTGATCGCGCCGCTCAGCGGCGGTGAGGGCGCCGAGGCGATGCTGTTGCGGGAACTGTTGAGTGCAGCCGGTTGATTGGCCGCGCCCGGACGGTTTCGGCTAGCCTCTGCTAGAATGCACAGGGTTTGCGCGGGCCATGGCGACATGGATGGTCCAGTGGTCGCCTCGCCTTGTGCGAGGTGGAAGAAAGGCATGTTCCGGCCGTCGTTGCCGGCCTCCCGACGGCTTCAAGGAGACTGACTCGTGGCGTGGAATGAACCCGGAAAGAACGGGCAGAGCGATCCGTGGAACCGCAAGCGTCCCGGCAAGTCGCCGCTGGACGACCTGCTGGCCAAGCTGAAGAACCGCGGCGGGAAGTTTGGCCAAGGCTCCGGCGGCCTTCTCACCGGCGTGCTGGTGCTGATCGTGGTGGGCCTGCTGTTCAGCAGCTACACGATCATCGGCGCACGCGAGCAGGGCGTGGTGCTGCGCTTCGGCCAGTACTCGCGCACCTTGCCGCCCGGCTTCCACCTGAAGCTTCCGCAGCCGATCGAATCGGTCACCAAGGTCGAGGCCACCCGTATCCGCTCGGTCACCGACAAGGTGGCCATGCTGACCCGCGACGAGAACATCATCACGATCGACTTCACCGTGCAGTACCAGGTGGATGATTCGCGCAAATATCTGTTTTCGCTGACCGATCCCGACGGCACCATCAGTGCCGCCGCCGAAGCGGCCGTGCGTGGCGTGATCGGCGGCAGCGACATGGACCAGGTCCTCTCGGCCGCCGGTGCCAACCTGGTCGCCCAGGCGCAGCAGGCCTTGCAGCAAACCCTGGACGGCTACGACTCAGGCCTGCGGGTAACCGAGGTGAGCTTCCAGAACGTGGCGCCCCCCGATGAGGTGAAGGACGCGTTCGACGACGTCAACAATGCCCGGGAAGACAAGCAGAGCATCGAGAACTCCGCCTTGGCCTACGCCAGCAAGGTGGTGCCGGTGGCACGCGGCGAAGCGGCCCGCATTGCCGCCGAAGCTGCCGGTTACAAGGCCGAACGCATCGCCCGCGCCCAAGGCGACACCGATCGCTTCAACCTGTTGCTCGCGCAATACAAGGCGGCACCCGAAGTCACCCGCAAGCGGCTGTGGCTGGAGACCATGGAAGAAGTGATGGCGCACAACACCAAGATCGTCGACGACGCCAGCGGTCGCAACATCATCAACCTGCCTTCGACGCCGGGCTCCGCGCCTGCGGCAGGGACGACCCAGGTCGGCGCGATCGTCCCCGCGCCGGGCAGCGCCAGCGACAAGGGAGCACAGCCATGAACCGGATCGTCGCAGCATTCGTCGCCGTCGTGGTGATCCTGCTCGGCCTGAGCGGCGTGTTCGTGGTGCGGGAAGGCCACAGCGCGCTGGTCCTGCAGTTCGGCCGCATCGTTCACACGGACTACCAGCCCGGCCTGCATTTCAAGCTGCCGGTGCTGCAGCAGGTGATCCATTTCGACAAGCGCATCCTGTCGCTGGAGGCACCACCCGAGCGCTACTTCACCTCCGAGAAGAAGAGCGTCAACGTCGACTTCTACGTCAAGTGGCGCATTGCCGACAACGCGGCCTACTACCGCGCCACGGGCGGCGACCAGTTGCAGGCCGCCCAGCGGCTCACTCCCATCGTCAAGGATGCGCTGCGCTTCGAGTTCAATGCGCGTACCTTGCCCGACCTCATCTCCGGCGGGCGCAAGGACATCACCGAGCGCGTGCGCGCGCAGACCGACGCGTCGGCCCGGAAGAACCTGGGCATTGCCGTGGTCGACGTGCGCATCAAGCGCATCGACCTGCCCAACGAGGTCAGCGAGTCGGTCTACAAGCGGATGCGCGCCGAACGTCTGCAACTGGCCAACGAACTGCGCTACACCGGCCAGGAATCGGCTACCCGGATCAAGGCCGACGCGGATCGCCAGGCCCAGGTGCTGGAAGCCGATGCCAACCGCGATGCAGCCAAGGTGAAGGGCGAAGGCGACGCCAAGGCAGCCGGGATCTACGCGGACTCCTACAGCAAGGATCCGGAGTTCTACGCCTTCTATCGCAGCCTGGCGGCCTATCGTGCGTCGCTGGAGACCGGCAACGGCGTACTCATCCTGAAGCCCGACTCGCCGTTCCTGCACTACTTCGACGACCCCGCGCCGCGGAAGTAGGCGGCATCGATCCAGCGACGGGCGTTCATCCTTGCCGCTCCTGGCGGGGCGGCAAACAACGAGACGAGAGTTCACATGGGCAAGTCAGTCGTAATCCTGGGTGCGCAGTGGGGCGACGAGGGCAAGGGCAAGATCGTCGACCTGTTGACCGAGCAGGTCAGCGCGGTGGCGCGTTTCCAGGGAGGCCACAACGCCGGCCACACGCTGGTGATCAAGGGCAAGAAGACCGTGCTGCACCTGATCCCCTCGGGCATCCTGCGCGAAGACGCGCTGTGCCTGATCGGCAACGGCGTGGTGCTGTCGCCCGAAGCGCTGATCAACGAGATCAGCGAACTGGAGGCCAATGGCGTCGAGGTGCGTTCGCGCGTCAAGATCAGCCCGGCGACGCCGCTGATCATGCCGTATCACATCGCGGTCGACAAAGCCCGCGAGATCGCCGCGGGCGGCAAGGCCATCGGCACCACCGGTCGCGGCATCGGCCCGGCCTACGAGGACAAGGTCGCGCGCCGTTCGATCCGCGTCGCCGATCTGATGTACCCGCACGAATTGCCGGCGCTGCTGAAGACAGCCGTCGACTACCACAACTTCATCCTCACCCAGTGGCTGAAGGCCGAGCCGGTCGATTACGACGCGGTACTCAAGGACGCGCTGGCCTGGGGTGAATACATCCGCCCGCTGGTCGACGACGTCGCCACCATCCTGCACGATGTGCGCAAGGAAGGCGGCAACATCCTGTACGAAGGCGCGCAGGGCGCGCTGCTCGACATCGATCACGGCACCTATCCCTACGTCACCTCCAGCAACACCACCGTCGGCGGCGCGCTGGCCGGTACCGGTGTGGGGGCGCAGGACATCGACTACGTGCTGGGCATCTGCAAGGCCTATGCGACGCGCGTCGGCAGCGGGCCGTTCCCGACCGAGCTCAACGACGAGATGGGCGAGTTGCTGCGCAAGAAGGGCAACGAATTCGGCGCCAGCACTGGTCGTCCGCGTCGCTGCGGCTGGATCGACCTGGTTGCACTCAAGCGCGCCACCCAGATCAACGGCATCAATGGCCTGGCGATCACCAAGCTCGACGTGCTCGACGGCCTGCCCACCATCAAGGTCTGCATCGCCTACGAATACCGGGGCAAGCGCCGCGAACTGGCGCCGCTGGATGCGGATGGCTGGGACGAGTGCAAGCCGGTCTACCTGGAGTTTCCCGGCTGGGAGGAGTCCACCGCGGGCATCCGCGACTGGAACAAGCTGCCGCCCGCCGCGCGCGCCTACCTGCGTGCCGTCGAGGAGCTTTCCGGTTGCCGCCTGGCGCTGGTGGCCACCGGCGCGGACCGGGAAGACACCATCGTGCTGGATGACCCGTTCGCCTGAGGCGCGCACACCCCGCCGCGTAGCGGCACCAGGCGGGGTTTGTTGATCAGGCGCGGTTGTGCGAACGCATGGTGCGCTGTTTCTCGATCTGCCAGTCGCGCTGCTTCTCGGTCTCGCGCTTGTCGTGTTCCTGCTTGCCGCGGGCCAGGCCGATCTCGACCTTGACCTTGTTGCCTTTCCAGTACATCGCGGTGGGCACCAGGGTATAACCCTTGCGTTCGACTGCGCCGACCAGCTGGTCGATCTCCTTGCGGTGGAGCAGCAGTTTGCGGCTGCGCCGATCGTCGGCGATGACGTGCGTGGACGCGCTGATCAACGGCGGGATCGAGCAACCGACCAGGAAGACCTCGTTCCTGAGCACGACCGCGTAGCTGTCGCCGAAGTTGATGCGGCCGGCCCGCAACGCTTTCAGTTCCCAGCCCTGCAGGGCCACGCCCGCCTCGAAGCGCTGGTCGATGTGGTACTCGAAGCGCGCGCGCTTGTTCAGCGCGATCGTGCCGCCGCCCTTGATGTCCTTGTCCTTGCTTTTGGCCATGTCCGCTAAACTTCGGGCCTCTGGGCGGCCGCATTGCCCGTCGCCCTGTGGGAGCGACGCTTTTTGTTGAAAGTGCGTCCAGGAAGGGCGCTCACTTGATCTTCGCATTCATGGATGAATGCACAAGCCCAAGAGGTGGTTGTGATCGAAATACGTCGCAGCGCGCTGGTGAAGTATTCGCCGGCGCAGATGTTCGAATTGGTCAACGATGTGGAAGCATACCCAAAGCGCTTTGCCTGGTGTGCGGGGGCCGAGGTGCTGGAGCGCGGCGATGACGTGGTGGTGGCCAGGCTGGATCTCAAGTTTGCCGGGTTCCGCCAAAGCTTCACCACGCGCAACGTGCTCGACCCGCCACGGCGTCTGGAGATGAACCTGGTCGAGGGGCCGTTTCGCAGCCTGCACGGTGTATGGGATTTCATCGCGCTGGGCGATGCCGGGAGCAAGGTCGCTTTCGCACTTGATTTCGATTACGCGGGCAAGCTCGGCGGCGCCGCTTTGAGGCTCGGCTTCCAGGGTCTGGCCGGGCGCATGGTGGATGACTTCTGCCGCGAGGCGGAGCGTCTCCATGGCTGAGTCGCCGATCGCCGTCGAGGTGGTTTTCGCCGATGGCGAGTCGGCGGTGGTGCGGTGCCACGCGCAAGTCCCGGGCGGTTGCACCGTGGCCGAGGCAATCGCGGCCAGCGGCATCATCCCGTCGTTGCCGGAGGGCGCCGTGGCCCCCGCGCGGCTGGGCATCTTCGGGCGCAAGGCCGCTGCAGATCAGATCGTGCGTGACGGTGACCGCATCGAGATCTGTCGACCGCTGGTGCTTGATCCGATGGAGGCGCGTCGCCGGCGTTCGCGCTGAAACCTGATGGAGTGATCGTCGGACTCAGTGGCTGCCGTCGTTTCCCTGACCCAGGCCACCATCGTTCTTCTTGTCGTCGGGCGACTTGCTCTTGTCGCCCTCGGTTTCGGTGGCCGGGTAGCCCGAGTTGTACTTGCGGCTTTCCTTGATCAGCTGCTGCGGGTCGCGGGCGAAGAAGTCGCCTTCGGTGTGCACCAGGGTGTCGTTGTTGAAGGTCAGCTTGAACGTGCGTACCTTGGGCTTGCCGCCGCGGCGGGACTGGGTGGACACGTAATCCCAGCGGCTGTTGTCGAATGGGGTGCGCACCGACGGCGTACCGAGCAGCACCAGGACCTGGTGCTTCGTCATCCCCGGCTTCAGCTGATCCACCATCTTTTCGTCCAGCAGGTTGCCTTGCTGCACGTCCGGTGTGTACGCGATGTGGCAGCCGGCGACGGCGAATGCCAGCAGTGCGACAACCGGCAGGGTGATCAGCTTTTGCATGCGTGTTGCGTCCAGGGTCGTGAAGTCGTCGGATGATACACTACCGGCTCGGGGACGCCGTGTGCGGAGAGAGGCTATGGAACAGGAAACCAGAGAGCTGCGCCGGGTCGGTCTCAAGGTGACCCATCCGCGCATGCGCATCCTGCAGGTGTTCGACGAGGAGAGCGAGCGCCACCTGACTGCCGAGGACGTGTACAAGCACCTGCTCGCCCAGAAGGAGGATATCGGCCTGGCGACCGTGTATCGGGTGCTGACCCAGTTCGAGGCGGCAGGGATCATCGTCAAGCACAATTTCGAAGGTGGTCAGGCGGTCTATGAACTTGATCGCGGCAAGCACCACGACCACATGATTGATGTGGACAGCGGCAAGGTGATCGAGTTCATCAGCGACGAGATCGAGCGCCTGCAGCACGAGATCGCCGCCAAGCACGGCTATGTGATCGAGGACCACAGCCTGGTGCTTTACGTGCGGCCGAAGCAACGCACCCGCAAGGAATGAAGGCCGCCGCCCGCGGGACCTTTCGGGCACAAAAAAACCGCAGGGGGACTCCTGTCCGCCTGCGGTTGATGCCTTGCCTGGCGGGCAGCGCATCGCGAGGTTCGCGAGCGCGTCCATGGCCTGGCAACAGCGAAACGGCATCCTGCCGTTTTCTCAGAACCACCGTCCCCACGGTGACTCTGATCCGCCATCTCACGACGGCGGTTCCCCCACATCGATGACAACATCGTAACGGCCTCTTCACGTTACGCATATCGGAAAAATTCCTAGTTCGGGCGCCCGCGCTCGGTGCTGCTCTTGTTGCTGCGCAGCAGAATACGCAGGTGCACGCCGGGATGGTCGGTGCGCAGGCGGAACTGCCCCCCAAGCGAAGTGACCCGGTCGCGCATGCCCTGCAGACCCCGTCCGCCGCGCGGCAGGCGGTTGGGCAGGCCGCTGCCGTCATCCCGGAGGTCGAGCAGGGCGATGGCGATGCCGTTGCGTTCGCCGATGCGCAGCCGCAGCCGGAATTCGCTGGCACAGGCGTGCTTGACCGTATTGGTGGCGCTTTCCTGGGCCAGCCGGTAGATCGCCGTGCGGGTGTCGTCGTCGAGCAGCCGCGGATCGCCGTGCAGTTCCACGCGGTAGCGCATGCCGGCGCTGGTCAGCAGGTCTCGGATCGGACCCTCGTCCAGCGCCCGCAGCAGGCCGAACTCGTCCAGGATCGCCGGTCGCAGGTCGTCCAGCAGGCGATGCAGGGCGCGCCGCATGTGGCCCAGGATCGTGTTGATCGAGGCGCTTACGTCGTCCAGGCCGACCTCGTGCAGGCGGGCCTGGGCCAGCTTCACGTGGGTCTGGATCGCGGTGATGTTCTGGCCCAGTTCGTCGTGCAGCTCCGCCGCGAGGTGCCGCCGCTGGTTCTCATCCGCCTGCAGGTTGCCGCGCGCGGCGTCACGCAGCTGGTGGGCAAGATGGTCCAGGCGGCGGTTGACCGCGCCGAGGTAAACGTTCTGTTCCGCCACCCGCTCACTGCTGCGCCTCAGCGCGTCGGTGGCTGAACCGAGCATCAGTGCCCCGGTACCAGCAACGGCCAGGAACAGGTAGGCCGCAGCGGTGGAAGGTGTGTGGCCCAGGTGCACGTCCACCAGGGTCATGCCCAGGCTGGTGATCAGCATGGCGAGGCTGGCGCCGCGCCAGCCGTGGCGGAAGGCAAAGAACAGTACCGGCGCCAACGAGAGCACCCGGGCGAACTGCGGCTGCGGCGCCGCACGCTCGGACAACACCAGCAGGATGGCCATGGAGGGCACCAGTACCAGCACCACGTCCATCAGCAGGCGCATCACCGAAGCACGTTCGAGCCGCGTGTGCAGCAGCATGATCAGCACCGGTGCCACCAGCAGGATGGCCAGGTAGTGGCTGAGCAGTTCCTCGGCGATGACGCGGACCATCAGTTCGGAGGTTTCGGAGTTGCTGGTGAGTACGAGCAGGCCGGCATCCACGGCCGTCGTGACGGTGACTACCAGCACCACCGAGAGCAGCAACCGGGTCACGTCCTGCGGGCTGTGCAGGCTGGGGTGCAGGTGCAGCCGGCGCAGCAGCCACATGCAGGCCATCATCACCAGGAAGGCGGGCAGCACGTCCGCAAGCAGGGTGGTGGGAGCCGGCGGCATCCCCCGCCACCAGCCGGTGCCGGCGGAGGCGAGCAGCTCCGCGCCGAGCAACCAGCCCCAGTGGCGCACCGGCACCAGCAGGAGCGCGGCAAAACGCAGGCCGTAGGGCAGCATCCAGTAGGGTTGCGCGTTGGCGCCGAGCAGCACCCACAGCGCCAGATAGCCTGCGCCGATGACGGGCCCCGAATCGGGCAGGAGAGAGGGTTTGAATCGCATCCGGCGATGGTACATGCGCCGTGCGCGGGGCAGCACACCCGTGCGATCCGCGCGGTGTGCTGTTCCGGACGCGCCTTCCTGTGTCAAAGTACGGCGATGCACAGCATCGTTCTGGTCGACGACCATGCCATCGTTCGAGAGGGCTTCAAGCGCCTGATCGAACTGGAGCCGGATCTGGAAGTGGTTGCCGAGTGCCGCAACGGAGACGATGCGGTGGAAGCGGTGAGCCACTGGCGCCCCGACCTGGTGGCGCTGGACCTGTCGCTGCCTGATGGCAGTGGGTTGCCCCTGATTGAGCACCTGCTCAGCGTGCATGCGGCCACCCGCGTGGTCGTGTTGAGCATGCACGACGGCGATCCCTACGTATCCGAAGCGCTGCGCCGGGGGGCGAGTGGATTCGTCACCAAGGGCGTGGCCCCGGAGGAACTGGTGGCCGGTCTGCGTGCCGTGATGCAGGGCGAGTGTTTCCTGAGTTCGGACCTGCGCCAGCGGCGTACCGAGCGACCCAATGACGCGCTCGACCCCGTCAACCGACTGACTGCCCGCGAGCGCGAAGTGTTCCTGTTGCTGGCCGGCGGGCGCACACCCAAGCAGGTGGCCGCCGATCTCGGCATCGGCCAGAAAACCGTGTACATCCACCGCGCCAGCCTGATGGGCAAGCTCGGTGCGGGATCGGAACTGGACCTTTACCGCATGGCGACCGAGCGCGGCCTGTTGCCGACGACGGTCTGAGGACAGCCGCCTTCAGGCTGTCTGAGCGCGATCCAGCATCTGCTTTGCATGGGCCCGCGTTTCGCGGGTGATCTCCACGCCGCCGAGCATGCGTGCCAGTTCGTCGCGCCGGCCTGCGGCGTCGAGTTGCTCGATACGCGTGCGGGTGGTGTCGCCGTCGCTCTGCTTGCTCACCCGCAGGTGGGCGTGACCCTGCGCGGCGACTTGCGGCAGGTGGGTCACGCACAACACCTGGCGCCGGCTTCCCAGCGCACGCAGTTTCTGGCCGACCACTTCGGCGACCGCGCCACCGATGCCGCTGTCGACCTCATCGAAGATCATGCTGCCGATCGAGTCCTTGCCCAGCGTGGCCACTTCGATGGCCAGGCTGATGCGGGCCAGCTCGCCACCTGACGCTACCTTGCGCAGCGGCCGGGGTGGCTGGCCGGGGTTGGCGCTGACCAGCAGTTCGCAGCGTTCCCGCCCCTGGGCATCGGGCTCGTCGGTGGGCGTGGGCGCCAACTCGACGCGAAGTATGCCGCCGGCCATGCCGAGCTCGCCCATCAATGCGCTGACTTCCTCACCGAGCCTGGTCGCGGCAGTCGTGCGTGATTGGCTCAGCAGGTCCGCCGTGCGGGCGTAGTCCTGCTGCAGGCGCTGGAGCTGACCGCTCAACTGTTCCAGCGCGTCGCCGGCACCTTCGAGGTCGGCATGTTCGGCGCGCAGCGCCAGCAGTTTTTCGTGCAGGGCTTCAGGAGGGAGCCGGTGGCGGCGGGAGAGCGCATGCAGGTGGCTCAAATGCTGGTCGAGCGCTGTGTAGCCGGCTGGGTCGAGATCCACATCCTGCGCATAGCGGCCCAGGCCATCGGCGGCTTCGCCCAACTGGATCCCGGCGTTGTCGAGCAGTTCCAGCCAGGGTGCCAACCGGTCGTCCATGGCGGCGAGCTTGCCCAGTTCGGCGTGCGCGCGACCCAAGGCCCGGCGCAGGGCGAACTCGCCTTCGCCATCGAGCAGTTCCACCACGCCGGCGCTGCCTTCGGCCAGGCGATCGGCGTTGGCCAGGCGCTTGTGGTTGGCCTCGAGTTCGACCAGCTCGGCGGGAGGCAGTGCCCATTGCTCCAGTTCCGCCAGCTCGTGACGCAGCAATTCCAGCCGAAGTTCACGGTCCTCGCCGCCGCTGAGCTTGTGCAGGCGACGGTCCAGCTCGTGCCACTGCTCCGATTGGCGGCGTACCTCTCCGAGCAATTCGTCGTGACCCGCATAGGCGTCGAGCAAGGCCAGTTGATGAGGGCGCGAGAGCAGCGCCTGGTGCTCGTGCTGGCCGTGGATTTCGATCAGCATGGCCGCCAGGTCGCCAAGCTGGCGCGTGTTGGCGGGACGCCCGTTGATCCATGCGCGAGAGCTGCCCTCGGCGCGGAGCACCCGCCGCAACTGGCAACTGCCGTCCTCGTCGAGTTCTTCCCGGCGCAGCCATGCCTGCGCGTCGGGCAGGTCGGCCAGGTCGAACTCCGCGGCCAGTTCGGCGCGGTCGCTGCCGGCCCGGATCATCGTGCTGTCGGCGCGGGCGCCGGTCAGCAGCATCAGTGCGTCGACGAGCAGCGATTTGCCGGCGCCCGTCTCGCCGCTGACCACGGTCAGGCCGGGGCCGAACGACACCTCGGCGGCCTCGACGACGGCAAAATGGCGGACATAGAGCGAAGTGAGCATGGGCAGTTCGGCATTGGGATGGGAGAATTGTAGCGGTAGCCCGGACGCACAAGACACCGCATGCGCTTGCAAGCCGCGCGCGCAGACCTTATTTCTGTCGAGTCTCAGGAATTGCTACGGACATGATCCTTCCACACGGCCATGACCTCGATGCCCGCACCCGGCGTCTGCTGCGCGCGCTGATCTCCCAGTATCTGGTCGACGGCGAGCCGGTGGGGTCGCGTACGCTGGCGCGCTCGTCGGGGCTGGACGTCAGTCCGGCGACGATCCGCAACATCATGGCCGACCTGGAAGACGCAGGCCTGGTCGCATCGCCGCACACTTCGTCCGGCCGCGTGCCCACGCCGCGCGGCCTGCGTCTGTTCGTGGACAGCCTGATCGAGTTGCAGCCCTTGCCGCGCGCCGAGCTGGCGCGCCTGCAGAGCGAGCTGCCGCCGGGGCCGGCCACCACGCGCGACCTGCTCGGCAACGCATCGACCCTGCTCTCGGCGATGACCCGCTTTGCCGGCGTGGTGACGGTGCCGCGCCAGGCCGACTTTCCGCTGCGCCACATCGACTTCGTGGCCCTGCCCGAGGCGCGGGTGCTGGTGATCCTGGTGTTCACCGACAACCAAGTGCAGAACCGCATCGTGCAATTGGCCCGGCCACTGGCGACCAGCGAGCTGGAGCAGGCGGCCAATTATCTCAACAGCCAATTCGCCGGATTGCGCGTGGACGACATCCGCGCACACCTGCTGGCCGAGGTCCGCGAGACCGGCAGCGAACTCAACCGGCTGCTGGCCAGCACGATGGAGCTGGCCACTGCCTCCTTCGCGCCACAGCCCAGCGATGCCGACATGCTGGTCAGCGGACAGACCAACCTGATGGCCTGCGCCGAGCTGGCCGACTTGCAGCGCCTGCGCGACCTGTTCGATGCGTTCCAGCAGAAGAACGAGCTGCTGCAGTTGATGGAAGTCTGTGCCAAGGCGCCCGGGGTGCGGTTGTTCATCGGCGAGGAATCGGGTTTCGCCGCGCTGGATGGTTGCAGCGTGGTGACGGCCAGCTATGGCGCGCAGGGGCGCATGCTTGGTGCGGTGGGTGTGATCGGCCCCACCCGCATGGCCTACGAGCGGGTGATCCCGGTCGTGCAGGCGACGGCCGGATTGCTCAGCGACGCCTTGAATCGGGTCGCGGTGACCCTATAACCGGCAACGGAGGCGGGATTTCTGGTTGATTGGATGGCGGGCCATGGTGCCGGCCGCGAACTTTTTGTTGGGAGTGAGGCATGCACGACAACGACACCCAGTCGCATGACGAGGCCATGGACCCAGGGTCGGCACCAGCCGTCGACGGCGACCAGTTTGCCAAGCTGCAGGCCCGCGTGGCCGAACTGGAGGCGATCAATGCCGAGTTGCAGGAGACGGTATTGCGCGAGAAGGCGGAGATCGAGAACCAGCGCCGGCGCCTGCACCGGGACCTGGAACAGGCCCGACGGTTTGCCAACGAGAAACTGCTGAACGAATTGCTGCCGGTATACGACGGATTGGAGAGCGGCCTGGCAGCCGAGGGCGGCGACGTCGCCTCGATACGCGAGGGCCTGGGTCTCACCCTGAAGGCGCTGCTCAAGGTCGCCGGTAACCATGGCATGGCGCAGGTCGATCCGATCGGCCAGCCGCTCGATCCCGAGCGCCACCACGCGGTGAGCATGGTCGCGGCCCCCGGTCAGGCGCCGGGCACCGTGGTCAGCGTGCTGCAGAAAGGCTACGTGCTGAATGATCGACTGCTGCGCCCGGCGCTGGTCGCCGTGGCCAAGGACTGAACGCTGCGCACCGCCGCCGGCATTGAATCGCCGCGGCAAAACCCCATCTGGAAACCATCGCGGCCAGCGGGCCGCCAATAGATTCGGAGCATGAACATGGGCAAGATCATCGGCATCGACCTGGGCACCACGAATTCCTGCGTCTCCGTCATGGACGGCAGCACGACCAAGGTCATCGAGAACTCGGAAGGCGATCGCACCACGCCGTCCATCGTCGCCTTCACCAAGGACGGCGAAGTGCTGGTGGGTGCTTCGGCCAAGCGTCAGAGCGTGACCAACCCGAAGAACACCTTCTACGCGGTGAAGCGCCTGATCGGCCGCAAGTTCAGCGACGCCGAGGTGCAGAAGGATCTCAACATCGTGCCGTTCGGCATCGTCGCGCACGACAACGGCGACGCCTGGGTGGAGACCTCCGACGGCAAGAAGATGGCGCCGCAGGAAATCTCCGCCAAGGTGCTGATGAAGATGAAGAAGACCGCCGAGGACTATCTCGGCGAGACGATCACCGAGGCGGTGATCACGGTGCCTGCCTACTTCAACGACAGCCAGCGCCAGGCGACCAAGGACGCCGGCAAGATCGCCGGCCTGGAAGTGAAGCGCATCATCAACGAGCCGACCGCGGCCGCGCTGGCCTATGGCCTGGACAAGAAGGGTGGCGACCGCAAGATCGTGGTCTACGACCTGGGCGGCGGCACCTTCGACGTGTCGATCATCGAGATCGCCGAAGTCGATGGCGAAAAGCAGTTCGAAGTGCTGGCCACCAACGGCGACACCTTCCTCGGTGGCGAAGACTTCGACATGCGCGTCATCGACTACCTGGTCGAGGAGTTCCAGAAGGAGCAGGGCATCGACCTGCGCAAGGACCCGCTCGCGCTGCAGCGCCTGAAGGACGCCGCCGAGCGCGCCAAGATCGAGCTGTCCTCCAACCATCAGACCGACGTGAACCTGCCGTACGTGACGGCCGACGCCTCCGGTCCGAAGCACCTCAACATCAAGCTGACCCGTGCCAAGCTGGAAGCGCTGGTCGAGGATCTGGTCAAGCGCACCATCGAGCCGTGCCGCACGGCGCTCAATGACGCCGGCCTGCGCGTGTCCGACATCAACGACGTGATCCTGGTCGGCGGCCAGACCCGCATGCCCAAGGTGCAGGAAGCGGTGAAGGATTTCTTCGGCAAGGAGCCGCGCAAGGACGTCAACCCGGACGAGGCCGTCGCCGTGGGCGCGGCGATTCAGGGCGGCGTGCTGGGCGGTTCGGTCAAGGACGTGCTGCTGCTGGACGTTACCCCGCTGTCGCTGGGCATCGAGACGATGGGCGGCGTGATGACCAAGCTGATCGAGAAGAACACCACCGTGCCGACCAAGGCCGCGCAGACCTTCTCCACCGCCGACGACAACCAGACCGCGGTGACCGTGCACGTGCTGCAAGGTGAGCGCGAGCGCGCCAGCGCGAACAAGTCGCTGGGCAAGTTCGACCTGCAGGGCATCGAGCCGGCGCCGCGCGGCATGCCGCAGATCGAGGTCACCTTCGACATCGACGCCAACGGCATCCTGCACGTGTCGGCCAAGGACAAGAAGACCGGCAAGGAACAGAAGATCGAGATCAAGGCCGGCTCGGGCCTGTCCGAGGAAGAGATCCAGCGCATGGTCGCCGACGCCGAGGCGAACAAGGAAGAGGACAAGAAGTTCCACGAGTTGGTCGCCACCCGCAACAAGGCCGACCAGCTGGTGCATGCCACCCGCAGTGCGCTGAAGGAACATGGCGGCAAGGTGCCGCCGGATCAGCTGTCCACGATCGAGGGCGCGCTGTCGGATCTGGAGAAGGCCAAGGACGGTGACGACAAGGCTGCGATCGAGGCCAAGGTCGAGAAGCTGGAGCAGGTGGCGCAGGCGCTCTACGCTGCGGCCCAGGGCGGCCCGGCCGATGCCGGCGCGCAGTCCGCGCCCGGCGGCTCGGCGCAGCCGGACGACGTGGTCGATGCCGAATTCACCGAAGTGAAAGACGACAAGAAGTAAGCGGCATCGTCATCGGCACGGCCCGATGGCCAGCCCGCGCCGGGAACATTCCTGGCGCGGGCGGTTTTGCGGATGACGCCATGGGGCAGACGAGCATGTGGATGCATGAATGAGCAAGCGTGATTATTACGAAGTGCTGGGTGTGGAACGCACCGTCACCGAAGTCGAACTGAAGAAATCCTTCCGTCGGCTGGCGATGAAATACCACCCGGATCGTTGCCCCGACGATCCGACGGCACAGGACAAGTTCAAGGAGGCCAAGGAGGCCTACGAAGTGCTGTCCGACGAGCACAAGCGTGCCTTGTACGACCAGCACGGCCACGCGGCGTTCGAAGGCGGCATGGGTGGTCGCGGCGGCGCCGGTTTCGGGGACGTGGGCGATATCTTCGGTGACATCTTCGGCGACATCTTCGGCAGGAACGGCGGTGGCCGTGGCCGACCGCGTCGCGGTTCGGACCTGCGCTACATCATGGAGCTCGATCTCGAGGAGGCCGTGTTCGGCGTCAGCAAGCAGATCGAGATCCCCACCCAGGTCAATTGCCATCACTGCAACGGCAGCGGCTCGGCCGACGGCAAGGTGTCCAAGTGCGCGACCTGCCATGGCCACGGCCAGGTGCGCATGCAGAACGGCATCTTCTCGATCCAGCAGGCCTGCCCGCATTGCGGCGGCACCGGCCAGGCGATCGAGAACCCCTGCCGCAAGTGTCATGGCGAGGGGCGCATCGAGGAGACCCGCACCTTGTCCGTGCAGATCCCCGAAGGCGTCGACAACGGCGACCGCATTCGCCTGAGTGGGCAGGGCGAGGCCGGCCCGGCCGGTGCGCCGGCCGGCGACCTCTACGTGGAAGTGCGCGTGCGCGAACATGCAATTTTCCAGCGCGACGGCAGCGACCTGTATTGCGAGTTGCCGATCCGCTTCTCGCAGGCCGCGCTGGGCGCCCAGTTGCCGGTGCCGACGCTGGAAGGCGAAGTCCCGATCAACATTCCGCCGGAGACCCAGACCGGCGCGCAATTCCGTCTGCGCGGCCGCGGCGTCAAGTCCGTGCGCAGCAGCCGGCACGGCGACCTGATCTGCCGGGTCGTGGTGGAAACGCCGGTGCGCCTGACGCGCCAGCAGCGCGAGTTGCTGGAATCGCTGGAGGCCACTTTCACCGGCAGCGACGCCGACAAGCACACGCCGCGCGCCAAGGGCTGGGTCGACGGCGTGAAGAAATTCTGGTCCAAAGTGACTGCCTGACGGCGGGTGATCCATCGAACACCCGGGATCGTCATCGGTTACGGATCAGACCGCGCAGCTGGCGCCCGGTTAGGATGTACGCCAGATCCCGAGGAATGCGATCCCGATGACACGCCCCCTGCGACTCGCCGTGAACGGTGCCTCCGGCCGCATGGGCCGAGCCTTGCTCGATCTGCTGCGTGCGGATGACGATGCCGAACTGGTGTACGCGGTGGTGCGGCAAGGGTCCGTCGATGACGGCCAGCCGGTGCCCGGTGCGGCAAGCAGCACGCTTCGCTATACCCACGAATGGACGCAGGCGCCGCCGATCGACGTCATCGTCGACTTCAGTGGCTCCGCCGCGCTCCGGCAGGCACTCGACCATTGCCTGGCGCACGGGATTGCCCTGGTCAGCGGTACCACCGGCGTGGACGACCACCTCGCGGCGCGCCTTGCCGATGCCGCGGGCAAGATCGCGATCCTGCGCGCCGCCAACTTCAGCATGGGCGTGGCGGTGCTGACGCGGCTGTTGCGCGAAGCCGCGTCGGCCCTGCCGACCTGGGATCTGGAGATCGTCGAGGCGCACCACGGCCGCAAGCGCGACGCACCCTCAGGCACGGCATTGGCGCTCGGCCAGGCAGCGGCGGCCGCGCGCCACACCACGTTGGAGACCCCGACGGTGTTTGACCGCAGCGGTGAACGGGTCGAGGGCAGCATCGGCTTCGCCGTGGTGCGCGGCGGCGATATCGTGGGCGAGCATCAGGCCATGCTGATCGGCCCCGGCGAACGGCTCGAGCTGGTCCATCGCGCCACCGACCGCTCGATCTTCGCGCGAGGGGCTCTGCGGGCAGCGCATTGGCTCGCGGGGCAACCGCCCGGCGAGTGGCATCTGGATGACGTGATCGCCGGGCTGCGCTGAGGCGGTCGCGTGGGCCGGGGCTGCCTCTTGCCCGGGATCAGTCGCGGTGCGAAGCGTTGCGGTCCCTACCGGCGCCGAGCTTCCTGTCCAGGTCACCGAAGATCTTCTTGAACGCGCGCGAAAACTTGCCGCGGCGAGTCTTGCGCAGCTTCTCTTCCTCGCTGGTGAGCCAGGCGACCTGGATGACCCGGCGTTCGCCCTCGAACGGCAGATGGCCGTGGAAGGAATTGTCGCAACGCTTGAATACCGCAAACTCGCCGTACAACGGAATCAGTTCGGGCATCACCATGGCGTCGATGTCATCCATGCTGTGCAGGAAACGCAGGCATCCGGCGCTGGTGTCCGGCCATTGCCCGTTGAGGTAGAGCAGGGCGGTTGCAACCTTCGACTTGCTGTCGGTGTGGATCGTGCCGTGACGCCTGTTGAGCATGCGGCACAGCGTGACGAGGGTGGGGTACTGATCCAGGTTCTCGATGCCCAGGCGCTTCCCGATGGCGCGGGCGAACGCAGGCGAGGTCAGGTTGTCGACCAGCGTGTTGACGCTGGGGCCGCAGTCCGCCGGCTCATAGGGGAAGAACCCCGCGCTGGCGTAACGCGGAAAGTCGCGATCGAGATCCGACCGCACCTCGTCGGGTAGTTGTCCGTGGGCAACCATGAACGGGAAAGGCTCGTGCTGGACGACGGTATCCGGACGATCGAGACGCGCGGGATCCAGCAGTACGACGGCACCCATGGGACGTTCAGCTCCATTGAAATGGCGTCTAGTGTACCGTCCGCGCGGCATTCGCGATGCATCGCGCATCGCCCGGTTCATGGGGCCGCAAGGTGGACAGGAACGCGGCCGCAGCCTATCATTGCGACCCGCCCGGAAAGCTTCCCCTCCAAGCTCCACAAGCCAGCAATACTGCGGCTTGCGGACTTTGCTGCATCAAAAAGGCGGTCTCCCTATGTCTCATCCTGCCCTGCTGGCCCTCGAAGACGGCAGCGTTTTTCACGGCCACGCCATCGGCGCCGTCGGTGAAACCGTCGGCGAAGTGGTTTTCAACACCGCCATGACCGGCTATCAGGAGATCCTCACCGATCCTTCCTATGCCCGCCAGATCGTCACGCTGACCTACCCGCACGTCGGTAACACCGGCGTCAACGAAGAGGACGTGGAGTCGAACTCCGTGCATGCCGCCGGCCTGATCGTGCGCGACATGCCGCGACGAGCCAGCAACTGGCGTTGCACGCGCAGCCTGTCCGAGTACCTCGCCGACCACGGCACGGTGGCCATCGCCGGAATCGACACCCGCCGGCTGACGCGCATCCTGCGCGAGAAGGGTGCGCTGGCCGGGTGCATCGTGGCGGGCGCGCAGGTCGACGCGGAAGATGCCCTCGCCAAGGCGCGTGGCTTCGACGGTCTTGCCGGCATGGACCTGGCCAAGGTCGTGGGCACCCGCAAGTCCTACCACTGGAACCAGGGCTGCTACGACCTCGACCGTACGGCGTTCAGCCAGCCGGCAATGCGGTTCAAGGTGGTGGCCTACGATTTCGGCACCAAGCTCAACATCTTGCGCCTGCTGGCCGAACAGGGTTGCGACATCACCGTGGTGCCGCCGCAGACTCCCGCCGCGGAGGTGCTGGCGATGCAGCCCGATGGCGTATTCCTCTCCAACGGCCCGGGCGACCCGGCTGCGTGTGATTACGCGATCGCGGCAACGCGCGCCTTCCTCGACGCAAAAATTCCGCTGTTCGGTATCTGCCTCGGCCATCAGCTGATGGGCCTGGCCCTGGGCGGACGCACGCTGAAGATGAAGTATGGCCACCACGGTGCCAACCATCCGGTGAAGGATCTGGACGACGGCCGCGTGCTGATCACTTCGCAGAACCACGGTTTCGCGGTCGATCCGGCCAGCCTGCCGGCGAATGTGCGGCTGACCCACCGCTCGCTGTTCGACGGTTCGCTGCAGGGTTTCGCGCTGACCGATCGCCCCGCTTTCTGTTTCCAGGGCCACCCCGAAGCCAGTCCGGGCCCGCGCGACGTGGGCTATTTGTTCCAACGTTTTGCCCAGCTGATGCAGGAGGCCCGCTGAGATGCCCAAGCGCAACGACATCAAGAGCGTGCTGATCATCGGCGCCGGACCGATCGTGATCGGCCAGGCTTGCGAGTTCGACTACTCGGGTGCGCAGGCCTGCAAGGCACTGAAGGAAGAAGGCTTCCGCGTCATTCTGGTCAACTCCAACCCCGCCACCATCATGACCGACCCGGACACCGCCGACGCGGTGTACATCGAGCCGATCAACTGGCAGACGGTGGAACGTATCATCGCCAAGGAACGCCCGGACGCGGTGCTGCCGACGATGGGTGGCCAGACCGGACTCAATTGCGCGTTGGACCTGGCCGATCACGGCGTGCTGGAGAAATACAACGTCGAGTTGATCGGCGCCCGCCGCGAGGCCATCCGCATGGCCGAGGACCGCGAGCTGTTCAAGCAGGCGATGACCGAGATCGGGCTGGACAGCCCCAGGTCGGACGTGGCCAAGAACTTCGAGCACGCGGTGGAGATCCAGGCCCGGCTCGGTTTCCCGGTGATCATCCGGCCCAGTTTCACGCTGGGCGGCACCGGCGGCGGCATCGCCTACAACAAGGAAGAGTTCGAGACCATCGTCAAGCGCGGCCTCGACATGTCGCCCACCCACGAGGTGCTGATCGACGAATCCGTGCTGGGCTGGAAGGAGTTCGAGATGGAAGTGGTCCGCGACACCGCGGACAACTGCATCATCATCTGCGCCATCGAGAACCTCGACCCGATGGGCGTGCACACCGGCGACTCGATCACCGTGGCGCCGGCGCAGACGCTCACCGACAAGGAGTACCAGCGCCTGCGCGACGCCTCCATCGCGGTGCTGCGCAAGATCGGCGTGGACACCGGCGGCTCCAACGTGCAGTTCGGCATCAACCCCGACGACGGTCGCGTGGTGGTGATCGAGATGAACCCGCGCGTGTCGCGCTCCTCCGCACTGGCGTCGAAAGCCACCGGCTTCCCGATCGCCAAGGTCGCCGCCAAACTGGCGGTGGGCTACACGCTGGACGAATTGAAAAACGACATCACCGGCGGCCTGACCCCGGCGTCGTTCGAGCCGTCGATCGACTACGTGGTCACCAAGATTCCGCGTTTTGCCTTCGAGAAGTTTCCCGCGGCCGATGCGCGCCTGACCACGCAGATGAAGTCGGTCGGCGAGGTGATGGCGATCGGGCGCACCTTCCACGAGTCCCTGCAGAAGGCCTTGCGCGGGCTGGAAACCGGCAAGACCGGTCTCAACCCCACCGGCCTGGACATCGGAACCGACGACGGCTTGGCGGTGCTCAAGCGCGAACTGCGCGAGCCCCGCCCCGATCGCGTGTTCCATCTGGCCGATGCGTTCCGCGCCGGGTTGTCGCTGGATGAGGTGTTCGACCTCAGTCGGGTCGACCCCTGGTTCCTCGCCGCGTTCGAGGACATCGTGCTGGCCGAGGCGGAGATCACCCGGCAGGGCGTCACCGCACTCGACGCCGCGCGCCTGCGCGAACTCAAGCGGCTGGGTTTCGCCGATGCACGCATCGCCGAGCTGCTCGGCACCGACGAAGCCTCGGTGCGCCACCTGCGCCACACCCTGGGCGTGCGCCCGGTGTACAAGCGGGTGGATTCCTGCGCGGCCGAGTTCGCCACCAGCACCGCCTACATGTACTCGACCTACGAGGAAGAGTGCGAGGCGCTGCCCACCGATCGCGACAAGATCATCGTGCTGGGCGGTGGTCCGAACCGCATCGGCCAGGGCATCGAATTCGACTATTGCTGCGTGCATGCGTCGCTCGCGCTGCGCGAGGACGGCTATGAAACCATCATGGTCAACTGCAACCCGGAGACGGTGTCGACCGATTACGACACGTCCGACCGCTTGTACTTCGAGCCGGTGACCCTGGAAGACGTGCTGGAAATCGTCCACCTCGAAAAACCCAAGGGCGTGATCGTGCAGTACGGCGGGCAGACCCCGCTGAAGCTGGCGCGCGCACTGGAAGCAGCCGGCGTGCCGATCATCGGCACCAGTCCGGACTCGATCGACCTGGCCGAGGACCGCGAGCGCTTCCAGCACATGATCGAGAAGATCGGCCTGAAGCAGCCGCCGAACCGCACCGCGCGCAACGCCGACGAGGCGCTGGCGCTGGCGCGCGAGATCGGCTACCCGCTGGTGGTGCGCCCGAGCTACGTGCTCGGTGGCCGCGCGATGGAAGTGGTGCACGATGACGCCGACCTGTCGCGCTACATCCGCGATGCGGTGAAAGTGTCGAATGATTCGCCGGTGCTGCTGGACCGCTTCCTCGACCATGCCGTGGAAGTCGATGTCGACGTGATCGCTGACACCGAGGGTCACGTGCTGATCGGCGGCATCATGGAACACATCGAGGAGGCCGGCGTGCACTCGGGCGATTCGTCCTGCTCGCTGCCTCCGTATTCGCTGAGCGCGACCATCCAGGACGAGCTGCGTCGCCAGGTAACCGCGATGGCACGGGAGCTGAAGGTCGTCGGCCTGATGAATACCCAGTTCGCGATCCAGGGCGACACGGTCTACATCCTCGAGGTCAACCCGCGGGCGTCGCGCACCGTGCCCTTCGTCTCCAAGGCAACCGGCGTGCCGCTGGCGAAGATCGCCGCGAGGGTGATGGGCGGCCGCAGCCTGGCCAGCCTGGGCGCGACCCGGGAAGTGATCCCGTCGTACTACTCGGTGAAGGAGGCGATTTTCCCGTTCCTGAAATTCCAGAACGTCGACCCCATCCTGGGACCGGAGATGCGCTCCACCGGTGAGGTCATGGGCGTCGGGCGCAGTTTCGGCGCGGCATTCGCGCGCGGTCACGAGGCCGCGGGGATCAGGCCGCCCTCGCTGGGCAAGGTGTTCCTGTCCGTGCGCGACGCTGACAAGGAGCGGCTGCTGCCGGTGGCCACCGAAGTCATCGCCCGGGGCTTCAGCCTGGTGGCGACCGCCGGCACCGCCAGTTACCTGACCGCGCATGGCGTACAGTGCGAGCGGATCAACAAGGTGATGGAAGGCCGCCCGCACATTGTCGATGCGATCAAGAACGGCGAAATCGTCTACATCGTCAACACTACCGAGGGGAAACAGGCGATCGCCGACTCCTTCTCGATCCGCCGCGAGGCGCTGCAGCATCGCGTGACCTACTCGACCACGGTGGCTGGTGCCCGCGCGCTGGTGCACTCGCTGGATTTCCGTGGCACCGGCGAGGTCCACAGTCTGCAGGAACTGCATCAGGAGCTGAGCGCATGAGTCGTGCCCCCATCACCAAAACCGGTTCCGAACGCCTGCGCGCGGAGCTGGATCGACTGAAGTCCACCGAGCGCCCGCGCATCATCGCGGCCATCGCGGAGGCGCGGGCGCACGGCGATCTCAAGGAGAACGCCGAATACCACGCGGCGCGCGAACTGCAGAGCTTCACCGAGGGGCGCATCGCGCAGCTCGAAGGCCTGCTGTCGACCGCCGAGGTCATCGACGTATCCCGACTCAACGCGGGCAAGCGGGTGGTTTTCGGCGCGACCGTCGACCTGGAGGATGAGGACAGCGGCGCCGCGGTGACGTACCAGATCGTCGGCGACCTGGAGGCGGACATCAAGCAGAACCTGATCGCCGTTTCCTCGCCGATCGCCCGCGCGCTGATCGGCAAGAGTGCGGGAGACAGCTTCGAGTTCACCGCTCCCAACGGCGTCAAGCACTACGAGATCATCGACGTCCGTTACCTCTGACAGGCCGCGAGTCCCGCCCGGTCAGGGCGGGAATGGTCGGGCAGGGATGTCCGCATGGAGGCGGGCGGCAGCCGTGGTCATGCTTCACACACGCACAAAAAAAGGCCGCGTGAGCGGCCTTTTTGCTGGCACGTGCGCGATGGCTCAGCGCTGGCGGGCCTTGAAACGGGGGTTGCTCTTGCAGATCACGAACACCTTGCCACGACGGCGCACGATCTTGCAGTCGCGATGCCGCGCCTTGGCGGACTTCAGAGAATTAAGCACCTTCACGGCCGGCTCCTGACACCAAATGGAAAAACTCAAGCTTCCTAGTATAGCGAGACCCGTGGCGCGTCACAAGCCTGGTGCGACGGCCACTTCCGTCACGGTGGCCAGGAACTGCTGCAGCGCCGGCGAGGGGTCATTCGCCCGGCAAGCCACGGCCAGCAACAGGAAAGCGTCGGGGTCTTCCAGCGGCACATAAACGACCCCGGGCAACCGCACGGCACGCAGGCTCGCCGGGACCAGCGCCAGCCCCAATCCGGCAGCGACCAGGGCCAGCAACCCGTTGATCTGCTGGGCGTGCTGGACGATGGACGGCTGGAATCCCGCGTGTTGCGCCAGGGCGACCAGGCGGTCGTACAGCGTCGCGGCCAGCGCCCGTGGCTGCGACACGAAAGCGTCGTCGGCGACTTCGGCGAGGCCCACGCTGCTGCGACCGGCCAACCGATGTCCCGCCGGCATGGCCAGCAACAACAGCTCACGGTCGATCACGCTGAGCCGCAGCTCGCGTGCATCCTGCAGGTGCACCGGTTCGCCGCGAACGAAGCCGGCGTCGATCTCGCCGCCCAGCAGGGCGGCAAATTGCGGCTCGGTGTACATCTCGTTGAGACTCAGTCCCACCTTGGGTGCCAGTTGCCCATAACGCAGCAGAATCCGGGGCAGGGCCGGGTGGAACGATGCCGACACCGTGTAGGCCAGGCGCAGGTGGCCGCTGTGGCCGGCCGCTACCGCGACGACCTGGCTGCGTGCTTCGTCCGCCTTGGCCAGTATCTGCCTGGCCTGTTCCAGGAATATCCGGCCGGGCTCGGTCAGGGAGACGTGGCGCTTGCTGCGTTCCAGCAGGCGCACGCCAAGATCCTGTTCCAGCGACTTGATCTGTTGCGACAGGGGTGGCTGCGACAGATGCAGGCGCAGGGCGGCCCGAGTGAAGCTCAGTTCCTCGGCGACCGCCACGAAATAGCGCAACTGGCGGAGATCAAACATATAGTCAAATCGAATAAAAATTACCCTGAATATATATTAGATACTTTAATCAGTCGATCATAAAATGCCCGCGTCACCCCACTATCCCCTCCCCCAGTGGCGGTGGCCCTCGCCCCGCAGCGACGCTAAATACGACATCCGGTTCAACTCCCCCCCTGAACCCATGTTGATGCGTCGCACTTTGCGGGGCGCTTTCTTTTGTGGCGCGCCATGCTGACGTCGCCGCAGCCAGCTCAGAGCCTCGCCGCCAGGGCCGTGCCCTGCGCGATGGCGCGTTTGGCATCGAGCTCGGCCGCCACGTCGGCGCCGCCGATGACATGTACGGTCATGCCGGCGGCGATGAGGGCGTCTGCCAGTCGTCGGTCCGGCTCCTGGCCGGCGCAGACGACCACGTTGTCGACCGGCAGGATCTGCGGCTGGCCGTCGAGTGTGATGTGCAAGCCCCGGTCGTCGAAGCGCTCGTAGCCGACCTGGCCCAGCATGGTCACCTGCTTCGCCTTCAGGGTGGCGCGATGGACCCAGCCGGTGGTCTTGTTGAGCCGGGCGCCGAGCCGTCCCTCGCTGCGCTGGAGCAGCCAGACTTGCCGCACCGGCGCCTCCGGTTGCGCACCCAGCAGTCCGCTGCGCGAGCACAGCGCCATGTCCACGCCCCATTCGCGCGTCCAGCGGGCGATGTCGGTAGTGGGTGAGGGCGGTGGTTCGACCAGGAACTCCGCCACGTCGAAACCGATGCCCCCTGCACCGATGATGGCCACCTTCGCGCCCACCGGTCGATGCTGCCGCAGCACGTCGAGGTAACCGAGCACGCGCGGGTCGTCGCTGCCGGGAAAATTCACCCGGCGCGGCGTGACCCCGGTGGCGACTACCACCTCGTCGTAGCCGCGGCTGCGCAGCGTGGCCACGTCGGCGGTTTCGCCCAGCCGCACCTCGACCCCGTTGTCGCGCAGTTGGTGGCTGAAGTAGCGCAAGGTCTCATGGAACTCCTCCTTGCCCGGGATCTGCTTGGCGAGGTTGAACTGGCCGCCGATCTCGTCGGCGCGGTCGATCAGGGTCACATGATGGCCGCGCTCGCCCAGCGTGCTGGCGCAGGCCATGCCGGCGGGGCCGGCACCGATCACCGCGATGCGCTTGGGCACGCTGACCGGCTCTACCCTCAGCTCCGTCTCGTGGCAGGCGCGCGGATTGACCAGGCAACTGGCGCGCTTGTTCTGGAATACGTGATCGAGGCAGGCCTGGTTGCAGGCGATGCAGGTGTTGATGCGCTCGCTGCGACCGGCCCTGGCCTTGTTCACCCACGCAGGGTCGGCCAGCAGCGGCCGCGCCATCGAGACCATGTCGGCTTCGCCGCTGGCCAGGATGCGCTCGGCCACGTCGGGCATGTTGATGCGGTTGGTGGCAATCAGCGGAACGGTGACCTCGCCCTTGAGCTTTTGCGTCACCCAGGCGAACCCGGCGCGAGGCACGCTGGTGACGATGGTCGGTACGCGCGCTTCGTGCCAGCCGATGCCGGTGTTGATGATGCTGGCGCCGGCCGCCTCGATGGCCTTGGCAAGGGTGACGATCTCGCTCCAGTCCTGGCCGCCTTCGACCAGGTCGAGCATCGACAGTCGGTAGATGATGATGAAGTCGCGGCCGACGGCCTTGCGCGTACGCCGCACGATCTCGACCGGGAAGCGCATGCGCCGACCTGCATCGCCGCCCCACGGATCGTCGCGTCGGTTGGTGCGCGCGGCGATGAATTCATTGATCAGGTAACCCTCCGATCCCATTACCTCGACACCGTCGTAGCCCGCCTCCCGGGCCAGCTGCGCGCAGCGGACGAAGTCCTCGATGGTGCGCTCGACTCCGCGCGGCGACAGCGCGCGCGGGGTGAAGGGCGTGATCGGCGACTTGATGCGGGACGGGGCCACCGACAGCGGGTGATAGCCATAGCGTCCTGCATGCAGGATCTGCATGCAGATGCGGCCGCCTTCGGCGTGGACGGCCGTGGTGAGCTTGCGGTGGCGCGGCTTGTGCCATGGCATCGTGAGGCGACCGCCGAAGGGTTTCAGCCAGCCTTCGATGCTGGGCGAGATGCCGCCGGTGACCATCAGCCCCACGCCGCCGCGGGCGCGTTCGGCGAAAAAGGCGGCAAGCTTGTCGTAGTCGCGGGCGCGATCCTCCAACCCGGTATGCATCGAGCCCATCAGGATGCGGTTGGGCAGGGTGACGTGACCCAGATCCAGCGGGGCAAACAGGTTGGGGTAGTTCATGCGATCCACACGGCTTCAAACGATCGTATGAATGTGCCGGGATCGGGCCAGCAAAAGCAAGCACGGGGAGGGAGGACGAGGTAGTGGACCGTCGAACTCAGGCCAGGAGTTGCCGTACCAGGGCGATGTAGCGGTGCATCGCCTCCTCGGCGGGGACGCCGTTCAATTGCGCCCATGCCTCGTGTTTGGCGGTGCCCACGAAATCGAAAAAGCCCGGTTGGCTTTGCTTGAGGTCGCCCTGGGTACCCTGTTTGTACAGGGCGTAGAGTTTGAGCAGGGTGTCGTTGTCCGGGCGTCTGGCCAGGCCCTTGACATCCCTGGCGGCTTGCTCGAACTCGCGACGCAGATCGTTCATGGGGCAGGAGGTCACGGCGGGCAAGCAGAAAACGGGTAGATAGCATGCGGGGGAGGGAGGGTCAACGCGCTAGACTGCGCGCTCCCATGCCACCTGGATGCTTTCGATGACTCATGCCGCCGTCGTTCCCGTGCTCACCATCGACGGGCCGTCCGGGTCGGGCAAAGGTACGGTCAGCGCCTTGGTGGCCGAGCGGCTGGGTTGGCGCCTGCTGGATTCCGGGGCGCTCTATCGCGCGGTGGGCTACGCCGCGGGCATGGCCGGACTGGACCTGTCCGATGCCGACGCAATGGCCCGTTGTGCCCAAGGCACGAAGATCCAGTTCCGCTCCGGCGAGGCCGGTGGCGGCACCCGGGTACTGGTCAACGGACACGACGCTACCGATGAACTGCGCACGGAGACCGCCGGAGCGGCCGCCTCGGCGATCGCCTCGATGCCCAGTGTCCGGCAGGCTCTGGTCGCCTTGCAGCTGGGCTTTCGCCGGCCCCCCGGCCTGGTCGCGGACGGGCGTGACATGGGCACGGTGATCTTCCCGGATGCGGCGTTCAAGGTTTTCCTCACCGCAAGCGCCGCGGAGCGGGCGAAAAGACGCTATAAGCAGTTGAAGGAAAAGGGGCTCAGCGTTACACTTGCCGGCCTTCAACGCGAGATTGAGGCACGTGACAGCCGCGATGCATCGCGTGCGGTCGCGCCACTCAGGCCCGCCGATGATGCGGTGCTGGTGGACACCACCGGCATGCCTATCGACGAGGTGGTTGCGAAAGTACTTGCCGTCGTGCAGTCCTGAGAGGATTGCGCGGCGGCTTTTGTGCCCCTGCCGCGGCAGGGGGTTTTGACCCACGGTGACGACTTCGGCCCGCCCGGGCCGGCGAAGACACCCCCAACCGGTGGACCCGGAAGTTCGTGCGCAACAACCAACCCGGCGCAGCGGACCCAAGGTCCTTTCCCACTATGGAATCAACATGACTGAAAGTTTTGCCGAACTGTTTGAACAGAGCCAGCAGGCCATCTCCAAGCTGAAGCCCGGCGCCATTGTCACCGGCATCGTCGTGGAAATCCGCAACGACGTCGTCGTGATCAATGCAGGCCTGAAGAGCGAAGGCATCGTCCCGATCGAGCAGTTCAAGAACGAGGAAGGTGTGCTGGAGGTGCAGGTTGGCGACGAGGTGAAGGTAGCCCTCGAAGCCCTGGAAGACGGTTTCGGCGAGACCAAGCTGTCGCGCGAGAAGGCCAAGCGTTCGATGGTGTGGGACGACCTGGAGCAGGCGTTCGACAAGGAAGAGACCATCGTCGGCATGATTTCCGGCAAGGTCAAGGGTGGCTTCACCGTCGACATCAAGGATGTCCGCGCGTTCCTGCCCGGTTCGCTGGTCGACGTGCGCCCGGTGCGCGAGCCGACCTACCTCGAGGGCAAGGAACTCGAGTTCAAGATCATCAAGCTGGATCGCAAGCGCAACAACGTGGTGGTCAGCCGCCGCGCCGTCGTCGAGACCGAGTTCTCCGAGGAGCGCGAGAAGCTGCTGGAGCGCCTGGTCGAGGGTGCCGTCGTCAAGGGCGTGGTGAAGAACCTCACCGATTACGGCGCGTTCGTGGACCTGGGCGGCATCGACGGCCTGCTGCACATCACCGACATGGCGTGGAAGCGCGTGCGCCATCCGTCCGAGGTGGTCAACGTCGGCGACGAGCTCGACGTTCGCGTGCTGAAGTACGACAAGGAACGCAACCGCGTTTCGCTGGGTCTGAAGCAGCTGGGCGACGATCCGTGGGTGAACATCTCGCGTCGCTACCCGGTCGGCAGCCGCATCTTCGGCAAGGTCTCCAACGTCACCGATTACGGCTGCTTCGTCGAGATCGAGCCGGGCGTGGAAGGCCTGGTGCACGTGTCCGAGATGGACTGGACCAACAAGAACGTCAATCCGGCCAAGGTGGTACAGGTCGGCGACGAGACCGAAGTGACCGTGCTGGACGTGGATGAAGAGCGTCGCCGCATCTCGCTGGGCATCAAGCAGACCCGCTCGAACCCGTGGGAAGCCTTCGCTGCCATGCACAAGAAGGGCGACAAGGTCTCCGGCCAGATCAAGTCGATCACCGACTTCGGCGTATTCATCGGCCTGGAAGGCGGCATCGACGGCCTGGTGCACCTGTCCGACATCTCCTGGCAGGTGTCCGGCGAAGATCTCGTGCGCGACTTCAAGAAGGGCGAGGAGATCGAGGCCGTGGTGCTGGCAGTCGACCCGGAGCGCGAGCGTATCAGCCTCGGCATCAAGCAGATGGAGCAGGATCCGTTCGGCCAGTTCATGGCGGCGAATCCGCGCGGCAGCATCGTCAACGGCACCGTCAAGGAAGTCGACGCCAAGGGTGCGGTGATCGACCTGGGCGAGGGCGTCGAGGGTTATCTGCGCGCCAACGACATCGCCAAGGAGCGCATCGACGATGCTACCCAGCACCTGAAGGTGGGCGATGCGGTGGAGGCCAAGTTCACCGGCATGGATCGCAAGGGTCGCCAGCTGGCGCTCTCGATCCGCGCCAAGGACGAGGAAGACGCTCCCGAGGCCGCAGTGGACTACTCTTCGGCCGCCAGTGGCACGACCAAGCTCGGCGCGTTGTTGAAGGAACAGTTCAACAAGGCCGACTGAGTCTTTCGTTGCAGGCACGACGCGGGGCGGCACCAGCCGCCCCGCCGTTTCACGTCACGGACATTGGGGCCCATGACCAAATCCGAATTGATCGAAGCGCTGGCCAGGCGCCAGACCCATCTCGCGTTTGCCGATGTCGAGATGGCCGTCAAGAGCGTCATCGAACAGATGAGCCTGGCACTGGCCCAGGGCGAACGCATCGAAGTGCGCGGCTTCGGCAGCTTTGCGTTGCACTACCGGCCGCCGCGGATGGGGCGCAACCCAAAGACTGGCGAAGCCGTGGCCCTGCCGGGCAAGCACGTTCCCCATTTCAAGCCGGGCAAGGAATTGCGCGAGCGAGTCAATCTCGACCTGGAGAAGGATGCCGGTTGAGTCCATCGCCCGGAGTACGCGAGGCAGGCGGCGCGAGCCGATCCTGCCTTCTTTTTGCCTGCACGACGGCCGGCGTCGGCAGCGCCTGTGCCCGACTGCGCCAATCGGGTAAAGTTCGAGCATGCGATTGCTTGCCCTCATCATCCTGGCCGTTTTCGTCGCCGCCGGCATCGTGCTGGGTGCGCTGAATGCGGAAATGGTCGGTTACGACTTCGGCTTTGCCCAACTGCGGTTGCCCAAGGGGGCCGCGCTGCTGGGCGCCCTGGTGGTGGGCTGGTTGCTGGGCGGCGTGACCGCGTGGATCGGTGTGCGGCCACGGCGTTCGCGACACACTCCGGGCGCGGACAGGAAGCCGCCGACCAAGCCATGAATCCCCTGTATGTGCTGGCCGCATTGCTCCCCGTCGCCTTCGTGCTGGGTTGGTGGGCTTCGCGCCTGGTGGTTGCGCGGCGGGCCGGCGTCGACGTCAGCACCCTGTCGTCGGACTATTTCCGCGGCCTGAACTACCTGCTCAACGAGGAGCAGGACAAGGCCATCGAAGTCTTCCTGAAGCTGGCCGAATACAACCGTGACACGGTGGAGACGCACCTCGCCCTGGGCAACCTGTTCCGGCGGCGCGGCGAGGTGGATCGGGCGATACGGCTGCACCAGCATCTGGTTTCGCGACCGGGTCTGTCCGAGGCGATGAAGACCGTGGCCCTGCTGGAGCTCGGCGAGGATTACATGCGCTCGGGCCTGCTGGATCGCGCCGAGGCCCTGTTTGCCGACCTGGTTGCGATGAACTCGCACGCGCCTTCGGCGCTGCGCCACCTGATCGCGATCTACCAGCATGAGCGCGACTGGCACAAGGCGATCGAGCACGCGCGGCGGCTGGAAGTGATGACCGGTGACGACGAGACGCCGATGATCGCCCAGTTCTACTGCGAGCTGGCCGAGCGCGCCCGCCAGCATGGCGCCCGCGCCGAGGCACGGGAGTACCTGCATCAGGCGTTCGAGTGCCAGCCCGAGTGCGTGCGTGCGTTCATGATCACCGGACGTCTGCACGCCGAGGACGGCCAGCACGCCGAGGCCATCGATGCGCTCGAGGCGGCGATCAAGGCCGACAGTGCCTTTACTCCCGACATCCTTCCGCCGCTGCTCAACAGCTATGCCCGCGCGCAGCAGATGGACCGTGCCGAGGCCTTCCTGCGCAACATGATGGGGCGCTATCACGGCGTCTCGCCGATCCTGGCGCTGACCAACCTGTATCGCCAGCGCGACGGCGAACGGGCGGCGGTCGACTTTCTCACTGCGCAGTTGCGCCAGCGGCCGTCGGTACGCGGTCTGATGACGCTGCTCGATGCCACGATGGACAAGATCGAGGGCGAGGCGAGGGAGAATTTCCTGATCCTGCGCGACCTCACCCGCAAGCTGCTCGAAGGGCAGGCGATGTACCGCTGCAACCGCTGCGGATTCGGCGCCAAGGCACACCACTGGCAATGTCCCAGCTGCAAGAGCTGGAGCACGATCCGGCCGATCCACGGAGTGGCCGGCGAGTGACATGACGATGCTGATGACCATCGGATGGTTGCTGGCGGCCTTTCTGATCACCGCGCTACTGGTTCGCGGCGCGATCGGCTACGCACATCGGCGAGGCATGCTCGACCTGCCTGGACAACGTCGTTCGCACCATCTGCCGACCCCACGCGGCGGCGGCATCGGCATCGTCGTCGCCATGCTGGTATGCCTGCCCGGCGTGACATGGAGCCTGCGCGCGACGTTTCCGACGCCCGGATTGCTCGGCCTTTCGTGCCTGGCCCTGCTGCTGGTCGCGCTGGCGGGCTGGTGGGACGATCATCGTCCGCTTCCGGCCTGGCCGCGGCTGGCCGTGCAGTTGCTGGCCTGCGCCTTGCTGTGCAGCGGCCTGCAGGCATGGTCGGTCGCCTGGTGGTGGCTGCCGCTGCTGGTGGTCGGCGGGGCGTGGAGCATCAACCTGCACAACTTCATGGATGGCATCGACGGCTTGCTGGCGCAGCAGGCGGTTTTCGTGGGCAGTGGCCTGGCGGTCCTGGCATCGGCCGCGGACCAGCCCGCGCTGGCGCTTGCCGCCGCTTGCCTGGCGGCATCGGCGCTGGCGTTCGGATGCTTCAACTGGCCGCCGGCGCGGATTTTCCTGGGCGACGTGGGTAGCGGCAGCATCGGCCTGCTGGTGTTTGCCTTCAGCGTGATGCTGTGGCGGGTGGACCCGGCGTGGCTGTGGCCGGCGTTGATCCTTTCCTCGGCGTTCGTGGCGGATGCCGGCCTCACCTTGCTGACACGGATATGGCGTGGGCGCCGCTGGTACAGTGCGCATCGCGAACACCTCTACCAGTGGCTGGCACGTCGTGCCGGCAGTCACTCCCTGGCGGACGCGGCCTACCTCGGCTGGAACCTGCTGGTGGCGGCGCCGCTGGCCTGGTTGGCCGGCAGTCATCTGCACGCCGCGCCCGCCATTACCATAGGCGTTTATGCGGGCGCGGCGCTCATCTGGTTGTACCTGAAAAGTCGCCTGGTGCGACGCCATCCGAGCAAGGACCTCCATGTCACTGCGTAAGCTTGTCGGCTTCATTCATCCGCGCGTGGCAGTCGTCTTTCACGACTTGCTGATGGCGGCGCTGGCGTGGTGGATCGCCAAGTGGTTGCGCTACACGCTGCGCCCGGACGAGGTGTTCAGCTTCCAGCTGCTCGAGTTTCCGCTGGTGCTGCTGGTGCAGGGCCTGATCTTCCGCTGGACGGGGCTGTACAAGAGCGTCTGGCGTTTCGCCAGCTTGCCGGATCTGTGGAACATCGTGCGCGCCGTGGCCATCGGCGCGCTGGCCATCGGGCTGTGCCTGTTTTTCTACAACCGCCTGCTGGGGGTGCCGCGTTCGGTGTTGGTGCTGTACCCCGGCCTGCTCGCCGTATTGCTGGGCGGTCCGCGGTTGGCCTATCGCTACTGGAAGGACAGTCGCACCGATCTGTTCAAGGGGAGCGACGCGAAGCGGGTGCTGATCGTGGGCGCCGATCGCGCCGGCGAAGTGCTGTCGCGCGATCTGCGCCGCGACAACCGCTACGCGGTGGTCGGTTTCGTCGACGACACGCCCAGCCTGCGGGGCGCCAGCATCAACGGTCGCCCGGTGTTGGGGCAGCTCGACCAGCTGCCGGAACTGGTGCGCAGCGCGGCGGCGGACATGCTGCTGATCGCCATGCCCGGTGCCACGACGGCCGAGATGCGGCGCGTGGTGGCCTTGTGCGACAGCACCGATCTGCCCTACCGCACGGTGCCGCGCATCGAGGACATCGTGGCGGGCCGCGCACAGTTGAACCAGATCAAGGAAGTGGCGATCGAGGATCTGCTGGGCCGCGACACGGTCGAGCTGGACTGGACCGCGATCCGCAACACCCTGAGCGGGCGACGCGTACTGGTCACCGGCGGTGGCGGTTCGATCGGCTCGGAACTGTGCAGGCAGGTGGCGCGGCTGGGTGCGCAGGCGCTGACCGTGGTGGAGTTGAGCGAGTACAACCTGTACCGGATCACGCAGGAGCTGCGCAGCAACTTCCCCGAACTGATCCTCGACGGCGTCCTGGCCAATTGCTGCGATCAGGCGGCGATGCGCAAGGTGTTTGCCGAAACGAAACCCGAGGTGGTGTTCCATGCCGCGGCCTACAAGCACGTGCCGATGCTGCAGGGGCAGTTGCGCGCTGCGTTCTGCAACAACGTGCTGGGCACCCGCACGGTGGCCGATGCCGCCTGCGCAGTCGGGGTGTCATGCTTCGTGCTGATCTCCACCGACAAGGCGGTGAATCCCACCAGCGTGATGGGCGCCTGCAAGCGCGTGGCCGAGATCTATTGCCAGAACCTCGACGCGCATGCCGACACCCGCTTCATGACGGTGCGCTTCGGCAACGTGCTGGATTCGGCCGGCTCGGTGGTGCCGCTGTTCCGCCGGCAGATCCGCGAAGGTGGTCCGGTCACCGTGACGCATCCGGAGATCTCCCGTTACTTCATGACCATCCCCGAGGCCTGCCAGCTGATCCTGCAGACGGCCAGCATCGGCGAGGGCGGCGAGATCTTCGCGCTCGACATGGGCGAGCCGGTGAGGATCCGCGACCTGGCCGAGCAGATGATCCGCCTTGCCGGCAAGAAGCCGGGCAGCGAGATCCCGATCGTGTACACCGGCCTGCGTGCCGGCGAAAAGTTGTTCGAGGAACTGTTCCACCCGCTGGAAAACTACAGCGCCACCAAACACGCCAAGATCTTCCTGGCGCAACACCGGGAGGTGTCGTGGGAGTTGCTGCAGGCCCTGCTGCACAAGGCTGCCGAGGCGGCCGACGTTTTCAACGAGGAAGAACTTCGCCGCTGCGTGTCCAGTCTGCTGCCTTCGTTCCGCTGGAGTGAATCGGCGCAGCCGGACAACGTGGTGTCGATCCGTCGCGCCAACCCGGAGATCAATGAGTGAGCAAGCCCCTGCGCAAAGTGGTGTTTCCCGTCGCCGGACTCGGCACCCGCTTTCTTCCGGCGACCAAGGTGGTCGCCAAGGAGATGCTGCCAGTCCTCGACAAACCCCTGATCCAGTACGCCGTTGACGAGGCCGTCGATGCCGGGGCCGATACGCTGATCTTCGTCACCAACCGCTACAAGCACGCCATCGCCGACTACTTCGACAAGGCCTACGAGCTGGAATCGAAGCTGCACGAGAAGGGCAAGGCCGAACTGCTGGCGCTGGTGCAGGGCACCTTGCCGCGGCACGTGCGGGCGATCTTCGTGACCCAGCCCGAGGCGCTTGGCCTGGGCCATGCCGTGCTGTGCGCCAAGCCGGTGGTCGGCGACGAGCCGTTCGGCGTGATCCTGCCGGATGACCTGATCTGGAACGGCGCCGGCAAGGGCGCGTTGCGGCAGATGGCGGAGCTGGCCGAGGCGCAGGCTGCCGGCGTGATCGCGGTGGAGGAAGTGCCCCACGACCAGACCGACAAGTACGGCATCGTCGATGCCGTGCCGGTCGACGCGCGCAGCGCGCGGATCCGCAGCATGGTGGAGAAGCCCAAGCCGGCCGACGCACCCTCGAACCTGGCCGTAGTCGGCCGCTACGTGCTGCCGGGCCGCATCTTCCAGTTGCTGGAGCAGACCACGCCCGGCGCCGGCGGCGAGATCCAGCTCACCGACGCGATCGACGCGCTGCTGAAGGAACAGGGCAAGGTGCTGGCCTACCGCTTCGAAGGCACCCGTTTCGATTGCGGCAACAAGGCCGGACTGGTGCGCGCCACCATGCACATGGCGATGCAGGATCCGAAACTCGCGCCCACCGTGCGAGAGTTCCTCGGCCAGCTTTGAACCACGGCTGCCATCACGCGCGGGCATGAGGGATATGCTTGCCCGGATACGCACACCGGCGCCGCCCATCGCTGCAACATGAAATCCCCCTCGTCCACTTCCTACTACCGCGCCACCGCCACGTCGTACCCGGCCTGGCAGCCGCTTCATGGCAGCACGCACGCACGCGTTGCCGTGATCGGCGGCGGCTTTGCGGGATTGAACACGGCGCTGGGTCTGGCCGAGCGCGGCGTGCGCGAGGTGGTGCTGCTGGAGCGCGAACAGGTCGGCTTCGGCGCCTCCGGGCGCAACGGCGGTTTCGTCTTCGCCGGCTACTCGTTGGGCGAGCAGTCGCTGCTCGACCAGTTGGGCGAAGCCCGTGCGCACACGCTGTTCAAGCTCACCACCGAGGCGGTCGGGCGCATCCGCCAGCGCGTCGCCGACTATGCGATCGCCTGCGACATGGTCGACGAAGGCGTGATCTGGGCCAACTGGTTCCGCGATCCCGCGGTGCTGCGCCAACGCCAGCAACTGCTGGCCGAACATTACGGCGTGAACTGGCAATGGTTGCCCGAGGCGGAGTTGCGCGCACTTGTCCGCAGCGAGCGTTATCACGATGGCCTGTACGAGCGCGATGCGCTGCACCTGCATCCGCTCAACTACGCGATCGGTCTGGCCGCGGCGGCGGCCGGGCAGGGCGTGCGCATCCACGAGCGCAGCGGCGTGCGCAGCCTCGCCCGCGAAGGGCTGCAATGGCGCGTGCGTACCGCGCAGGGCGAGGTGCTGGCCGATCAGGTGGTGCTGGCCTGCGGCGGCTACCTGGCCGGCCTGCGCAAGTCGATCGACCGGGCCATCCTGCCGATCGCCACCTACGTGATGGTCACCGAACCGCTCGGCGATCGGCTGGACGAATGCCTGCACACCCGCGCGGCGATCTACGACAGTCGCTTCGCGTTCGACTACTACCGTGCGCTGCCGGATACGCGGCTGCTGTGGGGCGGGCGCATCTCGGTGCTCAACCGCTCGCCGCGTGGCGTGCAGCGCCTGCTGACGCGGGATCTGCTGCGGGTGTTCCCGCAACTGGCCGGTGTGCGGATCGAGCACGCCTGGTCGGGGCTGATGAGCTACGCGCGGCACCAGATGCCGCAGATCGGCGGCAGCGACGACGGGCTTTGGTGGGCCCAGGCGTTCGGCGGCCACGGGCTGGCGCCGACCTGTGCCGCCGGCGAACTGCTGGCGGCGGCGATCGCCGACGGCGATGATGGCTGGAAACGTTTTGCCGACTACGGCCTGGGCAACACCCATCGGCCATTCGGTTACCTCGCGGCGCAGGCCAGTTACTGGTGGCAGCAGGGCCGCGATTGCCTGAAGACGAGGTTGGAAGGATGAGTGCAACGATGCCCCCCGAGATCAGCTGGGCCGATTTCGAGAAAGTGCTGGTTGTCGCCGGCACGGTGACCCGCGTCGAACCGTTCCCCGAGGCGCGCAAGCCGGCGTGGAAAGTGTGGGTGGATTTCGGCCCCTACGGCGAGAAGAAGACCAGCGCGCAGATCGCCGCGCTGTACCAGGCGGCGGACCTGCTCGGCCGACAGGTCGTGGGCGTGATCAACTTCCCCGAAAAGCAGATCGGCCCGTTCCGCTCGCAGTTCCTGCTCACCGGCTTTCCCACCGACGAGGGCGTGGTGCTCACTGCGGTCGAACGCCCGGTGCCGAACGG
Source organism: Rhodanobacter lindaniclasticus (assembly GCF_004799035.1). Lineage (GTDB taxonomy): Bacteria > Pseudomonadota > Gammaproteobacteria > Xanthomonadales > Rhodanobacteraceae > Rhodanobacter > Rhodanobacter lindaniclasticus. The sequence continues at coordinate 55,670 of NZ_MWIO01000029.1, forward strand.
TACCCGGCTGGCCTGAACGAGCCGCGCCCGCAATTTGCCCGCGATGTGCCCGCGCCAGCGCCGTGCCGTCGGCCAGCATGACGGCCTCGTCCCCACGGAATCCCCGGCATGAATCCATTTTTCCGCGCGCTATGGTTGGTTGTCGCCTTGACGGCGGCGGGTTTCGCACAAGCGGATGAGGCGCGCTGGAGCAAGCCGCAACAGCCCTTCCACATTTATGGCAACAGCTGGTACGTGGGCACCCAGGGGCTGAGCGCGATCCTGATCACCTCGTCGCAGGGCCATGTGCTGATCGACGGCACCCTGCCGGCCAACGCGCCGCAGATCGAAGCGAACATCCGCGCGCTCGGCTTCCGCCTGCGCGATGTGAAGCTGATCCTCAACTCGCACGCCCATTTTGACCACGCCGGCGCCATCGCGCGGCTGGCGCACGACAGCGGCGCCACGGTGGCGGCCAGTGCGGCCGGGGCGAAGGAGCTGCGCTCCGGCGGCAACGACCCGGACGACCCGCAATACGGCATGGCGACGCGCTACCCGGCAGTGGCTTCGGTGCAGGTAGTCGCTGATGGTGCGGCGGTGCGCGTGGGGCCGGTCGCGGTCACGGCGCACTACACGCCCGGCCACACGCCCGGCAGCACGTCGTGGACCTGGCGTTCGTGCGAGCAGGGGCGTTGCCTCACGCTGGCCTATGTCGACAGCCTCACTGCGCTCGGTCGCGACGGCTTCCGCTACAGCGACGAGCCGGCGCGCGTGGCGGCTTTTCGCCGATCCTTCGCGACCGTCGCCGCGCTGCCGTGCGACATCCTCATCACCCCGCACCCCGAGGCCAGCGGCCTCATGCAGAAGATCGCCGCACGGGATCGCGAGCATTCCTCCGCGGCCCTGGTCGACACCGGTGCCTGTCGGGCCTATGCCGCGGCGGCGAAACCGCGCTTCGAGGCACGCTTGGCAAATGAGCGGCAGGACGCACGCGGAAAGTGAAACCGCTGCAGGCGCTCAGCGGTCCAGCCACACCTCCAGCCCCTGCGCGTTCAGCTCGATGTCCATGCCGAGCAGCTGGCGCAGCGCTTCGCGCCCCTGCTGCCAGCCATGGGCCTCGGCGCGGGTCGCGTAAAGATCGGTGAGCGACTCCGCCAGCACGGCGTGCCGATCGGGTCGACCGTGCGCGTCGCGGGCCAGGGCGACCATCGCGTCGATCTGCGCGTGCAGGTCGGCGGCCAGTCGTTCCACCGCGTCGACGCGACCGTAGTGGGTGAGGTACATCGCTTGCGGCCGCAGCGCGACGAGCCGGTCGATCGAAGCGTGCAACGCCTCCGGATCGAACTGTACCGGCGAGGTGGTGGGCAGGATGAACGGGCCGTTCGTGGTGTCGAAGTCGCGATAGGACAGGCCGAACACGTCGCCGGTGAAGCAGACCTTGGCGCAAGCGTCGTGGATGGCGATGTGGTGGCGCGCGTGGCCCGGAGTGTCGAGGCAGCGCAGGGCGCGGCCGGCAAGGTCGACGACGTGGCCGTCTGCCGCCTCGATGACGCGCTCGGCGGGAATCGGCCGCAGCCGTCCATACGTCTGTTCCATCACCGACTCGCCGTAGACCGCGCTGGCGCCGGCCCACAGCACCGAAGGGTCGATCATGTGGCGCGCCCCGCGCGGGTGCACCACCAGCTTCGCGTTCGGCAGCTGTGCGATCAGCTCGCCGGCGCCGCCGGCATGGTCCAGGTGCACGTGGGTGAGGATCAGCCAGTCCACCGCGGCCGCGGTGATCCCGGCATCGTCCAGCGCCGCCAGCATGCGGGGTACGGCGAAGTTCGTGCCGCAGTCGATGAACGCGCCGCGACCGTTCTCCCCGATGAGGTATGCCGCATCGAACCGGGGCCGCACGAAGCCGGTGTCGATGGTGTGGATGCCGTGGGTGTGGGTCATGCCTGCCTCGCGAACCGGGTGATCCCGCGAGGGTAGCAAGCGACGGCGGAACGGACACCTGAACCATGGTCGATGGTGATGGCTGGCGACGCCGGGCGGGAACCTTTGCCGGCGCTGCCGCATCCGATCGACGGATCCATTTCATCAACGTGCCAAGCGGGGGAAACGACATGCTGCTCTACGCGATTCTGGTTTTTGCGGTTGCCGCCATCGGCGGCCTGGTGCTGGCTTCCAGCGTCCTGCGCGGCAAGCTGGCGCCATGGGCGATCTCGCTGCTGCATGCGCTGCTCGGCGCCAGCGGCCTGGTGCTGCTGATCCTGGTGGTACTGCAGGGGGCGGCGCCGGCGCGGCTCACCGCGGCGCTGGCGCTGCTGGTGCTGGCGGCGCTCGGCGGCTTCTTCCTCGCGTCGTTCCACCTGCGCAAGCAGGTCGCACCGAAGGCCGTGGTGTTCGTGCATGCGGGCGTGGCCGTGGTCGGCTTCCTGACCCTGCTCAGCCTGCTGCTGGCCTGAGCGACTGCCATGCGCCACCCGCTGCATCCGGCCTTGGTGCATTTCCCGGTGGCCTGCTGGTCGCTGGCCACCGCGGCAGATCTGGCCAGCCTGGCCTTCGGCGAGCCGGCGTGGCGGTTCGCCGGCATCGTGCTGTTGACGGGAATCGGGTTCTCGATTCCCGCCATGCTGGCCGGTTTCCTCGAGCTGGCCAGGCTTGGCCCGGACAGCCCGGCGATCAAGGACGTCAACCGTCACATGCTCATGGTGATGTGCGCGCTGGCCTGTTACGTGACCAGCCTGTTTCTGCGCCTGCATGGCACCACGTTGATCGCCCCCGGCCTGCTGTCGATCGGCTTGAGCATGCTGGGCTTCCTGTGCCTGGGCGTGGCCGGCTGGCTGGGCGGCAAACTCGTCTACGGGCACCGACTGGGCGTCAGTCCGCCCGACGAAACGTCAGGTTGATGCGGGCATCGCCGAGTACCGCGTGATGGTTCGGTTTCAGCGCCAGCACGCCGTGATGATGCAACCGGGCCGGGTCACCCCACACCACCACGTCGCCATGCGCCAGCGGTACCCGTCGCACCGGGTCGGCGCGACGCGGGCCGCCGAACAGGAACACGGCGGGGATGCCCAGCGACACCGACACGATCGGCTGGCTGAAATCGCGCTCGTCGCGATCCTGGTGCAGGCTCAGCCGGGTGCCGGGCTCGTAGCGGTTGATCAGGCAGGCATCGGGAACGAAGCCGGCAAACCCGGCGCAGCTGGCTGCGGCCGTGGCCAGCCGCTGGAACACTTCCGGCATCGGCGGCCATGGCTTGCCGCTGTCCGGATCGAACGCTTCATAGCGATAACCGCGGCGGTCGCTGACCCAGCCCAGCGAGCCGGCATTGGTCATCGCCACCGACATGCGCAAGCCGCCGGGTGTGACCAGATGGCGGAACGGCGCCTGTGTCGCGATCGCCTCGATCGCCTGCAGCAGCGGCGCCTCATCGGCCAGCGCGAATCCGCGCAGCACCACCGCCCCATCGCACAGCGGCTCGTCGCGGCGGGCCGGCTGGCTGGCGGCGAACAGGTCGGTGGTGATCATTCGGCGTCGTGGAAGATGATGCCGAGCGTGTGCCGCTGGCCGCTGCGCACGCGGCTGACGCCGTGGCGCAGGTTCACCCGGTAGCTGCCGCGCGTGCCCTGCAGCGGCCGCTGGTGCACCGCGAACAGCACCGCGCAGCCCTGGCGCAGCGGCACCACCTCGGCGCGTGACTGCATGCGCGGGCGCTGCTCGGTGAGCACGAACTCGCCGCCCTGGAAATCGCGCCCCGGCTCGGACAGCAGGATCGCCATCTGCAGCGGGAACACGTGTTCGCCGTAAAGGTCCTGGTGCAGGCAGTTGTAGTCGCCGGTGCCGTATTGCAGCAGCAGCGGGGTAGGGCGGCGCTGGCCGGCAGCGTGGCAACGATCGATGAACTCGGCGTGCGTGGCGGGGTAGCGTACGGCCAGCCCCATCGTTGCGTTCCAGCGGTTCGCGATCGGCGCCAGCTGCGGATAGGCCGCGCTGCGCAGTGCGCTCACCAACTCGGGCAACGGATAGCTGAAGTAGCGGTATTCGCCGCGGCCGAAGCCGTGGCGGGCCATCACCACGCGGCTGCGGAAGTGGGCCTCGTCCGCGTACATGCGCGCCAGTTCGACGCATTCCGACGGCGACAACAGATCGTGCAGCATCGCGCAACCGTGTGCGTCGAGCTCGTCGGCGAGGCTGGCCCAGTCGTATGTGCGCAGCCGCGCATCCACCCCGGCATCGGTCCGGAGCTGCGCGTTCATCCCTGCGCCTCGCGCTCCAGCAGTGCGCGTTTGCGCGGCACGCCCCAGCGATAGCCGGACAGGCTGCCGTCGCTGCGCACCACGCGATGGCAGGGGATGGCCACCGCCAGCATGTTGCCGGCGCAGGCTTGTGCCACCGCCCGCATGGCCTTGGGCGAGCCGATGCGCCGCGCTATCTCGCCGTAGCTGGCGGTGCTGCCGACGGGGATGTCGCGCAACGCGCGCCACACGCGCTGCTGGAACGCGGTGCCGCGCACGTCCAGCGGCAGGTCCAGGCCGAGCGCGGGCGCCTCGACGAAGCCGACGACCTGCGCCACCAGTCGCTCGTAATCGCGGTCGCCGCCGATCAGGCGCGCCTTCGGGAAGCGGTCCTGCAGCTCGCGTGCCAGTGCATCCGGGTCGTCGCCGAGCAGGATCGCGCAGACCCCGCGCTCGCTCTGCGCCACCAGGATCGCGCCCAGCGAACATTCGCCGATCGCGAAGCGGATGTCGCTGTCGGCACCACCGGTGCGATAGCTCGAAGGCGTCATGCCGAGCACCTGGTTGGCGGTTTCGTAGAACCGGCTGCTGGCGTTGTAGCCGGCGTCGAAAATGGCTTCCGTCACCGAGGCGCCGTGTTCCAGCTTGCGGCGCACGCGGCGGGTGCGATGCGCCGTGGCGTACTGCTTCGGCGTCACGCCGGTGATTGACTTGAACACGCGGTGGAAGTGGAACGGGCTGAGTCCGCTGGGCTTCGCCAGTTGTTCGAGGGTGGGTGCGGTCTCGGCCTGTTCGATCGCCCGGCACGCCGCGGTGACCATGGCCGCGTGCTGGCCAGCCAGTGACAACTGGTCCGGCTTGCAGCGCTTGCATGGCCGAAAGCCCGCGCGCTCCGCGTCGGCGGCGCTGGCGTGGAAGGCCACGTTCTCGGGCCGCGCCGGACGTGCTCCGCAGGATGGCCGGCAATACACGCCGGTGCTGCGCACCGAATAGACAAAGCGGCCGTCGGCCTGCGCATCGCGCGCCTGCACCGCGCTCCAGCGCGGGTCGGCGAGGGTGGCAGCGCGTGCGGCCTGTTTTTCGGGAGTATTCATGGCTGGTCCTTCCGTCGATTATCGCCCAGGGCGCAATCTACGGATCGGCCGGCGTCGTGGCACTCCGGGTCTTGCGGTCGAATTCGAAGCGGATGCGCCGGCTCCGTCTGGGGAGCCGGCGCACCGGCCTTTGCGCGAAGCTCAGGGCGCGGTGTCGACCAGCACCAGCTCGGCGTCTTCCAGCGCGGTGACCTTCAGCATCGACTCATGGCGGATCGCGGCGCCGTCGCGGGCCTCCAGTTGCACGCCATTGAGGTCCACCTTGCCGGAGGCCGGTACCAGGTAGGCGTAGCGGCCGGGAGCCAGCGTGTACTCGGCGCTTTCGCCGGCTTTCAATGTGGCGCCGAGCACGCGTGCGTTGGTGCGCAGCGGCAGCGCCTCGATGTCTTCCTTGAAGCCGCTGGCCAACGCCACGAACCGGCCCGAACGGTCACCCTTGGGGAACGGCCGCGCGCCCCACGACGGCGGCTGGCCGTTCTCGTCGGGGATGATCCAGATCTGGAAGATGCGCGTGGTCACGTCCTCGCGGTTGTACTCGCTGTGGGTGATGCCGCTGCCGGCGCTCATCACCTGCACGTCGCCGGCTTCGGTGCGGCCGGCGTTTCCCAGGCTGTCCTGGTGGCTGATCGCGCCTTCGCGCACGTAGGTGATGATCTCCATGTCCGCGTGCGGGTGCGGCGGGAAGCCGGTCTGCGGCGCGATGGTGTCGTCGTTCCACACGCGCAGCGCGCCCCAGCCCATGCGATTCGCGTCGTGGTAGCCGGCGAAGGAGAAGTGGTGTTTCGCGTTGAGCCAGCCGTGGTCGGCTCCGCCCAGGCGGTCGAAGGGTCTGCGTTCGATCATGGAATGCTCCGTGGTTTGCCGCGCCGGTCGGCGCACGACACGCAACATAAGACCGCGAACCGCAACCTGAAACGGGCACGCGGGAAACGCATTGTCGCGCAGTGGGCACCAACCGCGTGCGTCGGCTTCCGATTTCGGCGAGCAGAGCATCGCCCGCGAGCGGGCTCCTACCAGTCGGTAGGCCGGTAATCCTTGAGGAACTGGCCCCACACGTGCTCGCCGGTGTTGATGCCGTTGATGATCGGGTCGACGATGCGCGCGGCGCCGTCGATGATATCCAGCGGCGGATGGAAGCGCTCCTCGCGCACCTTCCTGGCGGCCAGTTCCGCCGGATCCTCGTCGGTGACCCAGCCGGTGTCGACCGAATTCATGTGGATGCCGTCGTTGTGGTAATCGGTGGCCGAGGTGCGCGTCATCATGTTCAGCGCCGCCTTGGCCATGTTGGTGTGCGGATGCCGGGTGGTCTTGAAGTTGCGGTAGAACTGGCCTTCCATCGCCGACACGTTGACGATGTGCTTGTCGCGCTCGGCCGTGCGCAACATCAGCGGCTTCAGCCGTGCGTTGATGATGAACGGCGCGATCGCGTTCACCAGCTGTACCTCCAGCAACTCCACCGATGGCACCTCGGCCATCAGCAGGCGCCATGAGTTGCGCTGACGCAGGTCGATTTGCTGCAGGTCCTGGTCGAGCCGGCCCTCGGGGAACAGGTGGCTCTGCGCCAGCAGTTCTTCCGGCAGCAAGGGAACTTGCGACAGCTCGGCGGCGCGGGCCAGCCCGGCCAGTTGCGGAGCGCGGCTGGCCAGCGCATTGCCGCCGGGCAGAATCTCCGCGCTGCGCAGGCCTTCGTAATGGCCGACCAGCCGGCGCACGTGCTCGGGCAGGTCGTGCAGCGCAGCGGTTTCGCCCTCCATCATGTGGGCGTAGAAATCCGGCGGGCGGCGCACGGTCTGGCAGGCGTTGTTGATGATGAAGTCCAGCCGCGGGCGGGTCGCCACCAGCTCCTGGCAGAACGCCTCGACGCTGGGCGTGTGGCGCAGGTCCAGTCCGTAGATCTGCAGGCGATGCCCCCATTCGGCGAAATCCGGTTCCGCGGCGTAACGCGCGGCCGAGTCACGCGGGAAGCGCGTGGTCACGAGCAGTTCGGCGCCGGCACGCAGCAGCTTCAGGCCGGCCTGGTAGCCGATCTTCACCCGCCCGCCGGTGAGCAGCGCCACGCGCCCGCGCAAGTCGGCCAGTTCGCCGCGTTTGGCGTAGTTGAAGGCGGCGCAGGTCGGGCAGAGCTGGTCATAGAAGGCGTGCACGATGGTGTATTTCTGCTTGCACACGTAGCAGTGGCGCGGCTCGATCGACTCGCGCGGCTGCGCTGCATCGCGATCGGGCGAAATGTCGTGGGCGACGAAGCCCTCGGGCGCGAAGATATTCGGCGTGGTGAATACCGGCCGCCGCCGCAGTGCACGGATGCCGGTCTGTTCCAGCACGCTGTCCTCGGCCTGGATGCGTGCAGCGTGGCGCTGCTTCTCGGCGGCCTTGAGGCGGATCCGGCGGGCACCCGGTTCGGGGTGGTACATCCGCGCCACGACCTGGTGCAGGTGCTGGCGTTCGGCCACGGGCAGCCGATCGAGCAGGGCGCGGTCGTCGGCGATGGTTTCCAACAGCTGCGTGGCGGCGCGCACCTGCGCCAGCAGTTCGGCATCCGTCAGGTCGGCAGGGGGCGGGCAGGTCGTGGTCATGGGCGGGTCGTCAGTCGTGGTCGGAGGCGGGGTGGCGCCAGCGCGATGCCGACCGACCCCGCACGCGGGTCGTGCCGGTAGCGAGCCGCCCATGATGCCTGCTTTTGCGCAGGCGGCGGTAATCGCGGCGTTCACCGACGCGGATCATCGCAGGAGTGCGCTCCCCGCCACATTCCGTGCCTTCGGCGTGTGCCATCGTTGCCGCGAGGCCGCCCGGTGAGGGCGGGCAATCCATCAGATCCAGGCCATCGCGGCGGGACAGCCGCGGAGGTCCGGCGAACAGGTCGGTTTGTGCGCGCGTCCAGAACAGCTTTCGTCGCCCGTGTCGGGCCATCGGTGATCGGCAACCAGGGTGCACGCCTTCGTTTCCTCTTCCTGCCTGTCCGCGAGGCCAGCGACCGCCATGCGGCCTACCACGAGCATCTGGTCAGGGCCGAAATCCTGCTTGATCGCATTGCTGCCGCCCAGGCGGCCGGGTTGCGTGCCGTGGCGCCCACGCTCGACGATGCGGACGAGGCGCGTGCCACGGTCAAGCCGCCGCGTGACCTGTTTTCCCCCACCACGCTGGAGTATCGCCGCTGGTACGCGGCGGACGGCAGCGCACGGGCGCAGCCGCTGACACGCGAGGCGCTGGCGGAGCTGTTGGGTGCGGAAGGCATGGCCCCGCGCGAGGCGATGGACCGCGCCACGCATCGCTCGCACGCACTGGCCGCGGCGGACCAGGCATGGCTGATCGGTCGAAGGGGGTTGCCGCTGCAGCAGCGGCCGTTGAATCGCCGCGAGTTCCACGCCCTGGTCCAGGCGATCGACGGTGCCTGGCAGGTACCGGCGGGGGCACCGGAGGTGGCCCGGCACAACCGGCGCCTCGCGTTGCGGGTGGCGACGTTGCTGGCCGGCATGCTCGACGAGTATGTGGCTCCGCCATTTCGCGTCGAGGCCCTCAACGACGCCTTCAGCGAGCGCCTGCTGGCACACCTGCGCCAGAGTATCGACGAGTTTCGGCGAACCGATGCGGTCTGTGCCGTGCTGCTGGTCGGACCCAAGGCCTGGTTCGCCGCCAAGGTCGCGCGCATGCGCGTCGAACACCAGGTCGCACTGGTGTTGTCGACACGGGGAGCGCAGTGCGCGTGGCCCGGGCCGCACGTTGGCGTGCGGTCCGCGGGCATGTCGCAGGTCGCGGCCGGTTGAGCCGGCGCTGCCGGCTCAGGCTTCTTCCGCCGCTTCCTTGTACGCATCCACCGGGATGCAGGCGCACATGATGTTCTTGTCGCCGTAGACGTTGTCGACGCGGGCCACCGGCGACCAGTACTTCTGCAGCTTCAGGCTGGCCAGCGGGAAGGCGGCCAGTTCGCGCGGGTAGGCGTGGCTCCACTCGCTGGCGCTGACCATGGTGGCGGTGTGTGGCGCGTTCTTCAGCGGGTTGTCCTCGGGATCCAGCTTGCCCTCCTCGATCGCGCGGATCTCGTCGCGGATCTGGATCATTGCGTCGATGAAGCGGTCCAGCTCGACGCGCGGCTCGCTCTCGGTCGGCTCCACCATCAAGGTGCCGGACACCGGGAAACTCAGCGTGGGCGCGTGGAAGCCGAAGTCGATCAGCCGCTTCGCCACGTCCTCGGCGCCGATGCCGGTGGCATCCTTGAGCGGGCGCAGGTCGAGGATGCACTCGTGCGCGACCAGGCCATTGCGGCCGGTGTACAGGGTGGGGTAGTGCGGCGCCAGTCGCTTGGCGATGTAGTTGGCGTTGAGCAGGGCGACCTGGGTAGCCTTGCGCAGGCCCTGCCGGCCCATCATGGCGATGTACATCCAGCTGATCGGCAGGATGCTGGCGCTGCCGAAGCTGGCGGCGGAGACCATGCCCGCGGTGCGGCCCTCGCCGAGCTTCTTCGGCAGGAACGGGGCGAGGTGCGACTTCACCGCGCACGGACCCACGCCGGGGCCGCCGCCGCCGTGCGGGATGCAGAAAGTCTTGTGCAGGTTCAGGTGCGACACGTCCGAGCCCCACTTGCCGGGCTTGGCCACGCCGACCAGCGCGTTCATGTTGGCGCCGTCGGTATACACCTGGCCGCCGTGGGCATGCACGATCTCGCAGATCGCCACGATGTCCTCCTCGAACACGCCGTGCGTGGACGGGTAGGTGATCATCAGCGCGGCGAGGCGGTCGGAATATTTCTCCGCGGCGCGGCGGATGTCCTCCACGTCGACGTTGCCGTTGGCGTCGCACTTGGTCACCACCACGCTCATGCCGCACAGGTGGGCGGAGGCCGGGTTGGTGCCGTGGGCGGATTCGGGGATCAGGCAGATGTCACGGTGCGCTTCGCCGCGCGAGCGGTGATACGCGCGGATCGCCAGCAGGCCGGAGTACTCGCCCTGCGCGCCGGAGTTCGGCTGCAGGCTCACCGCGTCGTAGCCGGTGCATTCGACCAGCATCGCTTCCAGGCCGTCGATCAGTTCCTTGTAGCCCTGCGCCTGCGCGGCTGGGGCCAGCGGGTGGATGTTGGCGAATTCCGGCCAGGTGATCGGCATCATCTCGGCGGTGGCGTTGAGCTTCATGGTGCACGAACCCAGCGGGATCATCGTGCGGTCCATCGCCAGGTCCTTGTCGGCCAGCGTGCGCAGGTAGCGCAGCAGTTCGTGCTCGCTGTGGTGGGTGTTGAATACCGGATGGGTGAGGAAGGCGCTCTGGCGCAGCAGCGCACGCGGCAGCGCGTCGTGGACTTCGGCGTCCAGCGCGTCGATGTCCGCCTGGGCGCCGAACAGGCCGGCCAGGGCGACGACGTCGGCGCGTGTGGTGGTCTCGTCCAGGCTGATGCCGAGACTGCCGGCATCCAGCTCGCGCAGGTTGATGCCGGCCGCGCGCGCCCTGGCGTGGATCGCCGCGGCATCGATGCCGGTGACGTGCAGCGTGTCGAAGAAATCACCGCCCACCTTCACGCCGGCCCGGCGCAGCGCGACGGTCAGGATCACCGCCAGGCGATGCACGCGGCGCGCGATGCGCACGAGGCCCTCGGGGCCGTGGTAGACCGCGTACATGCCGGCCATCACCGCCAGCAGCACCTGCGCGGTGCAGATGTTGGAGGTGGCCTTCTCGCGGCGGATGTGCTGCTCGCGCGTCTGCAGGGTCAGCCGGTAGGCCGGCTTGCCTTCGGCGTCGATCGACACGCCGATCAGGCGGCCCGGCATCGAACGCTTGTACGTGTCGCGGCAGGCCATGAAGGCCGCGTGCGGGCCGCCGAAGCCAAACGGCACGCCGAAGCGTTGCGAGTTGCCGACCACGATGTCGGCACCCCATTCGCCGGGCGCGGCGATCAGGGTCAGCGCGAGCAGGTCGGTGGCCACCGCGACCAGGCCGCCGCGCGCGTGCACGGCCTCGGCGATCGCGCGGTAGTCATGGATGCTGCCGAAGCTGTCCGGGTACTGCAGCAGCACGCCGAACGCGTCGGTGCCGGCGGCGTCGGTATCGGCGCCGACCACCAGCTCGATGCCCAGCGGTTCGGCGCGCGTGCGCACGACTTCCAATGTCTGCGGGTGCACGCCGTTCGAGACGAAGAACACGTTCGACTTCGACTTGCACGAGCGCTTGGCCAGGGTCATCGCCTCGGCCGCAGCGGTGGCCTCGTCCAGCAGCGAGGCGTTGGCGATCTCCATGCCGGTGAGGTCGGCGCACATGGTCTGGAAGTTGATCAGCGCCTCCATGCGGCCTTGCGAGATCTCCGCCTGGTACGGCGTGTAGGCGGTGTACCAGGCCGGGTTCTCCAGGATGTTGCGCAGGATGACATTCGGCGTGAAGGTGCCGTAGTAGCCCTGGCCGATGAAGCTGCGGAACACTTCGTTCTTGTCGGCGATCGCGCGGATCTTCGCCAGCGCTTCCTCTTCGGTGATCGCGTCGGGCAGGGCCAGCGGGGCGGTGGACTTGATCGCGCCGGGGACGATCGCGTCGGTCATCGACTCCAGCGAGTCGTGGCCGACCACGCGCAGCATCTGCGCGATCTCGGCGTCGTCCGGCCCGATGTGGCGATCGATGAATGCGCCGTGGTGTTCGAGGTCTCGCAGGGAGGTCGGGTTCTTCGAGGTCATGAGAGGGCATCCGCAGACAACGTGCCGTGCCGCACGCGGGGCGCCCCTCTGTCCTTTTGCCTGAGAGTTTGGAAACGCGGCAGCGTTTCGTGCCCCTTCGGCGGCGGATTCAACCGCTCTCTCCAGAGTGTTGACGCGTGGTGGTGTGGGGCCTGAGCGATTACGGGCGTTGCGTCTTCGGCAGCCGGTGCTCCGGTCGGGAGCGTGCGGCTTCTCCCACCATGCGTTTACCCGGGCGATTATACAGGTCGGGCACCTGCGCGGGCCGCGGTTCAGGTGGGACCGGCACTATGCTTGGCGCCCCGTCCCATCGAGGAACCTGCATGCTCCGCATCGGCGAGATCGACCACGTGGTGTTGCGCGCCATCGACCCGGTGGCCATGCAGCGCTTCTATTGCGAGGTGCTGGGCTGCCGCGAGGAACGGCGCCAGGACGAGATCGGCCTGGTGCAACTGCGCGCCGGCGCCTCGCTGATCGACCTGGTGGCGATCGACGGCAAGCTTGGCCGTCTCGGCGGTGCGGCGCCGGGCACGCAGGGCCACAACATGGACCACCTGTGCCTGCGCGTGGAGGATTACGACGAAGCGGCGATCCTGGCCCATCTGCGGGCGCACGGCGTGCGCATCGGCGAACTGGGTTCTCGCTACGGCGCGCGAGGCGAGGGCCCCTCGATCTATCTCTACGACCCGCAGGGCAACATGATCGAGCTGAAGGGGCCGGCAGTCGCTTGAAGTGCGAAAGACAGCACTCACCCTGCTCAGGGTGAACGGTTCACGCAGGACAGGCGGCCTTCCTGACTGCAATGCCATCCCGGAAAAGACGAAAGCCGCCTTGAAAGGCGGCCTTCGTTTACAATTGGTGCCCAGAAGAGGACTCGAACCTCCACGGAGTTGCCCCCGCTAGCACCTGAAGCTAGTGCGTCTACCAATTCCGCCACCTGGGCTAGGTGTCACACCGCTCAGCGAGCTGCGTGAGCCGCGTAATGTAGGCATCGGCCGCAGGCTTGTCAACTCATTTTTCACCCTCATCGCATGCGCCGTGTCATTCTCTGCGCCGCATGACCCCACAAGGATACTTGGTGACCAGAAAAACTCCCCCCACGTCCGGCCGTTCCCCGGATACGCGCCCCGCGAAGAAAACCGCCAAGCGGTCGTCGCGCGGGCCATCCGCGCCGGACAAACGCAACAAGGCTGCCGCCGGCGCGGTGCGCGATCCGCATGCCGATCGCGAGGCGCAACGCTATGCGCGCCCCATCCCCAGCCGCGAGGCAATCCTCGCCCTGCTGGAACAGCGCGGTGAACTGCTGACCGAAGCGCGCATCGCCGACGCGCTGCAGATCCATGATGAAGTCGACCTCGAAGCGTTGCGCAAGCGTCTCGCGGCGATGGTGCGCGACGCCCAGTTGCTGCTGGGCCGGCGCGGCGGCTACGCGCCGACGCGCAAACTCGACCTGATCGCCGGCCGCGTGCTGGCCAACGCCGAGGGCTACGGTTTCCTGCGCCCGGACGAGGGCGGCGAGGACCTGTACCTGTCGCCGCAGCAGATGCGCACCGTGCTGCATGGTGATCGCGTGCTGGCCAGCGTGGTCGGCATCGATCGTCGCGGCCGCAAGCAGGGCGCGATCGCCGAGGTGCTGGAACGTCGCTCGCCACGGCTGGTCGGTCGCGTGCTGATCGAGGATGGCGTCACCCTGGTCACGCCCGACGATCGCCGCCTGAACCAGGACGTGATGATCAAGCCCGGCCAGGAGCAGGGCGCGACCTCCGGCCAGATCGTGGTGGTGGAAATCACCGATCCGCCGACTCCATACCGCGGCCCGCTGGGCGAGATCCGTGCGGTGCTGGGCGATCGCCTGCAGCCCTCGCTGGTGGTGGAAATGGCGATCGCCAGCTACGACCTGCCGCACGAATGGCCGGCCGAGGTGCTGCGTGACGCGGCGCAGGTAGAAGCGGAGGTGACCGCCGCCGAACGGGAAGGCCGTACCGACATCCGCAAGCTGCCGCTGGTCACCATCGACGGCGCCGACGCGCGCGATTTCGACGATGCGGTGTATGCCGAGCCGAAGCGCGGCGGTGGCTGGCGGCTGATCGTGGCGATTGCCGACGTGTCGCACTACGTGCAGGTCGGCAACGCGCTCGACCGCGAGGCGTACGAGCGCAGCACGTCCACCTATTTCCCCGGCTTCGTGGTGCCGATGCTGCCGGAGACGCTGTCCAATGGCATCTGTTCGCTGAACCCGAAGGTCGAGCGGCTGTGCATGGTCTGCGATATGACCGTCGACGCCGAAGGCAACGTCACCCGCGCGAAATTCTACGACGCGGTGATGCGCTCGCACGCGCGGCTCACCTACGACAAGGTATGGCAGGCGGTGGGCCTGCGCGAGCAGGACGCGCGCCACGAAGTGGCCGACGTGCTGCCGCAGCTGGAGAACCTGCACGCGCTGTACAAGGCGATGGCAGAGCAGCGCAAGCGCCGCGGCGCAATCGATTTCGAGACGCCCGAGGTCAAGTTCCGCCTCGACCAGACCGGCAGCGTGGAGTCGATGGGCACGACCGAGCGCAACGACGCGCACAAGCTGATCGAGGAATGCATGATCGCGGCCAACGTGCAGGCTGCATTGTTCCTGGAGAAGAGGAAAATCCCTGCGCTGTTCCGTGCGCACGAGCCGCCGCCGGCGGAAAAGTACGAGGATCTGCAGCAGTTCCTGCGCGAGTTCAAGCTGCGCATGCCGCCGGTGGAGGAAGTGGCGCCGGCCGATTTCGCCGAGATCCTGACCCTGGTGCGCGATCGCCCCGAGCGCGAGCTGATCCAGAGCGTGCTGCTGCGCTCGCAGAGCATGGCCGCCTATCAGCCCGACAACCGCGGCCATTTCGGCCTGTCCCTTGCGGCTTACGCGCACTTCACCTCGCCGATCCGGCGCTATCCCGACCTGCTGGTGCATCGCGCGATCCGCTATGCACTGACCAGCGGCAAGCCGGCGGATTACACCTATACGCCTGCCGAGATGGCAGCGATGGCCGTGCACTGCTCGCAGCGCGAACGCCGCGCCGAGGAAGCCGAGCGCGACGTGGACGAGCGCTTCAAGTGCGCGTGGATGGAGAAGCACATCGGCAGCGAGTTCGACGGCGTGGTCACTGGCGTCACCTCGTTCGGCCTGTTCGTGGAACTGGACGAATCGAAAGTCTCCGGCCTGGTGCACATCAGCCAGTTGGCGAACGACTACTACCATTTCGACGCGACGCGGAAGCTGCTCAAGGGCGAACGAACCGGCGCGCAGTTCCGCCTGGGTGACCACGTGCGCATCCAGGTGCTGCGGGCCAGCCTGGAGGACCGCAAGATCGACTTCCGGCTGGTTTCCCCGCGCACGCCGGCTAGCCCGCCTTCGGGCAGCAGCAAGGCGTACGACTATGCCGCCGCCGGCGAGCGTTACTCGCTGCCGAAGAAGGCCGCCGCTGCGGACAAGGCCCCCGGCATGTTCGGCCGTGCGGCGAAGGCGATCGGTCGCGCGTTCGGTCGCAAGCAAGTCGAGGTCGCCGCGCCGCCGCCGGCTCCGCGCAAGGCGCCGAGCGCCAGTCCACCGTCGCGCGCGCCCGCGTCGCGCCATGAGCCGGTTCCGGGCCGCAAACCCGGAGCCGCGCCCTCCGACGGCCCACGCAAGCAGTCTTCATCGCGGCGTGGCCAGGCCCCGGCTGCCGCGCCCGCGCCGAAGAAGAACCCGCGGCGTCGGCCCAAACCGAAAGGCAAGTCATGAGCGAGAGCTGGATTGTCGGCATCAATCCCGTCGAGGGCGCGCTGAGCAACGACGCCGAGCGCGTGCGCGAGGTGCTGGTCGAGAACGGCCAGCGCAACGCCCGCGTGCTGGAGCTGGCCGAGCGAGCGAAGAAGCTGAACATCGCGGTGCGCCATCGTGCGCGCGAGGAGCTGGACAAGCTCGCCGGCGAAGCGCGCCACCAGGGCGTGGTCGCGCGTTACGAGGCAGCACCGGCGGCGCACGAGAGCGACCTGGCCGGCCTGCTCGAACGCGACGGCGGCGACGCGCTGGTGCTGGTGCTCGACGGCGTCACCGATCCGCACAACCTCGGCGCCTGCCTGCGCAGCGCGGCGGCGGCGAAAGTCACCGCGGTGATCGTGCCGAAGGATCGCGCGGTCGGCCTCACGCCGGTGGTGCGCCGTGCTTCGGCGGGCGGCGCCGACCGGGTGCCGCTGATCGCGGTGACCAACCTGGCGCGCACGTTGCGCGAGCTGAAGGATGCCGGCGTCTGGATCACCGGCCTGGCCGGCGATACCGACACCAGCATTTACGGTGTCGACTTCAAGGGGCCGGTGGCGCTGGTGCTGGGCAGCGAAGGCGAGGGCATCCGCCGGCTCACCCGCGAACTGTGCGATTTCGTGGCGAAGATCCCCATGCCCGGTTCGATGGAAAGCCTCAACGTCTCCGTCGCCACCGGCGTGGCCTTGTTCGAGGCGTTGCGCCAGCGCGGAGCGAAGCGATGACTTTCTTCTGGTACGACTGGGCCGGCTATCTTGGCGTGGCGCTGGTGTTGCTGGCCTTTCTGCTGCTGCAGGGGCATCGCCTGCATGGCAACGGGCTGAGCTACCAGACGATGAACATTTTCGGCGCGCTCGGTGTGCTGTTGTCGCTGGTATTCGGCAGCTTCAACCTGTCCGCCTTCCTGCTGGAGGCCGCCTGGATCGCCATCGGCGTGTACGGCGTGGTGAACAACTGGCGCCGCCGTCGTGCAATGGCGCCGCCTGCGGGCCACGCGCCCTAGGTCGGCTGCTCGAGTCGGCATGGCGCTGGTTCACCGGGTGGCCCTTCACGCGGTCGGGATGTCGCCACCTGGCGCAGCCGACGCGCCGAGGTCGAAGCTCGCCCGTTCCATCAACTCCAGTTGCCGCCAGCGGTTGACGATGCTGCAGAACAGCTCGGCGGTGCGCTCGGCATCGTAGACGGCCGAATGCGCCTCGCGGCTGTCGAAGTTCAGGCCCGCTGCCAGCACCGCCTTGCTCAGCACGGTCTGGCCATAGGCCAGGCCGGCCAGGCTGACCGTGTCGAAACAGCTGAACGGATGGAACGGATTGCGCTTGTGCCCGCAGCGACGCACCGCCTGATTGAGAAAGCCCAGGTCGAACGCGGCGTTGTGACCGACCAGGATCGCGCGTTGGCAACCGGCCTCGCGGACGGCCTCCCGCACCACGTGGAACACGTGGTCCAGCGCCTGGCGCTCGGGCAGGGCACCGCGCAAGGGGTTGTCCGGGTCGATCCCGGTGATCTCCAGCGAACGCGGGTCCAGGTTGGCGCCGGGGAACGGTTCCACATGGGTGGTGACCAGCTCCTTGCTGCTCAGGAAGCCGGCCTCGTCGATGCGCAGCGGTATCGCGGCGATCTCCAGCAGCGCGTCGTGTTCGGCATCGAAGCCGCCGGTCTCCACATCGACCACGACCGGCAGAAAACCGCGGAAGCGCTCGGCCATGCGTGCCGCGACAGGGTTGTTGACGATATCCATCGGCGCAGCATATCAGCCGCCGTGCGGTGAGCCCGACGGGTTGTCGATGGTGGTGAGCATCGCCTCGGCGGTGGAGACGCGCAGCTCGCCCGGAGCCTCCAGCTGCAGCTGGCGCACCACGCCGTCCTCGGCATACAGCGCGAACCGGCGCACGCGGATACCCATGCCGAAATCGCTGCCGTCCAGTTCCAGGCCCAGCGCACGGGTGAAACTGGCGTTGCCGTCGGCCAGCATCAGCAGGCCGGGTGGCACGTGCTGCGCGGTGGCCCAGGCCTGCATCACGTAGGCATCGTTGACCGCCAGGCACATCACCGTGATGCCGCGCGCCTGGAACTCGCCGAACGCCGCCACGTAGCCGGGCAGGTGCCGGTTCGAACAGGTCGGCGTGAACGCGCCCGGCACGCCGAACAGCACGGCCTTGCGGTCACGGAACAGGGTTCCCGTGTGAACGGGCCGGATGTCGCCGTCGATCATCTTGATCGCGGTGTCGGGCAGGGTGTCGCCGGGCTGGATGGTCATGTGCCACTCGGGGGTCGCGAGCGTTCCATGCTAGTGGTTTTGGCTGCCTGATGCCTTGAATCGTGGCGGCGAGCACCTATTTTCGGGGGCAGGCGGCTATCACGCCGCAAACCCTTGCGAGGAGGTATTGCAATGAACATCCGTCAGTCCGTCTGGAACCGCGATTTCGCCACGCCGGAGGATTTCCGCCAGGCCATGAGCCGTCTGTTCGGTGCCGGCGACAATGACCAGTCCACCGTGGAAACCAGCCAGTGGGCCCCGCGGGTGGACATCCGCGAGGAAGACAAGCGCTTCATGATCCTGGTCGACGTGCCGGGCGTGGATCCGTCCACGATCGAGGTGAGCATGGACAAGAGCATCCTCACCATCAAGGGCGAGCGGAAGGTCGACAGTGAGGAGACCAGCGGCAAGCTGACCCGGCAGGAGCGCGTCTACGGCACCTTCCATCGCCGCTTCTCGCTGCCCGAAAGTGCCGACGCGGAGAACATCAGCGCGCACGGCCGTTTCGGCGTGCTGGAAATTGCGATCCCGAAGAAGCCCGAAACCACGCCGCGCCGGATCGCGATCAACACCGGCAACTGACCTGCGCTACACGCGCAACGCGGTATGAAGGCGCGCCCCGTCGTGGATAATGCTCTGCGGCGGGGCGCGGCCTTGCGGGCTGCGACCGATCAACAGGAGCGGGCGTGGAATTCAAAGATTATTACGAGATCCTCGGCGTCAAACCCGATGCCAGCGAGGCCGACATCAAGGCGGCGTATCGCAAGCTGGCGCGCAAGTACCATCCCGACAAGAACAAGGATGCCGGTGCCGAGGAGAAGTTCAAGGCGGTCAACGAAGCCAACGAAGTCCTGAAGGACGCCGAGAAGCGGCGCTCCTACGACCAGCTGCGCGCCGGCGGTTATCGCCAGGGCGAGCAGTTCCGTCCGCCGCCGGGCTGGCAGGAGCAGCAGGGCTTCGGCGGTGACGCCGGTGATTTCAGCGATTTCTTCGAAAGCCTGTTCGGTCGCGGCGCCGCGCATGGCGGCCATCGCGGCCAGCCGCGGGCGCGGCGTGGGCAGGACGTGCAGGCTTCGGTGCAGATCGACCTGCAGACCGCCTTCGACGGCGGCCCCACGCGGCTGGCCATGCACGATTCGTCCGGCGGCGAGCGCGTGCTCGAGGTGAAGATCCCCGCCGGCATCCAGAGCGGTCAGGTGATCCGTCTTTCCGGTCAGGGCCAGCCTGTCTATTATACCCATCTGACGCTGCCGAAGAA
>NZ_MWIO01000003.1 GCF_004799035.1 Rhodanobacter lindaniclasticus
TCGACCGCCTGATGGGCGAAGCCGGCTACCAGGCGGTCGACGTGATCAGCCTCGCACCCGATCATCCCGACCGCGCCGCCCTGCGCCAGAAGTTCCTCAGCGAACACACCCACAGCGAAGACGAGGTGCGTTTCTTCGTCGCCGGCTCCGGCCAGTTCACCCTCCACCTGGGTGACAAGGTCTACGACGTGCTGTGCGAGAAGGGCGACCTGATCGGCGTGCCCGACGGCACGCGCCACTGGTTCGACATGAGCGAATCACCCTGCTTCGTGGCGATCCGCCTGTTCACCAACAAGGAAGGCTGGGTCGCCAACTTCACCGGCGACGACATCGCCACCCGCTTCCCCCGCATGCAGCCGAACCCGTAGGAGCCCGCTCGCGGGCGATGCCTTTTCCAACCCCCGCATCCAGCGTCCCGAATCTGTCGAAGGCCCGAGTCCCGTCCCCATGATCGAAATCCGCGCCATCGTCACCGACATCGAGGGCACCACCAGCTCGATCGACTTCGTCCGCGACGTGCTGTTTCCGTTCGCGCGCAAGCGGCTGCCCGCGTTCGTGGAGACCCATGGCGACCATCCCGACGTGCAGCACTGGCTGCACGAGGCCGCCCGCGAAGCGGGGATGATCGAGGCCGGGCGCCAGGAAGTGGTCGAACTGCTGCTGCAATGGATCCGGCAGGACCGCAAGTCCACCGCGCTCAAGGCGTTGCAGGGAATGATCTGGAAGGAAGGCTACGAAAGCGGCGCCTACCGCGCCCACGTCTACCCCGAAGTGGCCGCGCGCCTGCGGGCCTGGCGCGCCGACGGCCTGCGTCTGTACGTGTATTCCTCCGGTTCGGTGCCGGCGCAGCAGCTGTTCTTCCGTTACTCGGAGGCCGGCGACCTGACGCCCTTGTTTGCCGGCTATTTCGATACGGAAACCGGCCCCAAGCGCGAGGTGGAGTCCTATCACCGTATCGCCGAAGCCGTCGGCGAGGAACCGCGCCACCTGCTGTTCCTTTCCGACATCGTCGAGGAGCTGGATGCGGCGCGCGCCGCCGGTTTCCACACCGGCTGGCTGGTACGCGAGCCGCAGCCGCTGCCGGAGCCCGCAAGCCATCGGGTCTACCGCGACTTCGATGCGATCGAGCCGGCCAGCTGAGATGCGTCGGGGCCTGCGTACCCTGCTCACCATCGCGGCGGCACTCAGCGCCGGCGTGGCACTGGCCGCGTGGCTTCCTGTCGACCGTCTCCCCGATGCAGCCGACACGCCGTCGGCAACCTTGCCTCAGGTCGAAACACCAGTCGAGCCGGCAGCGGTGTCCGACGCCTGGCCGGCCTCCGCACCCAGCCCGGAGCAGGTGCTCTACGCCCAGCCGCAGATGCTGCGCGACGCCCTGGCCCGGTTGACGCCGCGGGTGGCAGGCAAGCCCAACCTCTACCTGCTGACGTTTGCCGGCGACGGCGGCGAGGACGTGTTCCGCAACGAGGCCGAGTATGCCGCGAGGCTGTTCGGTTCGCGCTTCGGCCCCTCCGTCCACAGCCTGGTACTGGAGAACAACCCCGCCACGCTGACCACCCGCCCGCTGGCCAGCTGGAGCAACCTCGAAGCGGCGCTCGACGGTATCCAGCAGGTGATGCGACCGGACCAGGACATCCTGGTGCTCTACATCACCAGCCACGGTGGCGAGGACCACACCTTGCTGGTCGACATGGACCCGCTGCCGCTGGACCAGATCGGCGCGCAGGACCTCGCCGACATCCTGGCCGCACGCCACTTCAAATGGAAGGTGGTGGTGGTCAACGCCTGCTACTCCGGTGGCTTCGTGCCGCCGCTGCGTGGCCCCGGCACCATGGTGCTCACCGCCGCGCGCAGCGACCGCAGCTCGTTCGGCTGCGGCAGCGATTCGGACGTCACCTACTTCGGCAAGGCCTGGCTGGTCGACGCACTGAACCACACCGACAACTTCGTCGACGCGTTCAAGCAGGCACGCAGTGACATCGCCACGTGGGAAAAGCAGGACGAGCTCACTCCGTCCGAACCGCAGATCGACATCGGCAGCGGCATCGCCGCGCAGCTGGCGGCATGGCGCAACCATGTCGTGCCCGGCCCGGCGGTATCGTTCAAGCCGGCGGTGTCGGACGCGGCCCGCGCGCCGACGACACCCTGATCGCGGCTCAGTCCCTCGGCCAGCGCCACGCGCAAACCACGATCAGCAGCGAGAGCGCTACTTCGATCACGCCCAACGTGATGTAGAACCACCATGCGCCCGGCATTGTCAACAACATGACGGCGGCATAGAACAGGCCGAGCACGATGTTCGCCCAGCGGCACAGCCGCGGCGACAGGGCCAGCGACAGGAAGACCATCAGTCCCGGCATCGCCAGCAGCAGCGCCGTCATCACCAGCGACGCTTCGCTCACCGGGCCGACCGGGCCTTCGCCGTCCAGCATGCCCTTGAGCTTGCCCGGCACGTACAGGCCGAAATAGTCGCCGTAGACGTAGCAGAACATCAGGGCCGCCCACAGCGCCGACAGCTTGAAGCGGACGTGGATCCGGATGTCGCTCAACCTGGACGTCGTCATGCCTGGCCTCCTTCGATCATCCTCGCCTGCCCGCCGGCAGTGCGCACGCCCATCACCAGCAGCCACAGGCAGGTGCCCACTTCGCCCACTGCCGCCGGCAGGTGCACGACGTCGGAGAATGCCGCCCGTGCGTAGCCTTCCAGCAGCAGCATGCCGAAAACGTCGACCAGATAGCCGGCGCCGCCCAGCATCAGCAACACGCCGAGCGCGCGCGGAAGCTTCCCGCAGCGCACCACCAGCCAGCCGAACGGAAACAACCACAGGCCCCAGAACAAGCTGGCCACGAAGATGGCATGGCCGTACGACTTCAACGACAGCCATGCCATCGCATGGGCGATGTCGACCGGCAGACTACCCGCGTCCGTCAGCAGTTGCAGCGCGTCCAGCCGATGCGCGACGCCGAGCACGGCAATCGGCACGCCCGCAAACGCCAGCGCCACCATCGCCACTGCCGCGTGGCGATGAACTCCGCCGAGCAACCGGAACAGCAGCAACGGCAAGGCCAGGAACGCCACCTGCTCGACCAGGAACGCGGCAACGCCCGCGCGGAACAAGCCCTGCTGCGACACGATGTTGGTGAGCACGGCTTCGTGATTGCCCGCCGCGGCGAGCTGCCCCGGAACATAGCCGAGGCTGAAGAAGCCGGTCACGACCACCACCAGATAGACCAACCCCGCGCAGCGCGCGAGCCTGCTTTCATTCGTCATGGATAACCCCGGACCCATCGGCTCCTCCCGCGGAGCGCAGGGGCAGTGTCCCTGCCGAGCCGAGCTGCCATGAGTGCCGGAAGTAACGCGGCACTCATGGCGCCAGGCGGCTTCACGAATTTCACGCACCGCGCCTGTTAGCGTCAGCGACTCCTTCCCCGCGGGAGACCCGAATGAACGTCCGCTGCGGCCGCTGGGTCGGACTCGCCACGCCGAGTCGCTTGCGCAGGATATTCATGCAGCCATGGTGGCTCGCCATGGCGCTACTGCTGGCGCTGTCGGCCTGCTCGCCGCAGCCGTCGGCGACGCGCCCGGCGCAGGCTTCCGGTCCGGCGGCCTGCATGCCCGCGCAGCTGAGCCTGCAACTGGACGACGGCAATGGCCGCTTCAACGGAATGTCACATTCCGGCACCATGCTGGTCGTGCGCAACGCGGGCACGCTCGCCTGTTCGATCGCCGTCATGCCCTCGCCGAGGTTGCAGGACGCCCGGCGCCAGACCCTGGCCATCACCGCGCAGGTTCCGCCCTCACCGGCAGGCCAGCCAGCGCGACTCATGCTGGCGCCCGGGGCCAGTGTGGATAGCGACATGCGCTGGGTGTCGGGCAACGTCTACGACGACGGTCATTGCGAGTCGCCGGCCTTCATCACGCTGGCCCTCGGCACGGGAACCGTGACGGCGCCATTCCACGGCCAGCTTTGCGGTGCCGGCGGCAAGCCATCCACGTACTCGATCACGCCGTTCCGCGAGGCGGCGATGGGCGCCGCCATCCGCCTCACCTACACCTGCGACGACGGCCGCACGGTGCGGGTGACCTACCCGGACACGCAGACCGCCGTGCTGGACTTCGACGCGCAGACCCACCGACTGCACACCGCCATCTCGGCGGATGGCGCGCGCTACGTGGGCGGGCACTGGCAATGGTGGAGCAAGGGCATGCACGACGCCTGGCTCGCCGAACTCAAGCCCGGCGAAAAGATCGCCTCCGCAGCCGGCGTGGCCTGCCGCGCTCCCTGATCCGCAGCGGTTGTGCGCTACCCCGCGCTGGCGGGGCGGTGCCGGTCGGCAAGCACCGCCACCACGTCGGCCAGCGACAAGCCGCGAGCCCGCAGCGCCACGACGAGATGGAAAACCAGATCGGCCCCTTCGCCCAGCAAGGCGTCGTCGTCCTGCACCACCGCCGCCAACGCCGTCTCCACACCCTCCTCCCCGACTTTCTGCGCGATGCGGCGGATGCCGCTGTCGAACAACTTCGTGGTGTAGCTGCCTGCGGGGCGTTCCGCATCGCGCCGGGCCACCAGGGCGTCGAGTTCGGCCAGGAAACCCAGCGGCGCACGCACCTCGGCGCGGTCACCGAAGCAGCTGAAGCTGCCGGTATGGCAGGTGGGCCCCTGCGGGTCGGCTTGTACCAGCAAGGTGTCGCCATCGCAGTCGACGCGGATGGACTTCAGCACCAGCACGTGGCCCGAACTCTCGCCCTTGGTCCAGAGACGCTGCTTGCTGCGGCTGTAGAACGTGACATGGCCGCTGGCTCGCGTCTGTGCCAGCGCATCGGCGTTCATGTAGCCGAGCATGAGCACTTCACCGCTGGACCAGTGCTGCACGATCGCCGGCAACAGGCCATCGCCCTTGGACCAGTCGAGACGCCCGGTATCGGTGTTGTCGCTCATCGTCATTCCTCGTGGCTTACCGGCGTACCGGTACGCCGTGTTCGTGCAGATAGCGCTTGAGAGCGGGGATCGCGATCGCGCCGGAGTGGAACACGCTGGCCGCCAGCGCGCCATCCACGTCGGCCTCGACGAAGGCATCGCGGAAGTGTTCGGGAGCACCCGCGCCGCCGGAGGCGATCAACGGCACGCGGCAGATCGCCCGGGCGACCGACAACTGATCCAGGTCGTAACCGCGGCGCACGCCATCGCTGTCCATGCAGTTGAGCACGACCTCGCCGGCACCGCGCTGCTGCACCTCCTCCATCCAGTCCAGCGTGCGGCGCGGCAGCGCCTGCATTTTCGAGGGATCACCGGTGTACTGGCGCACGCGCCATTCACCGTCGGTCTCGCGCAACGAGTCGATGCCGACCACCACGCACTGCACGCCGAACGCGGCGGCCAGTTCGTCGATCAGGGCGGGCCGCGCCAACGCAGGCGAGTTCACCGAGATCTTGTCGGCACCCGCATGCAGCACCGCGCGTGCTTCGTCGACAGAACGGATGCCGCCGGCCACGCAGAACGGGATGTCGATCACGCGGGCGACTTTCTCCACCCAGGCGCGGTCCACGCTGCGCCCCTCGGGACTGGCGGTGATGTCGTAGAACACCAGCTCGTCGGCGCCTTCGTCGCGATAGCGCAGCGCGAGGTCCACGATCCCGCCCATCACCACGTGATCACGGAAACGCACGCCCTTGACCACTTGGCCATCGCGCACGTCGAGACAGGGAATGATGCGGCGGCTCAGCATGCCAGCGCCTCCGCCACGGTGAAGCGCTCTTCCAGCAGGGCACGGCCGAGGATCACCGCCTTTGCGCCGGCGTCGCGCGCGGCACGGATGTCGTCCAGCGAGCGCACGCCGCCGGACGCCTGCAATGCCAGCTGCGGCACGCTGGCGGCGAGGTGGCGATACAGATCGAGATTGAAACCGGCGAGCATGCCGTCACGATCGATGTCGGTGCACAACAGATGGCGCGCGCCGTGCGTCGCGTACCACGGCGCCAGTTCATCCAGCGTGCGCGCCTCGACCTCGGTCCAGCCCGCACTCGGCAGGACCCAGCGACCGTTCGTGTTGCGCGTGTCCAGCGCGAGGGTCAGCCGTTCCGCGCCGTACTTCGCCAGCCAACCGGCCACGCGCGCGGAATCGCGGATCGCCACGCTGCCCAGCACCACGCGTTGCACGCCGGCATCGAACAATCGCTGCACGTCGGCCTCTTCGCGCACGCCACCGCCAGCCTGGATCGCCATGCCGTCGGCGGCGATCGCGGCGATCACCGCGAGGTTGCCCGGTTGTCCCGAACGCGCGCCGTCCAGGTCGACCAGATGCAACCAGCGCGCGCCGGCATCCGCGTAGCGCCTGGCCAGCTCGCGCGGGTCGGCCGCATAAGTCGTCTGCTGCGCGTAGTCGCCCTGCCTCAGGCGCACCACCTGGCCGCCGCGCAGGTCGATGGCGGGTATGACGTCGGAGTTCATAGCTCGAGAAAATTCCTGAGCAGCTTCGCGCCGACGGTCCCGGAGCGCTCGGGATGAAATTGCAGGCCGTGGAAATTGTTCCGGGCGATCGCTGCGGAGAACGTCTCGCCGTGGTCGCTGGCGGCCAGCGTCCAGTCGCCCGTCGGCACCGCGTAGCTGTGCACGAAGTAAGCCTGCTCGCCCTCGCCGAGGCCGGCCAGCAGCGGATGCTCCCGCAGGATCGACAGGCCGTTCCAGCCCATGTGCGGCACGCGCAGACCGGGGGCTTCGGTGAAGCGGCGCACCAGCGCGGGAATCAGGCCAAGGCATTCGGTATCGCCCTCCTCCGAGTGCGTACACAGCAGCTGCATGCCCAGGCACACGCCCAGCACCGGTTGGCGCAAGGACCGCAGGACCTCGACCAGGCCGAGCTCGCGCAGCCGCGCCATGCCCGGGCCGGCCGCACCCACGCCGGGCAGGATCACCTTGTCGGCGGCGCGGATCGTCGCCGCGTCGGAAGTCAGCGCAGCGTCCACGCCGAGCCGCTGCAACGCATAACGCACCGAGCCGATGTTGGTGCCACCGGCGTCGACCAGCACCACGCTCATGCGCCCCCCCAATTGTCCAGAAGTCCGCTCGCGGCGGCGGGGGAATACGGCATCACAGCGCACCCTTGGTGCTGGGCAGCTCGCTGCCCTCACGGCGGATCGCCTGACGCAGCGTGCGCGCCACCACCTTGAAACAGGCTTCGACCATATGGTGCGCATTGTCGCCGCGCACTGCCAGGTGCAGGTTCGCACCGAGCGTCTCGCACAGCGAACGAAAGAAGTGCGGCACCAGCTCGGTCGGCACCTCGCCCACGCGCTCGCGCGGAAAATTGCCTTCGAACACGAAGTACGGGCGACCGGACAGGTCCAGCCGTGCGTCCGCCGCGCTTTCGTCCATCGGCAGCGCAAAGCCATAGCGACCGATGCCACGCTTGTCGCCGAGCGCCTGCTTCAAAGCCTGGCCCAGTGCCAACGCGCAATCCTCGATGGTGTGGTGTTCGTCGATATGCGTGTCGCCGTCGCAGTCGAGTTCCAGCGCAAAACCGCCGTGCTTGCCGATCTGTTCCAGCATGTGATCGAAGAAACCCAGTCCGGTGCGTACCCGCGGCTCGGCCACGCGGTCCAGATCGACCCTGACGGTGATGCCGGTCTCCCTGGTGTTGCGCACCACGGTGGCGGTGCGTGGTGCATCGAGCAGCTGGTGCGCGATCTCACCCCAGTCCATGCCCTGCGGACCCACCCGGAAGCCGCGCACGCCAAGGTTCGCGGCAAATTGCAGGTCGGTCTCGCGGTCGCCGACCATCGCCGAGGCGGCGCGGCTCCAGCCGTCGTCGGCCAGGTAATGGCGCAACATGCCGATGCCCGGTTTGCGCGTGTCCAGACCTTCGTGCGGAAAGCTGCGGTCAATCAACACTTCGCGGAAATGGATGCCTTGCGAGGCAAGGATGCGCAGCAGCAGCTCGTGCGGGCCACGGAAATCGGACTCGGGATAGCTGTCGGTGCCCAGGCCGTCCTGGTTGCTCACCATCACCAGTTCATGGCCGGTCGCCACGAACCGCTGCAACGCAGCGATCACACCCGGCAGCAGCGCGAGCTTCTCGTAGCTGTCGATCTGCTGGTCGGCCGGCTCCTCGATCAGGCAGCCGTCGCGGTCGAGGAAGAGGATCTTGCGGGTAGTCATGCGAGGACTCGATCCGAAGCCAGCACCGCCAACACCCGTGCGTTCTCCTCGGGCGTGCCGATGGTGATGCGCAGCGCATTGCCCAGACCCGGATAGCGGCGGACGTCGCGCACCACGATGCCGGCGGCAAGCAGGCGCTGGTATGTCGCGCCGGCGTCGTCGAAGCGCACGGCGAGAAAGTTGGCCTGCGACGGCAGCACCTCGCGCACGCCTGGCAACTCGCGCAATGCCTGCTGCATGCGCACGCGTTGCGCGCGCACGATGCCGATGCGCTCGCGAGCATTCGCCTGGCCCGGACCGGACAAGGCCCGCAGCGCCGCGTCCACGCACGGCAACGGCAACGGATACGGCGCCATGATCCGCCGCAGCAAGGCGATCACCTCGGCATTCGCCAACAGGCTGCCGATGCGTGCCCCAGCGAGCGCCCAGGCCTTGGACAAGGTACGCAGCACGGCGAGGTTGTCATGACGATCGATCAGGTCGACCACGCTGCCCTCGTCGGCGAACTCCACGTACGCCTCATCCACCACCAGCAGCGCGCGGCCGGACAGCGCCCGCACCAGCCGTTCGATCGCCGCACGCGGCGCCGCCAGGCCCGCAGGATTGTTCGGCGTGCAGACAAAGACGAGCTTCACCGCCGGGGTCAGTGCCGCGAGCACGGCGTCCACGTCCAGCGTGAAATCCGCTGCCAGCGGTGCCTCGACGACGGTCGCGCCCTGCACCCGCGCGCAAACCGCGTACATGCCGAAGGTTGGCGGCTGAATCAGGATCGCGTCGCGGCCGGCGTTGCAGAAAGCACGCACCAGCAAGTCGATCACCTCGTCGCTGCCGCGCCCGACCAGCAGCTGTTCGCCCCGCACGCCATACAGCGTTGTCAGCGCATCGACCAGGGCGGCGGGCTGCGGTTCCGGATAGCGGTTGCAACCGAGCCCGTCATCGCCCACGGGAACCCACGCCGACTCGTTGGCATTGAGGAAAACCTGCCCACCACTGGCTTCCATGCGCGCCGAAGAGTACGGCTGCATCGCACGAAGCTCCGGCCGCGCCAGGTCGAGCACGCTCATGCCAGCGCCTCCAGCCGCAAGGTCACGGCACGGCGGTGCGCCTCCAATTGCTCGGCCGCCGCCAGCGTGGCGGTGCACGGGCCGATGTGGCGCAAGCCCTCGGCGCTGACTTCCTGCACGCTGATCTGCTTCTGGTAGCTGGCCACCGACACGCCGCTGTAGCTGCGCGCGTAGCCGTAGGTCGGCAGCACGTGGTTGCTGCCGCTGCAGTAGTCGCCCACCGATTCGGGGGCCCACGGGCCGAGGAAGATCGATCCGGCGCTGTCGATGCCCTCGAGCAACGCGCGCGGTTCGGCCACCTGCATGATCAGGTGCTCGGGGGCGTAGCGGTTGCTCACCTCGACCGCCTGCGCCAGGGAGTCGACCGCAATCAACCGGCTCTGCGCCAGTGCCTGCCGCGCAATGTCCGCGCGCGGCAGGGCGGCGCACTGCCGTTCGACCTCGCGCTCCACGCGCTCGATCAGCTGCGCCGAATTGCTGAGCAGGATCACCTGCGAATCCGGTCCGTGCTCGGCCTGCGACAGCAGATCGGCGGCGACGAACACGGGATTCGCACCGGCATCGGCGATCACCAGTATTTCCGAGGGTCCGGCCGGCATGTCGATCGCCGCGCCGTCCGGGTCGGACGACACCTGCAGTTTCGCCTCGGTGACCCAGGCATTGCCGGGGCCGAACAGCTTGTCACACTTCGGTATCGACTCCGTGCCGTAGGCCATCGCGGCGATCGCCTGCGCACCACCGAGCTTGAACACCCTGTGCACGCCGACGAGGCGCGCAGCGTACAGCACCGCCGCGTCGCAGCGGCCGTCGGCACGCGCCGGCGAGCACAGCACCACTTCGCGGCAACCGGCGATGCGCGCCGGCACGCCCAGCATCAGCGCGGTCGACGGCAGCGGCGCGCTGCCGGCCGGCACGTACAGGCCCACCCGGCTGACCGGTCGCAGCATGCGCTCGACCCGCACGCCGGGCGCCGTATCGACCACCACCGGCCGCGGCGCCGCCGCGCGATGGAACAACTCGATGCGTGCGGCCGCCTCGCGAATCGCCGCTTTCAATTCGGGATCGAGCGCCGCCTCGGCAGCGTCGAACTCGGCCCCGCTGACCTCGATCGCGTCCAGCGTGCAGCGATCGTATTTCGTGCTGAGCTCGCGCAAGGCGGTGTCGCCATCGTGGCGCACGGCCGCGATGATGCGTTCGACACCACGGCGCACCTCGTCCGCACGCGACTGCGCCGGCCGCGCCAGCGCCTGGCGCCGGCCGGCCTCGTCCAGGGCGCTCCAGTCGAGACTCTTCATGCCAACCTGGTTCATGCCAACATTTTCTCCACCGGCAACACGAACATCTCGCGCGCACCGGCCTTCTTGATTTCTTCCAGCTGTCGCCAGCTCACCTCACCGGCGCACAACGCCTGCAGCATCAGCTGGTCGGTCTGGCCGGCCACCGCCAACAGCGTTGGTTGCGGGCCGCCCGGCAGCAGACGGGTAACGGCCTCCAGCGAGTGGCGCGAGGTCTGCAACAGCAGCAGCCGCGATTCGCGCACCTGGATCACGCCATCCAGTCGCTTCAGCAGCAGCTCCAGCATGTCGCCGCGCTCGTCCGCCGGCAGCGTGGTCGGCCCGGCCAGCACCGCCTCGCTCTCCAGCAGCACCTCGGTTTCGCGCAACTGGTTGGCCACCAGGGTGCCGCCGCTCTGGACCAGATCGCAGATCGCGTCGGCCGTGCCCAGTTTCGGCGCAATCTCGACCGAGCCGGCCAGGGTCACCACGGCGGCATCGATGTCCCGGGCGCGCAGCCATTCGCCGAGCAGGCCGGGATACGAGGTGGCGATGCGCCGGCCGGCCAGATCGCCCGACGAGGCGTAATCCAGCTCCTGCGGCACGGCGATGGACAGCCGGCAGCGACCGAAGCCGAGCGGCCGCAATTCGGCCAATGGCTCGCCATCGCGCCCGGCGGTGAGCTGGAACTCGCCCAGCACGTTGCGCCCCACGATGCCGACGTCGCACACGCCTTGCGCGATGAGGCCGGGGATGTCGTCATCACGCACCAGCAGCAGATCGACCGGCTCACCCTCGCCGAAGCAGAACAGCTTGTCGCGACTCTGCCGGAAGGTGAGACCGCAACGCTTGAGCAGGTCCAGCGCCGGCTCGGTCAGCCGTCCGGACTTCTGCATCGCGATGCGCAGGCGATCGCGCGGCTTCATGCCCTCTTCCTTGCTGTCTGGGCCTGCCGCCGCGCCGCGCGAGCCGCGGCCGCAAGATAACCGCCGCTACCCTGGTTGAGGTAGCGCGCGACCCGCCCGATCGTGGTGATGCTGACCGCGGTGCGCTCGTGGATCTCCCGGTAGGAGACGCCCTCGAGCAGATAGGGCACCACTCGCCAGCGATCCACCAGCACCTCGAGTTCCGCCGGGGTGCACAGGTCGCTGAGAAACGCGCCCACTTCCTCGACGTTCTTCAGTGACAGCAGAGCCTCGTACAGACTCTGCTCGGCGGACTCGACGGGGGTTTCGGGATCAAGCGATCGTCGCTTCATAATGTACTAACGCATTAACACAATGGAGCGCATCATACACCCGTGACGCGCCGCCGCAAATCCCCCCTTTCCACGCCCGCCCCGATGCCCGGAAAAACAAAAACCCCCGCCGGAGCGGGGGTTCATGGCAACACGGGAAAGCCGTGTCGACTCAGGCGGACTTCTTGCGCGGGGCAGCCTTGCAGGCCGCCGGCGCCTTGGTCACCGTCGGCTTGGCGCCGGCCACGGCCGGGGCCAGCGCGTGCGCACGCGAAT
This sequence comes from Rhodanobacter lindaniclasticus, assembly GCF_004799035.1. Lineage (GTDB taxonomy): Bacteria > Pseudomonadota > Gammaproteobacteria > Xanthomonadales > Rhodanobacteraceae > Rhodanobacter > Rhodanobacter lindaniclasticus. The sequence continues at coordinate 12,008 of NZ_MWIO01000003.1, forward strand.
TGCCGTAGCTGCTGCGGTAGATCTTACCGCGGCGGGTCTTGCGATCGCCCTTGCCCATGGGGAACTCCTTGATTCGATGGATGTACGGCCGTCCATCATAGCAGCGCGACAGGCAACGCCATAGGCCATTCGCGCCCCGCGTCCAGCAGCCTCAATGCGCACATTGCGGGCCGTGCACGTGGAGCTGGACAGGACGGTCGCGACGCAGGTTGATGAAGTGCGCGGTGGCCAGCAGCAGGCCGCCCGTAGTGACCAGCCCGCTGTGCACCAGGACCAGCCCGCCCTCGGCCCACGTGACGCCGGAAATCAACAGGATCAACCCCGGTACGGCCAGCAGCAACGGCAAGGGTTTCTGGTGGCGCCGAAAACCGCGCACCAGGGCGACCACCGCCAGCACGCAGGCAAACGCCACGAAACCGCGCTCGAAACGATGATCGGCCAGAAACTCCAGCCCGACCAGCGGCAACGCAGCCAGCACGAACGGCAACAGCGCACAGTGGATCGCGCACAGGAACGAGGCGATCGCACCAAGGCGATCGGCGCTCTGCCACCCACGCGATGTGTCTGCCTGCCTGGATTGCATCTGCCTGCCTGCTGTCGCCGCGCCGGGCGGCCGGGGAACCTGGTCGCATGTTACATTATAACAACCAGTCACGCCACTGCATGGTGGCTCCCGTTCAGGCTTTGCGGCAGGCCCGGCACAGGCCGTGGACTTCCAGCGTCTGCGCCTGCGGCCGGAAGCCCAGCGCGCGGGCCTGCGCCTCGATCAACTCGGCCACCCGCTCGTCGCAGACCTCCTGCGCGCTCGAGCATTTGTCGCAGATCAGGAACGGCACCTGATGCGCTTCAGTCGGGTGGTGGCAGGAGACGAAGGCGTTGATCGACTCCAGCTTGTGGATGAAGCCGTTCTCCAGCAGGAAATCCAGTGCGCGATAAACCGTGGGCGGGGCCGCGTTGCCATGCTGCTCGCGCAGCTGGTCGAGCAGGTCGTAGGCCTTGACCGGCTTGCGCGAAGCCGCGATCAGTTCCAGCACTTCCTTGCGCAGCGGCGTCAGGCGCAGGCCACGCTCCTCGCTGGCGTGCTCCACCGCGCGCACGAAACCCTTCGCGTCATGATGGTGATGCGGGTGGTGCGCGTGCGTGTTGTCGGCAACATCGTGGTTCAAAGCATTCACCTCGCCTCGATCATACATCCGCCGCCCGCGGGCTCAGCGCGGTATCGGAGGGGGTTTCACGGGTGGCTTGCCGCGGGGCTTGCACAGGATCACGACCCAGCCTATCGGCCCCAGCACCCAGGACCACAGGACCGCTTCCAGCACGCGCCTGCGCCACCAGCCGAGCAGCAGGCCCACGGCAACGAACAGCAGGTTCCACCAGAACATGGCCGCCCACGGCACCATATTCAACAGGTTGAGGAAAACGTGCCAGAACGCGCCAGGGGCGTCGAGATCGACGCCCTGGGTGGCGCGGGCCAGCAGCTCACCCACGGCGAGACCGGCGCCGGCCGCGCCGTGCCGCCGACTCAGGCATGGGCCATGGCCATCGCGGCGTCGATGCGGCGGATCGCTTCCTCGCGCCCGGTAAGATAGATCGTGTCCTCGATCGAGGGCGAGACCTGGGTGCCGGTCATCGCCACCCGCAGCGGCTGCGCCACCTTGCCCATGCCCAGCTCAAGCTGCACCGCCAGCTGTTCGATGACCTGGTGGATCGCCGCCGGCTTCCACTCGCACGCCGCCAGCAGCGCCCTGGCCGCCTCCAGCACGCCCGGCGCACTGGCATTGCCGAGATGTTTCGCCACGGCCTTGTCGTCCCATGCGGTGATCGGGCCGTACCAGATCTTCGCGCGCTCGGCCATTTCCTTCAGCGTGTGCACGCGTTCGCGCAGCGCCGCGATCACCTCGACCGGTGCGGGGCCCTTCGTGATGTCCACGCCAACACGCTGCAGGTGCCACTCGAACTCGGCGACGAACGACTGCGGCTCGTCCGTCTTCAGGTAGTGCTGGTTCAGCCACGCCAGCTTCTCGGTATCGAAGCGCGAGGCCGCCTTGTTGACGTCGGCGATGTCGAACAGCGCGATCATCTCCTCGCGCGAGAAGATCTCCTGGTCGCCGTGCGACCAGCCCAGCCGCACCAGGTAGTTGAGGATCGCGTGGGGCAGGAAACCCTGCTCGCGATAATCCATCACACTGACCGCGTTGGTGCGCTTGGACAGCTTCTTGCCCTCCTGGTCCAGGATCATCGGCAGGTGCGCGAACTCCGGCACCGGCGCGCCGAGTGCGTGGTAGATGTTGATCTGCCGCGGCGTGTTGTTGACGTGGTCGTCGCCGCGGATCACCTCGGTGACGCCCATGTCGATGTCGTCCACCACCACGGCGAAGTTGTAGGTCGGCCAGCCGTCGGAGCGGAAGATCACCAGGTCGTCCAGCTCGCTGTTGGCGATCTCGATGCGGCCCTTGACCTTGTCCTCGAACACCACCGAGCCCTCGGCGGGATTGCGGAAGCGGATCACCCGATTCGGGTCGTCACGGAAAGGTTCGTTGCGGTCGCGGTAGTAGCCGTTGTAGCGCGGCTTCTCGCCCGCCTGCATGGCGGCCTCGCGCATCGCCTCGATCTCTTCCTTGCTCTCGTAGGCGTAGTAGGCCTTGCCGGCGGCGACCAGTTCGTCGGCCACCTGCTTGTACCGGGCCAGCCGCTGCGTCTGGTAGAACGGGCCCTCGTCGGCATCGAGGCCGAGCCAGTGCATCCCGTCGAGGATCGCCTGCACCGCCACGTCGGTGGAGCGCTCGCGATCGGTGTCCTCGATGCGCAGGATGAACTGCCCGCCGCGACGACGCGACTCCAGCCAGCAATACAGCGCGGTGCGCGCCCCACCGATATGCAAAAAGCCGGTGGGGCTGGGAGCGAAGCGGGTACGTACGGTCATCGGTAGTCGGCGGCGTCAGGGCGAAGCTGCCCATTTTAGCCGATCTGCCGCCGACCACCCGCCCGGCTCCGGGCCGCGCTCATTTCACGTGGATGGTGATCTTCTTCGATACCAGCGCCGGCTCGAACGGCACGTGGTTGGCGTCGCCCAGTTCCAGTTGCAGGGTGTGGGTGCCCGGGGTCAGCTTCAGCGTGGCCTGGGTCTGGCCACCGCCGAAATGGATGTGCTGCGCATCAGCCGGAATCGGCTGGCCGGCGGCGGGAAGATCCTTCACGTCGACCAGCAGGTGATGGTGGCCGGTGTTCTCCTTCACCACGCCGGCCGGCGCCACGCCCATGCCTTTCAGGCCGAAGCGCACGGTGACCTCCGGACCGACGGTGGCGCCATCGGCAGGCGAGATGATGTAGACCTCGGCGCCGGCCGGCGCAGCCGTGGTGGGCAGCGCAGGCGCCGCGGCCATCGCCGTGGTGACCAGACCGGCCAGGGCGAGCGCGAACAAAGTGCGTTTCATCGTGGAACCTCCAGCGCAACGAAAAGGCCAGTGTACGCAAACTGCCGCTCCGCGTGCCGCGGCGGCGGAGCCGGCACCAACCCGCGCAAATTTTGCCCACGCCGTAGACGCTCCCTTTGCGGTCAAGCAGATAGGCATCTTGTCCACAGGCTTTGCGCGACATGCTCCACACCGGCTGTGGAGAACTGCCGCACCGCTGCGCAGGAAATCATCAACGCGAGGCAAGTGGCTGTCGGCAAAGGACGCTGCCGGGGTTGTCCACAGGCTTGTACAACGGCGACGCACAGAAGCTGTGGAAAACCCGGGACTGGAACGGTGGTGCCGCCTGCGAGGCGACATCGTGCCTTGCCAAGCCATCATCATTCCGAAAATGGCCGTCCATTCGTCCCGCGTCGTGTAGGTGCATCCCGCCATCACGCCAGGCGCGAACCCGGCACGGCGTAGGCGAACACGGGCGTGCGGGTTGCCATGCTTATCGTCGTGCACCTCTCCGGAAACACCGGGGCATTTCCGCGTGTGTGCATGGAAAACCCTTGCCACAAGGAGTTTTGCCGCCACGAAACAGCGGCGAACCATCTTCAAGGATCGACACAAAAACCGCCGGTTCGTCATGCGCGATGCGTTCGTTTCAACGTGAAACAGATCACGCAACACCGGAAATTTTCTTAGACCGGATCGGTTGACGGTGCGCATGTCGCACCGGATCATGAAAAAGCGTTCGGTCAGGGGGACCGAACTGCATGTTCCGGTGAATCGCTGCATCACTCCAGCGCATTGACACCGGGAGCCCGGGAAGTACAGGCGCTGCGTTTCGCGGGATTTCTCCGCAACGCAAGTGATTCACGACAGCGGATTGTTGGTGTACTCGAATGGATTGCAGGGGAACACAGGAGCCCATCCCTTTCATGCCCGGAAGGACAGCCGCGCACCAGCGCGGACTGCCCTCCGATGCGCACCCACAGCCCGTTGCAACGCCGGCGGCAGGCCCGACCGGCGGCACGCTCCTTCACCATGCCTGGATCGACGTGAAACAGAAAACGCCCAGCCGGATCGCCTCCGGCGCGCTCACCCTTGCCTGCCTTCTTCTCGCCGCCTGCGGCACGCCCACGGCAAAGGACTTCAAGGGCAGCTGGCGTCCGGTCAACCATTTCCGCACCGTGCCCACCGAGATACCGCTGCACCGCCATTACGTCTACTTTGCCGCGCCGGTCGACGGAACACTGAAGTCGATGCTGGCGCGCTGGGCCCATGACACCGAACGTAGCCTCGACTACCAGCTCAGCTACGACGTGACGCTGTACCAAGCCGTGGCCACGCTACGCACCCCGGACATCGAAGCGGCCGTCGGCGAGCTCAATGCAGTCTACGCCGCACAGGGCGTACGGGTGGCGGTGCAGTCGGGCGAGATCCTGGTGACATCCAGAGACCGCCACGCACCCTCGTCCGCACCGGCCGCGAGCGGCAATGGTCCGAAGACCGAGGCGGCCACGCCATGATTGCCCGGGGCTTCTTCCGCGTATCGCCACGGGGAATCTCCTGATGGCGAGGAAACCCACATCCGGCAGCGCGATAGAGCGCAGCATCGCGCAGTCAACCCGGTTCGAGCTGACCATCGCCGAGCTGGCGCGACGCAGCGAGCGTCGAGCGTGGTGGGTGGCCTGGACAGCCGTTGCGCTGGCGCTGGCCCTCTCCGGTGGCTACTACTTCATGCTGCCGCTGAAGCAAAGAGTGCCCTATCTGGTGATGGCCGATGCCTACACCGGCACCGCCACGGTGGCGCGGCTGGACGGCGACTTCGCCATGCGCGGGATCACCACGCGCGAAGCGGTCAACCGCAGCAACGTGGCGCATTTCGTGCTGGCGCGCGAGTCGTACGATCTGGAGCTGGTCAATCTGCGCGACTGGAAGACGGTGCAGACGATGGCGTCGGCCGGGGTCAAGGCGCCCTACGTGCAACTGTTTGCCAACAGCAATCCCGACAGCCTCATCAAGCAGTTCGGCAAGGACCAGGCGATCCGCATCAAGCTGCTGAGCATCCAGCTGGTCGGCGGCGGTCCCGGCAAGACGCCGCGCGGCGCGACCGTGCGATTCCAGCGCAGCCTCTACAACAAACAGAACGGCGCAACCCGTCCGCTGGACAACAAGATCGCCACCATCGCCTTCACCTACAAGCAGAACCTGGAAATGGACGACCAGAGCCGGGTCGAGAACCCGCTCGGCTTCTGGGTCACCAGCTACCGGGTGGACGACGACTACGCCATGGCGCCGCCGCCGGAAGTGTCCGTATCGCCGGCAACGACGCAGCCGGCACCGGCCATGGCTGCCGCGTCTGCGCCCGCAGCGGCGCCACCGGCCGCCGCTGCCACCGACACTCTCCCTGGAGCAGGTCCCCGATGAACCGAACAAGCATCTGGTGGCTCGGCGCCGCCCTGTGCACCGCCGCTGCTGCCGCACACCCGCAAGGCGCGGAGCAGGTGCTGACCCATTACGAATACGCCGCCGACGTGATCTACCCGGTACGCACCGGCCTGGGCATCACCACCCAGATCGAGCTGAGCCCGAGCGAAAAGATCCTCGACTACAGCACCGGCTTCAGCAGCGGCTGGGACCTCACGCGTCGGGAAAACGTGTTCTACCTGAAGCCGCGGAACGTGGACGTGGACACCAACATGATGGTGCGCACCGCCACGCATTCGTACATCTTCGAACTCAAGGTGGTGGCGACCGACTGGAAAACTCTCGCCGAGGCGCGGCACGACGGCGTGCAGTACAAGATCACCTTCACCTACCCGGCCGACACCAGTTTCTCCCACGAAAAGAAGCAGCTGAAAGTTCCCGCGCAGGACAGCGATCTGCTGCCCGACCGCAGCTACAACTTCGACTACGACTACGCCACCAGGAGCAAAGCCGCGCCGTGGCTGGTACCGGTCAACGCCTACGACGATGGCCGCTTCACCTATCTCAAGATGAGCGACCTCAAACAGTTCCCCAGCGGCGATTTCCCCGCCGTGTACATGCGCGAGCAGGCGCACGGTGAGGACTCGCTGGTGAACACCACCGTCGAGGGCAACACCATCATCGTCCACGGCACCTACAACTATCTGGTCATCCGCCACGGCAACGACGTCGTGGGCCTGCGCAGGAACACGCCCAAGTGAACAACCATCAGCATCCCGGCGACGAACGCGCCGACGACGAGCACGCGGGCGGCGCGCACGGGAACCGCGAGCCGCTCGCCGGCAATCCTTACGCCAGCCACATCCAGCGCGGCCACGAGCCGGATCTGGATGCCAACGCGCCGCAGCTGCGTGCGGTCGAGCTGCGCCGGATGAACCGGCGGGCCTTGCTGCTGCTGGGTGCGGTGGTGTTGCTGCTGATGTTCGTTGCCTACTGGATGTTCACCGGCGCGGGCAGCCGCCGCGAGCAACCGAAACCACGCGAGGAGAAGGTCACCGTCGCCGAGGCCCCGAACACCCTGCGAGTGCCGCAGTTGCCTCCTTCCCCGACGGTGCCCAGCCAGCCGCCGACACCGCCCATTCCGGTATTGCCCGCCAGCGCGGTCCCATCGCTTCCCGCCACGACGGTACAGCCACCGATGGCGCGCGGCCCCACCCTGCTGCAGCGGCGCATCGCCGCCAGCGGCGCGGAGACACAGGACCCGTCCGCCAATGCGCACGGCCTCCCGAGCGGCACCGATGCGCGGCTGCCTACCGGCGAGCAGACCGGCCCGACCAGCGCCCAGGCCCTGCCTCACGCCGACACCTTGATGCAGCGCGGCACCTATATCCGCTGCGTGCTCGAAACGCGCATCGTCTCCGACGTGCCCGGCTTCTCCACCTGCCTGGTCACCGAGCCGGTGTACTCGTTCAATGGTCACACGCTGCTGCTGCCCAAGGGATCGAAGCTGCTCGGCGCCTACAACCACAAGCCGACCGGCAACCGCATGGAAGTGGTGTGGGACCGCATCATCACGCCCACCGGCATCGACGTGAATATGGCGAGTCCCGGCATGGACAACCTGGGCGGTGCCGGCCTGCCCGGCCATTACGACGCCCACTGGGGTCAGCGCGTCAGCTCGGCGCTGCTGATCAGCCTGCTCAGCGACGCGTTCAAGTACGAAGCCGCCGAACACGGTCCGCGCAACAGCACGGTCGGCAACGGCTTCGTCACCCAGACGCCGTTCGAAAGCAATACCGCGCAGACCGTGCAGCAGCTGGCCGATCAGGCCGTGCGCGAAGCGGCCAACCGGCGCCCCACGGTCACCATCAACCAGGGCACCGTCATCTATGTCTACGTCGCCAAGGACGTGGATTTCAGCGGCGTGGTTGCCCGCTTCTGAATGCCCTGAAGACTGCCAACGCCATGGACGACGTGAACGCACAGGTTTCCAGTGATTTCCTCGACTACCAGTACGAGGTGCTGGGCGTGCGCGAGCACATGGCCAATGCCGAGGTCACCGAGATCTGCATCAACCGGCCTGGCGAGATCTACGTGGAGAACCGCCAGGGCTGGCAACGCATCGAGGTGCCCTCGCTGACTTTCGAGCGTGCGCGGCAGTTCTGCACGGCGGTGATCAACGAGAGCAACACCGGCCAGCGCATCACCGACATCGACCCGGTCGTTTCGCTGACCTTTCCCACCGGGCAACGCGCACAGCTCGTGATACCCCCCGCATGCGAGGCCGATCGCGTCTCGATCACCATCCGCCTCCCCTCGCGGCAGCGCCGGACCCTGGCGCAGTACGAAAGCGACGGCTTCTTCGACAAGGTCGTGGAAGTGGACCACGGGCTCAGCGAGCTGGACAGCGAGCTGCTCGAACTGCGCAGCGCGCGCAACTACGCGGAGTTCTTCCGCAAGGCCGTGCTGAACAAGAAGAACATCGTCGTCGCCGGCGCCACCGGCAGCGGCAAGACCACGTTCATGAAGTCGCTGGTCAACCACATCCCCGACGACGAGCGCCTGGTCACCATCGAAGACGCGCGCGAACTCTTCATCGACCAGCCCAACGTGGTGCACCTGCTGTATTCCAAAGGCGGCCAGAGCACCAGCCACGTCACCGCCAAAAGCTGCATGGAAGCATGCCTGCGCATGAAACCCGACCGCATCATCCTGGCCGAGCTGCGTGGCGACGAGTCGTTCTACTTCATCCGCAATTGCGCCTCCGGTCATCCCGGCTCGATCACCAGTTGCCATGCCGGCAGTACCCGGCAAACCTGGGATCAGCTCGCGCTGATGGTCAAGGCATCAAGCGAAGGCGCAGGCCTGGAGTTCAACACCATCAAGCGCCTGCTGAAAATGACCATCGACATCGTGGTGCACATCAGCGCGCATGCCGGCAGCCGCCACATCACCGGCATCGACTTCAACCCGCAACGTGAAGCGGCGGAATCCTGATGCTGCCCGAGATGGAAATGCTCGCCTGTCCCAACCTGGCCGTATCGCCACAGGTGATGCAGCACATCGTACAGGTCGAATCCGGCGCCAACCCCTACGCGATCGGCGTCGTCGGCGGCAAGCTCGCACGCCAGCCACGCAACATGGAAGAAGCGCTGGCCACCGCGCGCATGCTGGAGAACAGGGGCTACAACTTCTCCGTCGGCATTGCCCAAGTCAACCGGGCCAACCTGGGCCGCTACGGACTGGATTCCTACCGCAAGGCCTTCAACGCGTGCGACAACCTGGCCGCGGGCGCGCAGATTCTCGCCCGCTGCCACGACAGCGCCCACGGCGACTGGGGCAAGGCCTTCAGCTGCTACTACTCCGGCAACTTCACCACCGGCTTTCGCGACGGTTACGTACAGAAGGTATACGCCTCAATGGACCGCGCAGCCGAAGCCGGACTGGCGGTCACCACGCCCGCTTCCAACGTCCCGACCGTTGTACCGACACGCACGCAACCCACCGCGGAAGTCACTGCCGGCAGAAGCGCCGTGCCGCCACTGGTGGTCCATCCCGGTGACAACGCCCACTACCGGATCGCACTGCGCAGCATGTCGATGGCAGCCGTCACGACGGCGCCCGCATCACGGCTGAGTCCAGCCACGCCCGGCAACGTAAGCAACGAATCCGCGCTGGCGGCAACTCCCGTGGCGGGCTTCCCCAACGCCAGCACAAGCGCCACCGCCCAGTTGCAGCACGACGATACGCGGCCGCCATCATCGAACGCGCCAACCCGCCAGCCCGCTCCGCCCGAGTTCGTCGGCACGACGGCCGACGGCGTGTTCGAGCCGCAGGTGCGCAGCCCCGGTGATCCGGCCGTGGCTTCAGCCACCCCAACCGCGGACACACCCACCCCACGGCACGACCGTGCCGACTTGCGCATGGAGCAGCGTGATGCCGCCTTCGTCTTTTGACGCCAATCGCTGGAGCGGTACCGCGGCATGGCGTGCCGCCAATGCACAGAACCGTGCCCCCGAGACGACGGCGCATCGCCTGCCTTTCGCGTCACCGACACCACCGCGCAACCCTTTCGGTCGCTTCCCGCGGCCAGCTCCCGGCAGTCATCCAGCGATGACCGCACTCCACTGCAACTCCTGACAAGGAACCCCGTGATGGCCACCACCTCCCTCGGCAACGAAAGCATCCTCACCTCCTCGCGTACGCGCTGGTTCACGTTCCTCTGCGCAGCCATGCTGCTGGCATTGGTGCTGCCGAACCTCGCGCTCGCGCAGGACGCCACCGGCACGATCGACACCACCTGCAAGTTCGCCACCAACATCAACATGATCCTCAACGCGATCTCGGTCGTGGTGGTGACAATCGCCATCGTGTTCTCCGGCTACCAGATCGCCTTCGCCCACAAGCGCATCGGCGATGTCGCCCCGGTGCTGATCGGCGCGGTATTGATCGGCGCGGCGGGGCAAATCGCCAAGATGTTCCTTGCCGGCAGCACGACCGACGCTGGCGCCACGCAGTGCACCGCCAGCGTGCTCGTGCACGCGCTCCACTTCTATGCATAGAAACGCGCTGTTCCGCGGTTGCACCCGCCCGCCCATGTTCATGGGCGTGCCTTACGTGCCGTTCTTCATGGCAGCGGGCGGGTGCTTCCTCGTGGCGGTGTACACCAACTTCCTCTACCTGCTGTTGCTGCCGCTGGTCATCTTCGTGATGCGCCAGATGGCACGACGCGACGAAATGATCTTTCGCCTGCTGGGGCTGCGCCTGCAGTTCCGCACCAGGATGAGGAACCTCGGCGACAACGATGGCATGTGGGTGTTCACCCCCAACCACCATCGCGGCCAGCGCAACGACAAGTCGTGATGTGACGCGATCCCCGCAGCCGCGATGCCGCTGAATCTGCAGGACTCGAAACCATGCCCAAGCCAAAACCCGAATTTGCCCCGGACACGTCCATTGCCGAATTCCTGCCTCTGTCGACGCACGTGTCGCCGACCGTGCTCAAGACCACCGGTGGCGATTTCCTGCTGGCGTGGCGCCTGGGCGGGCTGCCCTTCGTGGGGCGTGAAGAGTGGGAGATCGAGCACCGCCACAACACCTTCAATCGCCTGCTGCAAACCCTGCGCGCACCCGATTTCGTCAATGTGGCGTTCTGGATCCACGACGTGCGTCGGCGCCGACGGCTGGATGACCACAGTCGTTTCACGCAGCCCTTCAATCAGGACTTGTCCGACGATTACTACAAAGGCCTGTCTGCGCAAAAACTGATGCAGAACGAGCTGTACCTCACACTCATGTATCGCCCCATCGTGACGGGCAAGCGCTTCGTGGAGAAGTCGGCCGACCTGTCGCGGCTGGAGTCCGAACAACGCGACGCGGTGAGCGCCGTACTCGAGCTTGCGGGGAACATGGAGGCCGTGCTGAAGGACTACGCACCCTGCCGACTGGGCATGTACGAGGCGGCCAACGGCGTCGTGTTCTCCGAGGCGCTGGAGTTGTACGGCTACCTGCTCAACCGCATCGACGAACCGGTACCGGTGCTCAGTGCGCCCGTGTGCGACTACCTGCCGGTCAGCAAGCAGCGTTTCTCGGCTAAGACCGGCGACTACGTGATCACCACGCCTGATGGCGTCAATCACTTCGGCGCCATCCTCAACATCAAGGAATACACCGACGGGACCTATCCGGGCATTCTCAACGGCCTGAAGTACCTCGACTTCGAATACGTCATCACCCATTCCTTCAGCCCCATGGGCCGGCAGGATGCGCTCAAGGCGCTGGATCGCACCAAGGGCATGATGATCTCCTCCGGCGACAAGGCCTTCAGCCAGATCGCCGAGCTCGACCACGCCATGGACCAGCTGGCCTCCGGCAACTTCGTGCTGGGCGAGTACCACTTCTCGATGGCCATCTACGCCGCCAGCCAGAAGGCATTGGCGCAGCAGATCGCCAGCACCCGCGCCGAGTTGTCGAACGCGGGATTCGTCTCTGTCAAGGAGGACCTGGCCGTCACCGCGGCGTTCTACGCGCAGTTTCCGGGCAACTGGAAGTACCGGACGCGCCTGGCCAACGTCAGCTCGCTCAACTTCCTCGGCCTGTCGCCGTTGCACAACTTTGCCACCGGCAAGAAGGAGAACAACCCCTGGGGCGACTGCGTCACCACCCTGCAGACCACCAACGGACAGGCGTACCACTTCAATTTCCACGCCACCCATCCGGCGGAGAATTCACTGGGCGAGAAGGCCATCGCCAACACCATGGTCATCGGCAAGTCCGGCACCGGCAAGACTGCGTTGATCAACTTCCTGCTCAGCCAGGTGCAGAAGCTGCAGCCATCGCCGACGATCTTCTTCTTCGACAAGGATCGCGGCGCCGAGATCTTCGTGCGCGCCTGCGGCGGCAACTACCTGGCCCTGGAAAATGGCAAGCCCACCGGCTTCAACCCCTTCCACTGCGAACGCAACGAAGCCAACGTGCAGTTCCTGGCCGAGCTGGTCAAGGTGATGGCCGGCAAGAGCACCTACAGCTCGCGCGAGGAAGAAGACATCTTCCGCGCCGTGGAGAACATGCTCGACACGCCCATGCCCCTGCGCACGCTGACCAACTTCCAGAAGAGCCTGCCCAACATGGGTGACGACGGCCTGTTCATCCGGATGCGCAAATGGACGGCCGGAAATTCGCTGGGATGGGTATTCGACAACCCGATCGACACCATCGACCTGGAAAAGGCCAACATCATCGGCTTCGACTACACCGAGCTGATCGACAACCCCGAAGCACGCGTGCCGGTCATCAACTACCTGCTGCACAGGCTGGAGGCGCTGATCGACGGACGCCCGCTGATCTACGTGATGGACGAGTTCTGGAAGATCCTCGACGGCAAGGGCGGACTCAAGGAATTCGCCAAGAACAAGCAGAAGACGATCCGCAAGCAGAACGGCCTGGGCATCTTCGCCACGCAAAGCCCCGAGGACGCGCTGGCCAGCGACATCGCCGCGGCGCTGATCGAGCAGACCGCAACGATGATCCTGCTGCCCAACCCGAATGCCAGCCGCGGGGATTACGTCGACGGCCTGAAACTGACCGACGCCGAATACCAGGTCGTGGTGAGCCTGGATGAGCGTTCGCGCTGCTTCCTGGTCAAGCAGGGGCACGCCAGTGCGGTCTGCCAGTTGAACCTGCGTGGCATGGACGACGCGCTCGCCGTCATCTCCGCGTCCACCGACAACATCGAGATCATGCACGAAGTACTGCGTGAATGTGCCGCCGCCGAAGGCATCAGCGTCGACGCGCTGCAGCCGGAGCAATGGCTCACGCGGTTCTACGAGAACCGCAAGGGCAGCGGCAAGCCGATGCCCGGCAGATCCCCGCAACCTTCCATCCCGCCCCGTTCGGCCAGCATGTAGTTCCCACCCACGACGCCCCCCTGGAGGAAATTGCCATGAACCATCGGACCCGGAGCAACTTTGGCCGGCGCAACGCATGCAAGGTGGTGCTCATTCTTGGCATCGGCGCCGTTTGCGGCACGGCCGGCACCAGCAGTCATGCCCAGGTCGTCACCATCGACCCGGCCCATATCGCCCAGGACGTCGCCGACTTCGCCAAGACAATGGCGCAGTATGCCAAGGAGATTGCGCACTATCAGGCGGTCGTACAGCACTACCAGCAGCAACTGATTCGCCTGACCCACATGGATTTCAGCCTGCCCACCATGCAGAACAACTACGAAGAAATCTCCCAGTCGGATGCGCGGGATCAAGTTGAGCGCGCATGCCCCAGCGCCAACGGGGACGGCGTGGCGGGGGCGGTCTCCGGTTTGCTGCAGGTGTTCACCCCCGACGTGAATGCGTCGATCCTCAGGAACCAGCAGGTCATCTGCGAACAGATCAAGTTCCGCGAGATCAACAAATACAACCTCACCGTCAAGATGATGAAGCGGCTCCAGGATTACTCGAACAAGCTGAAGTCACTGCAAAAGCAGCAGGATGACGGCGGGTCCAGCGAAGGCGCCCTTGCCGGAACCATGTCGAACATGCAGATGAACAGCCTCGCACTCGACAACGAAATGCAGACCTGGAAAGGCCAGATCAACGCCGACGACCAGATGATCAGCTACCTGCAAGGCCAGAAGAGCGTGCAGGCTCGGGAACTCCTCGACGGCAGTCATACCGCCCTCGGCAGGGTGATCCAGGCGGGCATGTTCGCCGCTGCGTTCCACTGACGCGAACTTGCGCGACGGGCAATCGAAATCGACTGCCTCATCACACTGAACAGGGATCGGGCACGATGGGCTTCGTCTATTTCGTATTGATCTACAACTGGTTGAGCAACCAGATCAATACCTTCGGCATGGATCTGATGGCCAACCTGATGACCTGGGCCAGCGGAATTGCCCTGGTGCTGGTGACCCTGTGGATCATGATTCAGGGCTACCGCATGATCACCGGTCAGTCGCGCGACTCCATGATGGCGTTGGTGATGAGCATGACCCGGGTCGCCATCATCGTCACCGCCGCCACCACGATGAGCATGCTTGGCGCGAACCTGCACCACTTCCTGACCACCGATCTCAGCACCGAGGTCAACCAACTCTTCACCGGTGACAACAGCACCGCAGCGCAAACCATCGACGAGAACCTCGCCTGGACACAATTGGCACTGCAGGCCATCGATGCCGTGCAGATCTCCCCGGGCGACACCGACCTGGCCCAGACCAAGCAGAACGCCCTGCTGATGGCCGGCTTCGGCACCGCCGCCCCGCCGATGGCCGCGGCTGCCATGCTGCTGATGTACCAGTTCGCCCTGGCCCTCTTCATCGGCCTCGGGCCGCTATTCATCCTCTGCCTGATCTTCGAACAAACCAAATCACTGTTTCAGCGCTGGCTGCTGTACGGCATCGGCACCGTGTTCTCGATGGCCGTTCTTGCTTTCGTCAGCTCACTGGTGCTGCAGCTCACCCTGCGCGTGGCCGCGGCGCTGTGGACATCCAATCTCATCAACAACATCACGGGCAACGGCGCCGAGGGCCTGTCCAGGCAGGCCCTGCAACAAGGTGGCCTGGGCCTGCTGATGACCGTGCTGATCGTCTCCGTCCCGCCCATGGCCGCCATGTTCTTCCAGGGCACGCTGGGCAACTTCATGCACTACTCGGCTTTCGCGGGTCCAGCCAGTGCACCCGGCCCCCAGGGGCAGCCGCCAGGAAGTTACGCGAATGCGCCGCTACTGCATGGTCTCGGTAATCCCGCTACCGGTACCGCCATCCTCAATACGGGTAACGGTCTCCACCGCACCACCGTTGCAACCGTCGTCGCAACCGATTCCATCAAGCCCTCAGCGACCGGAAGGCACTGACCATGACGTCGATTGCATCGCGATGGTTGCTGATCGGCTTGCTGCTCATGGCCGCCCCCATCGCTCACGGTGAAAATGGCTGTCCGACGGGCTTTCTGCCAACCGGCGGCGCGCCCAGCGCGCAAGATCCAGGCGCCTGCAGACCCATGGCGAGCTACGAGCAACAGCAAGCGCCACGCAGTCCCCCGCCACCACCGCCACGCCCTGTTCCACCACTTGAATGGAAGCCCGATTGGGGAGCCATCGCGTGGGATGACGAACGCCGAACCATCGGCTCAGTTGTCGAAGCTCCGACCGAGAATGAGGCGAAAGAAGGTGCAATGAAGGACTGCCAGTCCAAAGGCGGCGTGGACTGTCGGTTGGTACTTGCATATGAAAACGGCTGTGGCGCATTCGCCATAAGCGACGCGGCATGGGGCGTACAGGCCGATGCCACGGAAATCGGAGCTGAGGTCTACGCCGTCAGGGCTTGCACCAAAACCGGGCACCAGGAATGTCACGTGCTGTTCAAGGATTGCAGTCGCCCCAACGGGTTTGCCACGCCATGACGCGTACTGCGAAGTCAACTCGACACCGGTTTTCCTGCAGCCACCGATCAACAACGGATTCACCTGTGGCTGCCATCCGAGGAGCAACGCCGGAATCGTTCCTGGCCCGGCGCACGCCCTCTGAAAATCCGCACCAGCAATCACCTCATGCATCGGAGACATGCCATGAAGCCAACCATGCTGCTCGCGACCCTGACCATGGGCATCGCCACCCTGCTCACAATCGCGCCTGCACGCGCACAAAGCATCGACCCGTGCGCTGTCTATACCTGCATGGCCGGCATGTCCGGTGATGGTGCCACCGGCGGTGCCGCCTGCGCGCCTGCGACCACGTTCTTCTTCAGTCTGGTGGTCTTCGACCCGTACTTCGACGCGCCCGCAACCTCCCAACTGCGTCGGCGATACCTGATGACCTGCCCAGGCGCCAACACCGGCACCAACGCCGCCATCCTGAACGCCATCATCGCCGAATGGGGAACGGTGCCCTGAGGCACATCTGCCACGCGCCCGTGAGAAGTTCTTGAGGATCTCGACCTGCGGCATCCCGTCATGCGGAGCGAGAACCTCGTCGCTGCACCGGTCTTGGCGACTCGCAAGAATGGATTTGGATCACATCAGCCAGATCGTCCTCAGCGAAAATGGCACGCGTGCATTCGCGCTCGAATACGGGGCCGCTGCCCGAATGGCGCAGGTGCAGATCGCCGGTGCCGTGCAGACCCTGATCGCGGACAACGGCGCCGCACGAGCTCAAGCACGCGAACAGGCAGCAGGTTACTGGTCGACTGCGCGACCTGTGGCGCTGCGGCCGGCCGAACCGCGGGTAGTCTGGCGCTAGTTCATCCCGGCTGGGCTGCGCGATCGCGACGGCGGAGTTGCATCACCCGACGGACGTGAGCTTTCGGCCAAGCGAGTGAGCCGATCCAGTTCTTCCGGGGAAAACCCCGCCTCCATCCGCGCCGGGCGATTGAACGGTCCACGCAGGTCGACGCCCATGTAGTCGCGGATCAGGCCGAAGAAGGTTTCCACCGGCTCGATGCCGTCGCGTTCGCAGCAGTGGAGATACCAGCGCGTGCCGGCGGCGACGTGGGCGACCTCCTCGCGCAGGATCACTTCCAGGATGGCGACGGTGGCTTCGTCGCCCAGTTGGCGCAGGCGCTCGATCATGCCCGGGGTGACGTCCAGCCCGCGCGCTTCGAGCACGCGCGGCACCAGCGCCATGCGTGCGGTGTCGTTGCCGGCGGTTTTCTCGGCCATCTGCCACAGGCCGTCGTGGGCGTCGAAATCGCCGTAGGCGTGGCCAAGCCCGGCCAGCCGCGCGGACAGCATGGCGAAGTGGCGCGCCTCGTCGTGGGCGCAGCTGGCCCAGTCGCGGTAGTAGTCGTGCGGTTTGCCGCGGAAGCGGTAGACCGCGTCCCAGGCCAGGTTGATCGCGTTGAACTCGATGTGCGCCACCGCATGTACCAGGGCGACGCGGCCTTCGGCACTGCCCAGTCCGCGCTGCGGCAGCTGGCGTGCGTTGACCAGCCGCGGCCGCGCCGGGCGCCCCGGCGGGCCGATCGGTTCGGGCGGAGGCGACGACGGATCGGCCTGCAATTCGCCGCGCCGGAAGGCCTGCCAGGTTTCGTGCGTCAGGCGCAGCTTTTCGGTCGGCTCGGTGGCGTCGAGGCAGGCTTTGGCGGCGGCATGCAGATCGGACATGGGGCTTCCTGCAGGAGCGCACTCGCGCGCGATGCTCTTCTTTGGAATCCCGAATCCCGACAGAAAGCATCGCGCACCAGTGCGCTCCTGCGGTTTACATGATGCGCCGTGCGGCCTTGGCGTCGTCGGAACGCAGCATCTGGATCTGTTCCAGGTACTGGTCGTCCAGGCCGGTGACGTATTCGCCGGAGAAGCACGAGGAATCGAAATGCCTGAGGTTCTCGTTGCCGTCGCGCACCGACCATTCGAGATCCTTGAGATCCTGGTAGATCAGCCAGTCGGCGCCGAGCAGCTTTTCCACCTCCTGCTCGGTGCGGCCGGCGGCGACCAGTTCGCTGGCCGACGGCATGTCGATGCCGTACACGTTGGGATAGCGCACCGGCGGCGCGGCGGAGGCGAAGTAGACGTTCCTTGCGCCGGCCTCGCGCGCCATCTGGATGATCTGCTTCGAGGTGGTGCCGCGCACGATCGAATCATCCACCAGCAGCACGTTCTTCTTGTTGAACTCCAGGCCGATCGCATTGAGCTTGCGGCGCACCGATTTCACGCGCTCGCCCTGCCCCGGCATGATGAAGGTGCGGCCGATGTAGCGGTTCTTGACGAAGCCCTCGCGGAACGGCACGCCGAGCGCGCCGGCCAGCGCGCTGGCGGCGGTGCGCGCGGTGTCGGGGATCGGGATCACCGCGTCGATGCCGTGGTCGGGGCGCTCGCGCAGGATCTTCTCGGCCAGCTTCTCGCCCATGCGCAGGCGCGCCTTGTACACCGACACGTCCTCGATCATCGAGTCAGGCCGCGCCAGGTAGACGTACTCGAAGATGCATGGCGAGTGCACCGCGCCCTCGGCGCAGCGACGGCTGTACAGCTGGCCCTGGTCGGTGATGATCACCGCCTCGCCCGGCATCACGTCGCGCAGCCGCTTGAAACCCAGCACGTCCAGCGCCACCGATTCGGAGGCCACGGCGTACTCGTGCCCTTCGGCGGTGACGCGCTCGCCCAGCACCAGGGGGCGGATGCCGTGCGGGTCGCGGAACGCCACCAGGCCGTAGCCCAGCAGCAGCGCGATGCAGGCGTAGCCGCCGCGGGCGCGCGCGTGCACGCCGGCCACGGCCTTGAAGATGTGGTCCGGGGTCAGCTCCATGCGGTCCTGGATCTGCAGCTCGTGCGCGAGCACGTTCAGCAGCACCTCCGAATCGGAATCGGTGTTGATGTGGCGGCGATCGCCCTCGAACATCTCGCGCCGCAGCGTGTCGGTGTTGACCAGGTTGCCGTTGTGCGCGAAGGCGATGCCGTACGGCGAGTTGACGTACAGCGGTTGCGCCTCGGCCGACCCTTCCGAACCGGCGGTGGGGTAGCGGCAATGGCCGATGCCGATGCGCCCGCGCAACTCGCCCATCGCACGCTGGCCGAACACGTCGCGCACCAGGCCGTTGCCCTTGTGCAGGCGCAGGCGCGAGCCGTCCACCGTGGCGATGCCGGCGGCGTCCTGGCCGCGGTGCTGCAACACCGTCAAACCGTCATAAAGCGCCGATGCCACTTCCGTGGTACCGACGATGCCGATGATTCCGCACATGATGGATGGCCTGTTTCGGGAATGCTGATTCTATGGTTGCCGCGCGGGAGGCGACGTGCTGGCGGCGCTGGCCGGCGCAGCGGGAGCGCCTTGCCGTCCGGAAATGGGGGCGTGCAGCTTTCCGCTCAAGCCGTCCACCTGCTTGAGCAATTCGGCCGGCGCCACCCGATCGAGCAGGCTCGGCGCCGTCGACGAGCCGGCGGGCCCGTGCGGCAACGCCGGCGCCGACTTGAGCTTGTCCAGCATCGCATCGGGATGCAGATGATCGCCCACGCTGGCGGGGATGTTCTGCCCCAGCCACGCCGCGGCGACCTGGAACTGCGGCAGCAACATGGATTGCTGCCACCACGGCTCGCGCGTCACCGCCGTGAGCCCGACCAGGAACACCAGGATGGTGACCACCAGCGCGCCGCGCACGAAACCGAACAACACGCCCAGCAGGCGATCCATGCCGGTCAGGCCGGTGCTCCAGATCAGCCGCCGGGCGGCGAAGCGCACGAGCATGCCCAGCAGCAGGACGCCGAAGAAGCAGATCGCATAGCCGAGGCCGATGCGCGCCATCGGCAGCGAGATCGAGTTCTCGAACAAGGCCGCCACGTCCGGCCCGAACACCGCCGCCACCCAGAACGCGGCGATCCAGGTGACCAGCGACAGCACCTCCGCCACCAGTCCGCGCATCAGGCCGATCAGCACCGACAGCGCGAGGATGCCCAGGATGATTCCGTCGAGCCAGTTCATCCTTTGGACCGATTCGCGCGGTTGGCATGACACGGCAGCGATACGCGTGCGCCGACGTCGCGATGATCACGCCACGCGTGCCCGCAAACGCCGGGTGCGTGACGGCGCACGTCAGGGCACCGAGACGACATTGCCATCCATGCCCAGCTTGGCCTTGATCTGATCGTGCACGCGCTGGGCGTCGGCACGCTGGGTCTGCGGACCGGCGCGCACGCGCCACAGGGTGCGGCCGCCGGACTGCACGGAGTCGACGAAGCCGTCGAAGCCGGCTGCGCGCAACTTGTCGCGCAAGGCGATCGCATCGGCCTGGCTGCTCACCGCCGCCAGTTGCACCGCCCAGCCGCCAGCCCTGGCGGTGTGTGTGGTCGTGGAGGTGGTGGGCGTCGAGGTACCCGAGACATCGGCGTCCTGCTCCACCTTGGCCGGCACGCCGGGAATTGCCTGGGTGATCTTCAGACGTGCCGCCTCGGCCGCCGTGCGCGTCTCGAAGGGCCCGGCGGTGACCAGCGTGCGCGACTGCCCGGCCCGCGTGATCACGCGACCCGACACCGGGTAGCCCAATGCGCGCACCCGGCTCTGCAACTTGGCCGCGCCACTGGCGCTGGCGTAGGCGCTGAGGTTGATCGTGTAGCTGCCATGTGCTGCGGATGCCGCGACGGTCGCCGGCGTCAGTTCGGCCGGTTTGGCTGCCGGCTTGCTCGGTTCGCTGGCCGGTGCGGGCTTCGCGGCGGCAACGGCCTTCGGCGTCGCCGCCGTGCCGGTGTCGCGCTGCGGAATCACCGGTTGCGCCGGCGAGGTGCCGCTGCCAGTCGTCACCGTGGTCGGCGCGGGCGTCCGGCCCGCCTCCGGGTCGAGTTCCACGTCGCGTGGACGGTTCGAGTCGATGGTGACCGTGGCGATGCGGTCGCCCGACACCGCGGCGCCCGCCGCGGTCGTCGCGCCGGCCGGCACGCTGGCGGCGGCGGACGGGTCGAGGCTCATCGTCCTGGTCTGCAGGTCGCGGTCGGGCGCAGGCGGAATGGCCAGGCTCACCGACTGGTCACCGCCGGGGGTGGGCGGGCTGTCGGTGAAGAACATCGGCACAAAAATGACCGCCAACGCTATCAGGACGGCAGCTCCCAGCAGGCGTGTTTTCAAGTTTTCGCTCCCAGGCGGCGAACGCGATGCGCAATGCGGCGATTATACCTGCCGACGCCGGGTGCCATGCGGCGGCTCACGGCGCGTGTTCAGCCATCACCGCGCTGGCGACGAAAAACGAGCCGAACGCCAGGATGCAGTCACCCGGCTGCGTGGCCCGGCGTGCCGCAGCGAGTGCGGCGGCCACGTCGGGATGGGCGTCGAACGACGCCTGCGGCAAGGTGGATTGCAGCTTTTCCGACAGCGCCGCCACGTCCATCCCGCGCGGCGATGCCTGTTCCAGCCCGGCCAGGTGCCAGTGCGCAATGCGCGCACCGAGCGCGCCGATCACCCCGGCCACGTCCTTGTCCGCCAGCGCGCCGTAAACGGCATGCACCGCGCCGTGCGTCGATGCGTCCAGCCACTCGGCCAGCACCCGCGCGGCCTGCGGGTTGTGGCCCACGTCCACGAACACCGGGGGCTCGCCGCCCAGCGCCTGCAACCGCGCGGCGATCCGCACGTCGTGCAGGCCGGCGCTGGCCGCGGCAAACAGGGTGCTGGGCGAGAACGCCTCGTCGCCCAGCGCATGCAACGCGGCAATCGCGGCGGCGGCGTTGGCATGCTGTACCGGCGCGGCGAGGTACGGATCGGGCAACTCCATCGCACTGCCGTCGCGATGGCGCCAGCGCCAGCCGTCTTCGTGGCGTTCCACGCTGAAGTCGATGCCGGCACGCTCGACCTGCGCGCCACGTTCGGCCAGCGCTGCAAGCAGGCCGTCGGGCGGATCGAGCTGGCCCACGATCGCCGGCCGACCGCGGCGCGCGATGCCGGCCTTCTCGCGGCCGATGCTGTCGCGGTCGGGGCCCAGCCATTCCGTGTGGTCCAGATCCACGGTGGTGATCACGGCCACGTCCGCATCGATGATGTTGACCGCGTCGAGCCGGCCGCCCAGCCCCACTTCGAGCACCGCCACGTCGACACCGGCGCGGGCGAACAAGTCCACCGCCGCCAGCGCGCCGAACTCGAAATAGGTCAGCGGAATCTCCGCGCGCGCCGCCTCGATGCGTTCGAACGACCCAATCAGCGCGGCATCGGTGACCGGCACGCCGTCGATGCCGATGCGCTCGTTGTAGGCCAGCAGATGCGGCGAGGTGAAGGCGCCGACGTGCCATCCGGCCGCCTTCAGCATCGCCCCCAGCAGCGCCACGGTCGAACCCTTGCCATTGGTGCCGGCCACGGTGATCACCCGTGGCGCCGGCCGCGGCGCGCCCATGCGTTGCCATACCTCGCGCACGCGATCGAGGCCCAGCTCGATGCTGTGCACGTTGACGCGATCCTGATAACTCAACCACTCGGCGAGGGTGCGGGGCATGAACGGGTTGCTCGATGGACAGGCGAGGGAGATCGCCCATTGTCGCCGAAGCCGGCGCAGGAACGCACCGATCAGACCGCCAGCGGCCCCCTCACAACCTCACGCCTCGCAGCCGCAGCGCATTGCTCACCACCGACACCGAACTCAGGCTCATCGCCAGCGCGGCGATCATCGGCGACAAGGTGATGCCGAACCACGGATACAGCACGCCGGCCGCCAACGGCACGCCGACGGTGTTGTAGACGAAGGCGAAGAACAGGTTCTGGTGGATGTTGCGCACGGTGGCCTGCGACAGCTTGCGCGCACGCACGATGGCGCCGAGCTCGCCCTTGACGAGGGTCACCTGCGCGCTCTCCATGGCCACGTCGGTGCCGCTGCCCATCGCCATGCCGACATCGGACGCGGCCAGCGCAGGCGCATCGTTGATGCCGTCGCCGGCCATCGCCACGCGGCGGCCTTCGGCCTTGAGCCGGTCCACCGCCGCAGCCTTGTCGGCCGGCGAGACGTCTGCATGCACCTCGTCGATGCCCAGCGTTCGCGCCACCGCCTGCGCGGTGGTGGCGTTGTCGCCGGTGAGCATCACGATGCGCAGGCCGGCCGCGTGCAGCGCCTTGATGGCCGCGGGCGTGTCGGGCTTGATGCGGTCGGCCACCGCCAGCAGCGCGGCGAGGGCGCCGTCGACGGCGAGGAACATTACCGTGGCGCCGTGTTGACGCAGTTGTTCCGCGCGAGCGTTGGCAGCGTCGCTGATGGCGGCACGCGACTCGGCCATCAGCCTGGCATTGCCCAGCGCCACCGTGCTGCCCTCCACCGTCGCGCTGACGCCCCTGCCGGTCAGCGAGCGGAACGCCGTGGCCGCCAGTAACGCCACGCCTTCGGCATCGGCGGCAGTGACGATCGCGCGGGCCAGCGGATGCTCGCTCGGCCGCTCCAGTGCGGCGGCCAACGCCAGCAAGTGTTCGCGTGGCTGGTTGCCGAGGACCACCAGTTCGGTCAGTGCCGGCTTGCCCTCGGTCAGCGTTCCGGTCTTGTCCACCACCAGGGTGTCGATGTCGCGCAGGGATTCGATCGCGCCGGCGTCCTTGAACAGCACGCCGTGCTGCGCGCCGCGCCCGCTGGCGACCATGATCGAGATCGGCGTGGCCAGGCCCAGCGCGCAGGGACAGGCGATGATCAGCACCGACACCGCGGCGATCAGTGCATGCGTCAGGCGCGGTTCCGGCCCCACCATCGCCCACACGGCGAAGGCCAGCACGGCCGCGACGACCACCGCAGGCACGAACCACGCCGCGACCTTGTCGGCCACGCGTTGCAGCGGCGCGCGGCTGCGCTGGGCGGCCGCCACCAGCGCCACGATCTGCGCCAGCATGGTTTCGCCGCCGACTTTCTGCGCGCGCATGGTCAGTGCGCCATCCTGGTTCACGGTGCCGCCGGTGACCGCATCATCCTTCGCCTTGACCACCGGCATCGGTTCGCCGGTGAGCATCGACTCGTCGACGTGGCTCTCGCCCTCGATCACCACGCCATCGACCGGCACCTTCTCGCCGGGACGCACGCGCAGCACGTCGCCGGCCTGCACTTGCTCAAGCGGCACGTCGGCCTCGCTGCCATCGGCGGCAATCCGCCGCGCGGTCTTCGGCGCCAGCCCCAGCAACGCCTTGAGCGCCGCGCCGGTGCGCCGCCGCGCGCGCAGCTCCAGGAAATCGCCCAGCGTGACCAGGGTGACGATCACCGCCGCCGACTCGAAATACACCGCGACGCGGCCGTGCATGTCGCGGAAGCCGTCGGGAAAGATGCCCGGCAGCACGAACGCCACCGCGCTGTACAACCACGCCACGCCAGTTCCCAACGCGATCAGCGTGTACATGTTCGGCGACCACGGCTTCAGCGAGCGCCAGCCGCGCACGAAGAACGGCGCGCCGCCCCACAGCACCACCACGCTGGCCAGCGCCGCCTCGCCCCACACGGCCACGCCATCCCACGGCGCGGGCAGATGCCAGCCGAGCAGATGCGGCCCCATCGCCAGCGCAAACACCGGCAAGGTCAGCGCCACCAGCCACCAGAAACGCCGCGTCATCGCCCGCAGTTCGCCGCCGTCGTCCTCGTCCAGCGAGGGCATCATCGGCTCCAGCGCCATGCCGCATTTCGGGCAATGGCCGGGGCCGACCTGCTGCACTTCCGGATGCATCGGGCAGGTGTAGACCGTGCCGGCTGGCGCGGCCGGCGCGGGTTTGCGTTCGCCCAGGTACGCGGCCGGATCGGCCACGAACTTCTCGCGGCAGCGCGCGGAGCAGAAGTGGTACGGGCGGCCGTCGTGTTCGGCGCGATGCTGCGCGTTATGCGGATCGACGCTCATGCCGCAGACCGGGTCCTTCACCAGGTGTGCGCCATGCGCATCACCGTGCGCGGCGTGGTCATGCTCATGGGCGGCAGGTGCGGCCAGATAGCGCGCCGGCTCCGCCTCGAACTTCGCCTTGCAGCCGCCGCAGCAGAAATGGAAGGCCTGCCCGTCGTGCACCGACTGATGTTTCGACGTCGCCGGATCGACCGACATGCCGCACACCGGATCGGTCGCCGACGAAGGCGTGCTGTCGCCACCGTGGCCGCAGGCATGCGCGTTCATGCCGACACCTCGTCGCCGCCCAGCGCGCGCAGGATCGGACATTCCTCCGGCTTGCCATGCCCGGGGCACGAGGCGACCAGTTCCGCCAGGCCATCGCGCACGCGCTGCAGCTCGGCGATACGCTGCTCGATCGCCGCCAGTCGCTTTTCCGCGCGCCGCTTCACCGCCTTCACCCCGCGCTGGCGATCCGCCGAGAGCGCCAGCAATTCGCGGATCTCCTCCAGCGTGAAGCCCAGATCCTTGGCACGGCGGATGAAGCGCAGCTGCGTCACCGCGCCCTCGCCGTAACTGCGATAGCCCGAGGCGCGCCGCTGGGGCTCGGGCAGCAGCCCTTCGCGCTCGTAGTAACGGATCGTGTCGATCGCCACGCCAGCGCGCCTGGCGACGGCACCGATGGTCAGGGAGGAAGTTTGCGTGTTCATGGGCATAGTCTAGACCCTTGATCAAAGTCAAGAGTCAAGCGCCCGGCTGGCTCGCCCACCTGCCGGGGAGCCCAGCGCATTCAGGTCGGCGGCACGAAGCCCTCCCCGCTCCATCCCTCGCTGCCCACGCCGTGGTGGACGAAGAACAGGCCATCGGGATCGTAGCGGCGCTTCACGGCGAGCAGCTTCGGGTAGTTGGTGCCCCAGAACGCCGCCTGCCAATCGCGCCGGAAATAATCGCTCTCGGAGACGTAGGCGCCCGCGTTCGGGGCGACCTTGCGCAGGGCGGCCATCGACTTGCCGATGCTGGCGGCGGCACGCCGCGCTTTCGCCAGGTCCGGTTTCGGCATGCCGGGAAAGGCCGGCGCGCCCGCACCGGCGATGATCGCCAGCGCAAACGCGTCGAGCACTTGCGGGTTGGTCGCGGTGTCTTTGGCCGCGGCGATTTCCGCCGCCGGCGCGCCGGCCAGCCCCTTGTTGAAGTGCAGGCCCACGCTCCATTCGCGCGCGGCTTCGAACAGCGCATCGACCAGCGCGTCCTGCCGGTCCTTGTGCAGCAGCGTGGCCGGCAACCATGCCGACTGGTAGGCGTGCAGGAACCAGGCGGCCTCCCCCACGTTCGTCGCCCAGTAGGCATGGTGCTTCGGCGCGCCGGGCCGGTTGTCCGTCACCATCACGCCGGGCGCATTCTGGCGCATGAAATCCACGTCCCACATGTGCTGCGCCGGCATCGCGAAGATCTTCATCGGATCGGCGAAGCGATATTCCGCGCGCGCCTTCACCCACTCAAGGAACGGAGCCCAGACCTGCTCCATCTGCGCCTGGTCCAGCCCGTGGCACAGCATGCTCAGCTCCAGCTTGCGGTCACTGAAGCCCATCTGCTCGCCCCAGTGCGGATTGAACAGGCTGCCGTGGTAGAACGCGATCGCCTGCGCGATCAGCGCACGATACGCAGCATCGGTGGTGGCCTCGATCGTGCCGAACACGCCGCCGAAATACGTCGGCAACTCGCGCGTGCGCAGGGTCAGGCGCGTGACCACGCCGAGGCTGCCGCCGCCACCGCCCTTGAGGCCCCAGTACAAGTCCGGATTGGTGCAGGCATTGGCGATGCGCACCTGGCCGTCGGCGGTGACGACTTCGGCTTCGAGCAGACCCGCCGCCGCGGTGCCGTAATGCTTGGAGAAGCTGCCGAAGCCGCCGCTCTGCACCAGCCCGGCCACGCCCACCGTGGTGCAGCCGCCGCCCTGCACGTAGCGGCCGCCCCTGGTGGTCACCGCGTCGTAGGCGTCGATCCACATCGCGCCTGCGCCGATGCTCACCGCCGGCTGCGCGGCCTGCTTGCCCGCGCAACCGTGGCCGATGAAGGCATCGTGCAGGGTGATGTCATGCATGTGCCGCGTCCACACCAGCAAGGAGTCGGGCGCATTCGAGGTGCCCTGGTAGCTGTGGCCGCCGCCTTTCACGACGAGCCGCAGATGATGCTGACGGGCGAAGTTGACCGCAGCGACCACGTCGGCCGTGCTCTCGGCGGCCACGCCATAGGTGCTGGGCTGCGAGGCCCAGGCATCCAGCCAGCCGCTGGTCTGGGTCAGCGCAGGGTTGTCGCTGAGGTAGAACGGATTCTTGATCTGCGCCAGCGCCTCGGCCCGGGCGGCGGCAGTCGCTCCCGGCGCGAACGGCGACTGCAGTTTCAGCAGGCGGCCGCCGACTTGCTGCCTCAGCGTTTCCCATGCGCCGGCATCGGGCCACGCCGGATCGCCCGGCCGCACCCGGCGCAACAGTCGGGAAAGGCGGTTGCGGGTACCGGCCATTGCCCGCCCGACCGGTGACAGCGCCAGCGGCAGGAGCGATGCGGCGACAGCGGCCTTGAGCAGATCACGGCGATTCATGGGCGTTCCGAGGATGGGGTCGAGGGGCCATCTTGCGGCGCCGCGGGGCGCACTGTCGCCCGCCAGGTGACATATCGACCCGTCACGGGGACGAATGGCGGGGTTGCGGGACGGGTCGCGGGGCTTTGCGTAGAATCGCCGGATGAATGAACGCCCCGGCCTCAGCTTCGACGATTTCCAGCGCTGGCGGCGACCCATCGAAGTCGGCTTCTGGGTGGCCCTGGTCATCCTCAACGCCGGATTCAATGCGCTGGTTGCGCAGACCGACCACCCCGACGTGGACGCGTGGAAGCCCTGGGTGTGGGAGTTCAGCAGCGCCCTCCTAATCCTTGCGCTGATCCCCTTCGTGATCGCGCTGGAGCGCCGTTGGCCGTTCCGCGTCGACACTTGGCGGCACAGCCTGCCGCGACATCTGCTGGCCACGCTTCCGTTCAGTTTCATCCACGTCACCGGCATGGTGGCGCTGCGCCGGCTCTGTTATGCGCTGGTCGGTTCCCACGACCAGTTCGGCGCGCACTATGGCTACGAGTATCTGAAGGACATCCGCACCTATTTCGTCATCATCGCGCTGCTGTGCCTGTCGCGCCTGTGGCTGATCCGCTGGCAGGGCGAGGCGCGCCTGCTGGCCGCCCCCGACGAAGGGCAGCCGGCCGAACCGGTCGAGCGGCCCGAGCGCTTCCTGGTGCGCAAGCTGGGCCGGGAATTCCTGCTCAATGCCAGCGAAGTCGAGTGGCTGCAGGCCTCGGGCAATTACGTGAACCTGCATGTGCACGGCCGCGACTACCCGCTGCGCAGCACCATGGCGGCGATCGAGGAGCGGCTGGACCCGGCGCGTTTCGTGCGCGTGCACCGCGGCTATTTCGTCAACCTCGACTACCTCGCCCAGATCGAGCCACTGGACACCGGCGACGCCCGCCTGACCTTGCGCGATGGCACCACGATCCCCTGCAGCCGACGCCACCGCGCCGCCTTGCGCGAGCGTTTCGGCAGCTGATCGCAGCGGGAATCGCGCCCGGTCAGCCCGGGAGATGAAGAAACTGCAATCGCTCAGCCAAGCAGGCCGAGGTATTCCGGATGCTTCTGCACCCAGGCGGCGGCGTAGGAGCACGCCGGCACCACCTTCCAGCCTTCCGCACGCGCCGCGTCCATGGCTGCCCGCACCAGTGCCGAGGCGATGCCGCGGCCGCCCACCTCGGCAGGCACCTCGGTATGCGTGATCGTCATCACGGCTGAGGCCAGACTGTACTCGAGCACGCACGGCACGCCATCCACTTCGGTGTGGAAACGGCGGGCGGGGCGATCGTGCCGGATGGCAAACGGCATGGGCGTTCCTGGCAGTCGGACAAACCGCGAGCATAAGGCCGGCGTGGGGCAACTGCATGTGAACCCGCATCGTCGTTTCGTTCGCACCGACTGCATGGAGCGTGGCGCAGGATGCCCGCTTGTCCGTCACCGTTGCGCAGGAGAATCCCGATGAAGAAATCCGCATCCGCCCACTGGTCCGGCGGCATCAAGGACGGCCAGGGCACGATCTCGACCGAGACCGGCGTGCTGAGCGAAGCGCCTTACGGCTTCAAGTCGCGTTTCGAGGACGGCCCCGGCACCAATCCGGAAGAACTCATCGGCGCGGCGCACGCCGGCTGCTATTCGATGGCAATGTCGCTGGAACTGGGCAACGCCGGGCTCACCGCCACCAGCATCGACACCAAGGCCGTGGTGACGCTGGAGAAGGATGGCGCCGGCTTCACCATCACGGCGGTGCACCTCAGCTGCGAGGCCAGGGTGCCCGGCGCCGACGCGGCCACGTTCGACCGGATCGCGCAGGCGACCAAGCAGGGTTGCCCGGTCTCCAAGGTGCTGAAGGCCGAGATCACACTGGACGCGCGCCTGCTCTCCTGATTCAGGCGGCAGCCTCCGCCGGGAGCACGGCGGCAACGGCACCACGACGCTGGCGCACCGCCCGGGCCAGCGTCTGCAGCACGGCGACCGAGGTGCTCCAGTCGATGCAGCCATCGGTGATGCTCTGGCCGTAGCGCAGCGGCTGGCCGGGCTGCAGCTCCTGGCGGCCGCCGAGCAGATGGCTTTCCACCATCACGCCGAGGACGCGCCGTTCGCCGGCGGCGATGCGCTCGGCGATATCCTCGATCACCCGCGGCTGGTTCTCGGGGTTCTTGCCGCTGTTGGCGTGGCTGGCATCGACCATCACCTGCGGGCGCATGCCGGCCTTGCCGATCGCCGTGCAGGCGGCCTCGACACTGGCTGCATCGTAGTTAGGCAGCTTGCCGCCGCGCAGGATCACGTGGCAGTCGCCGTTGCCGCTGGTGGTGGCCACCGCGGCCTGGCCGTCCTTGGTCACTGCCATGAAATGATGCGGTTGCGACGCCGCCTGCACCGCGTCCACCGCGATCTTCACGTTGCCGTCGGTGCCGTTCTTGAAACCGACCGGGCAGGACAGCCCCGAGGCCAGCTCGCGATGCACCTGGCTCTCGGTGGTGCGCGCGCCGATCGCGCCCCACGCCACCAGGTCGGCGATGTATTGCGGCGTGATCATGTCGAGGAACTCGCAGCCGGCCGGCACGCCCAGCGCGTTGATGTCGCGCAGCAGGTTGCGGGCGATGCGCAGCCCCTTGTCGATCCGGAAGCTGCCGTCGAGGTCGGGATCGTTGATCAGCCCCTTCCAGCCCACCGTGGTGCGCGGCTTCTCGAAGTACACGCGCATCACGATCTCCAGCGCATCGCTCAGTTCGCGGCGCAGCGGCGCCAGCCGCGCGGCATACTCCAGCGCGGCGCGCGGATCGTGGATCGAGCACGGCCCGATCACCACCGCGAGGCGGTCGTCGCCGCCGGCGAGGATGGCGTGCAGTGCTTGCCGCGAGACGTCGACGGTGGCCGCTGCCGCGTCGGTGACGGCGCAATCGCGCATCACCTCCGCCGGCGTGCTGAGGCGGGTGATGGCGCGGATGCGCAGGTCGTCGGTGGGATTCATGGCGGCTCTCCTGGAGGTTTTCCCGGTGGCGGCCATAAAAAAACCGCCCTGGAATGGCGGTTCGGTGTGGTTGTGTCGATCAGTTCAAAACGATCGCGTCCGCGCCGCCGCCGTTGGCTTCGGGTAGCCGTAAAACCAGAAATACAGGCGGGCGGTGAGGGAGGACATGCCGCCATTGATAACACAATGGACGTCCAAATCAAACCTCCGCGTCCAGGCGATAGACTGCAGGCATGCCCTCGCCCATCGATGTGCTGCGCCAACCGATCCGCCACTGGGTGCTGCGCGCCTTCCCGCGTGCCGGTTCCGACGGCCCCGACTACGACCACCCGCATGGCGATCCGGGCCTGTTCGGGCCGGAAAGCGCCACCTGGCGCGTGCACTCGGATTTCCCCGGCATGCTGGCCGGCGGCCTTGCCGCGCTGACCTTGCAGACGCTGCACCCGCTGGCGCTGGCCGGGGTGTGGGACCACTCCAATTTCCGGGGCGACCTGGTCGGTCGGCTGCGCCGCACCACCGCCTTCGTCGGCGGCACCACCTACGCGCCGCGCGCGCAGGCCGAAGCCATGATCGCGCACGTGCGGATGATCCACGGCCACGTCAGCGGACACGGCGAAGACGGACGTCCCTACAGCGCCGACGATCCCGACCTGCTGACCTGGGTGCACGTCAGCGAGGCGTACTGCTTTTTGCAGGGCTACCGCCGCTACAGCCACATCGCGATGCCGCCCGGCGCGGCCGACCGCTACTACGACGAGGTGCGGCGGATCGCCGAGGCGCTCGGCGCGCGCGGCGTGCCGGCGTCGGAACGAGAGGTCGGGGATTACTTTCGCCGCATCCAGCCCGAACTGGCCTTTACCGAACGCTCCCGCGTCGTGCTCGGCCTGCTCGGGCGGGTGCGCCTGCCGGTGCCGGCAGCGGGGCTGTCACGCGACCTGTTCCTGCGTGCCGGCCATGCCCTGCTGCCGGACTGGGCGCTGGCGGCGCTCGGCCACACGCCACGGCAACGGCGCCAGGCGCGACTGGCCGCGCGTGCGCTGTGGTCGATCGCGCCGGTGTTCCGTGCCGCCCTGCAGGACGGCATTGCCAGCCGCGCGTGCCGGCGCGTGGACGTGACGCCCGAGCAGTTGTCGCGCTGGGGGTAGCTCCACGCCGTCAATCAGCATTGACAGCGTCACCCTATCGGCTAACGTCACCCGGTGACGTCAGCCAGGGGCGCCTGTGGCAACACTCATCCCAACCCGCAACAGCTGCCTGCCGCGCATGACCGGTGGCGAGAAGCGCGTTTCCGAACGGCTGGAACAGAAGCTCGAGGACGACTACCTGCTGTGGTACGACGTGCCGGTCGGGCTGAAGCAGCGCCACCCGGATTTCGTGGTGTTCCATCCGCGCCGCGGCCTGCTGGTGCTGGAGGTGAAGGACTGGAAGGCCGACACGATCCGCCACGCCGACAGCACCCAGTTCACCCTGGTCACCGAGCGCGGCCTGGTGAAGGAGGCCAACCCGCTGCTGCAGGCGCGCGCGTACGCGCTGGAGATCGGCGTGGTGCTGGAGCGCGACCCCGCGCTGCGCCACCCGGAAGGCTCGCGCTACGCCGGCAAGCTGATCATGCCGTGGGGCTGGGGCGTGGTGCTGGCCAACATCACCCGCAAGCAGTTCGACGAGGGCGGACTGGGCGAGGTGTTGCCCGAGCATCTGGTGATCTGCCGCGACGAGTTGTACGAGACGGTCGACGCCGAAGTGTTCCAGCAGCAGCTGTGGGCGATGTTCCCGCAGGTGTATCCGGTGGCGCTGACCCTGCCCCAGATCGACCGCGTGCGCTGGCACCTGTTCCCGGAATTGCGGGTGGAAGCCGGCAGCGGCCAGTTCGGCCTGTTCGGGCCGACGGCCGACGCCGTGCGGCCGCTGGAGATCCCCGACCTGGTCAAGGTGATGGATGCGCAGCAGGAACAGCTGGCGCGCTCGATCGGCGGCGAGCACCGGATCATCCACGGCGTGGCCGGCTCCGGCAAGACGATGATTCTCGGCTTCCGCGCCATGCAGCTGGCGCGTGAGATGAGCAAGCCGATCCTGGTGCTCTGCTACAACAAGACGCTGGCCGCGCGGCTGGAACAGCTGATCGGCGAACGCGGCCTGGGCGAAAAGGTGCAGGTCTACAACTTCCACAAGTGGTGCCGCAAGATGCTGGTGGCCTACCACGTGGAGCTGCCTCCCCAGGGCAGCAAGGACTTCTTCGAGCAGATGGTCGGGCGCGTGATCGATGGCGTCGACCGCGGCCAGATCCCGCGCTTCCAGTACGGCGCCGTGCTGGTCGACGAAGGCCACGACTTCGAGCCGGACTGGTACAAGCTGATCGTGCAGATGATCGACCCGGCGACCAACTCGCTGTTGGTGCTGTACGACGACGCGCAGAACATCTACGGCAACACGCACCGGCGCAAGATCAGCTGGAAGAGCCTCGGCGTGCAGGCGCAGGGGCGCACCACCATCCTCAAGCTCAACTACCGCAACACGCTGGAAATCCTCTCCGTCGCCCGCGCGTTCGCGCAGGATCTGCTCGAATCGCGCAGCGACGACGACGATGGCGTGCCGCTGGTCGCGCCGGAAAGCGCCGGCCGCCGCGGCGCCGTGCCCGAGCTGGTGCGCACCGACACCGCCCGCGCGCAGATGGACGTGCTGGTGGCGCGGCTGCGTGACGAGCATGCGCATGGCCGCCCGTACTCCGAGATGGCGGTGATCTATCGCAACCAGTGGGAAGGCGAAAAGCTGCAGGAAGTGCTCAAGCGCCTGGACATCCCCAGCCGCCTTGCCGACAACGCCGGCAAGCAGACCCTGTTCGTGGTCGAGGACAGCGTCAAGCTGGTGACCATGCACTCCAGCAAGGGCCTGGAGTTTCCCTTCGTGATCATCCCCGGCATCGGCGGCCTGCCCAAGGAAGGCCAGGCCGAAGCCGACGAAGCGCGCCTGCTCTACGTGGCGATGACCCGCGCCACCGAACACCTGCTGCTGATCCACCACGACGACTCGGTGTTCTCCAAACGCATCCGCGACTCGATCAACGAGGTTCAGGGCCAGCTGAAAAACGCGCCCTGAGCGCCGCGTCCCTTGACCTCGGGCCGGCACTGGGCTGCCGCCAGGAACAGCGGAGCCGCGCGTCATCCGATACCGCCTCAGCGGCGATAGGGCGACAGCAATTCGGTCGAGTCGAACAACCCCGCCGGTAGCAGGTAGCGCGGCTCGCGGCCGGCACCCAGCAACTGGCGGATGCGCGTGGAGGAGATCTCCAGCGGGGTGACCGCCAGCTCGATCACGCGACCGGCAGGCACCAGTTGCAATGCCGCCGCGTCGTCTACACGGCGGCCGGCGATCTCCTGCTCCAACGCTTGCGGCAGCGGCGCCGGTTCGCCCGGCCGGCTGAGCACGCCGATGTGCGCCAGTTCGAACAACCGCCGCCATTCATGCCAGTCCGGCAAGCCGGCGAACGCGTCGGCTCCGAGCAACAGGACCAGCGGACGATCGCCCTGCTCGGCGCGCAAGCCGGCCAGCGTGTCGACCGTGTAGGACGCGCCATCGCGTGCCAGTTCGCGCGCATCCGGAATCAGCCGCGACTGCCCGCGCAACGCCACCCGCAACATCGCCAGCCGCTGCGCGGCGCTGGCGATCGGCGGCGGACGATGCGGCGGCAGCCCTGCCGGCATCATCAGCACGTCGGCGTCGAGCAGTTCGGCGGCTTCCCATGCCACGCACAGGTGACCGAGGTGGATCGGATCGAAGGTGCCGCCAAAAATCGCCAGCGGTTTCACGCGAGCGCCTTCGCGGCCCGCGGCTCGGCGATGGCGGCGATCAGCCGTTCGGCTTCCAGCCACGGATCGCCCTGCTCGCGGCCCTTGGCCATGCGGTCGATCCGTGCCGCGCGCGCCAGGCATTGCAGCCAGTGTTCGCGCGGCGCACGGCGCAGCGCCTGGCGGAACATCTGCTCGCGCGCTTGCCACAGGCGCTCGGCCTTGGCCTGCGCGGCGAAGTTCTGCGCATTGGCCAGGCGCAGCGCCAGCTGCAACTGGTTGACCAGCCAGCCCATCAGCGCGATCAGCTCGTCGCCTTCGGAACGCAGCCCGGCCAGCACGCGCAGCGCGCGCGCGCCGTCGCCGGCCAGGGCAGCGTCGGTGAGCTTGAATACGTCGTAGCGGGCACTGTCGGCGACCAGGCTCTCCATCTCGGCCGCGTCGATGCGCCCTTCGCCGTGCAGCACCGCCAGCTTGTCGATCTCCTGCGCCGCCGCCAGCAGGTTGCCTTCGACCCGCTCGGCCAGCAGCGCCACCGCGTCGGCGCTGGCACCGAGTCCGCGCGAAGCCAGTCGGGCACCGACCCAGGCGTTCCACTCGTGTGGCCGCGGCGCGTTGAACACCACCATGCTGTGCTCGGCATCGAACTTCCTGCTCCAGGCACCGTCGTGCTTGCTGCTCCACTCCATCGCGGTGACCAGCAAGGTGACGTCCGGCGGCGGGTCGGCACAGAACGCCGTGATTGCCTTGGCCCCCTCGACTCCCGGGCGTCCGGTCGGCAAGCGCAGGTCGATCAGGCGGCGACTGGCGAACAGCGACATGCTGGCACCGGCGCGGGCGACGTCGTCCCAGTCGAAATGCTGGCCGACCTCGAGTACCTCGCGCTCGGTGTAGCCAAGCCGTCGTGCCTGCGCGCGCAAGGCGTCGGCAGCTTCCAGCACCAGCAATTCCTCACCCGCCAGCAAATAGGCCGCGTCGAGTCGATCCGCCGCCAGCGCCTTCGACCACTGGTTCGGATTGAGTGGCATCAATGCACGCTGGACGCCGCGGCGGGAGCATGGCCGGCTGCCTGCAGGCGGAACATGATCGCCTGCACCATGTCGTCGTCGAGGCTCTTCTGGATCTGCTCGACCTGCGAGGCGCTGCCTATCGTATTGCTGGCGTCGTAGCTGAACTCCCGCGACATGTTGATCGTCTGCGGCGACACCAGGATTTGTCCGGATGCATCGGTGACGCGGAATTTCACCGTGTAATGGACCGCGTATTCGCTGATCCTCGCGTAGCCGCCGGAGGTGAGCGTGTCGGTGCTGAAAGTGGCGGTGGGCACGGAGAATTCGGCGATGCCGGGACCACCGGCGTCCTCGACGGTGACGCCGGCGCGCTCCAGCGCAAGGCTCAGCTGGCGCTGGAAATTGCTGCTGCCGTGCGCGTCCAGGTGCACCCGCTGCATCGCCGCGGGCAGGGCCGCGCTCTGGCGCAGATGGAAGCCGCAGGCAGTCAGCGCCAGCGCGGCGAGCAGCAGCGGCAGCAGGCGGATCCGACGCGCGTTGATGAAGCCCATGGTTGTCATCCTGCGACGATGTTGACGATCTTGCCGGGCACCACGATGACCTTGCGCACCGTCATGCCTTCGAGGAATTGCCTGACCTGCGGCTGCGCCCGGGCCAATGCCTCGGCCTCGTCCTTGCCGGCATTGACCGCCAGCTCGATGGTACCGCGCAGCTTGCCGTTGACCTGCACCGCCAGCGTTGCCGTGTCGCGCACCAGCGCGGCGGGATCGGCCTGCGGCCACGGCTGATCCTCCAGCACCGTGACCGGATGGCCGAGCACCTGCCACAAGGCGTGGCTGATGTGCGGCACCACCGGATTGAGCAGCAGCACCATCGCCTCCAGCGCCTCGTGGCGCACGGCGCGGCCCTGCTCACTGGCATCGTTGAACTTGCCCAGTGCATTGAGCAGCTCCATCAGCGCGGCGATCGCGGTGTTGAACGCATGGCGCCGGCCGATGTCGTCGCTGACTTTCTGGATGGTCTCGTGCAGCTGGCGGCGCATGGCCTTCTGCGCGGCATCCAGCGCGGCCGGGTCCACCACCGCATGATCGGGGCCGCCGGCGTGGGCGGTTACCTCGCGCCAGAAGCGCTTGAGGAAACGCGCCATGCCCTCGACGCCGGCCTCGTTCCACTCCAGCGACTGCTCCGGCGGCGCGGCGAACATGGAGAACAGGCGCACCGTGTCGGCGCCGTACTTGGCCACCATCGACTGCGGATCGACACCGTTGTTCTTCGACTTGGACATCTTCTCGATGCCGCCGATCCGCACCGGCTGCCCGTCGGTCTTGAGTCGCGCGCCGGTGACGCGGCCGTGGTCGTCGCGCTGCACTTCCACGTCGGCCGGGTTGAACCACTCGCGCGAGCCGTCGGCGTTCTCGCGGTAGAACGTTTCGGCGATCACCATGCCCTGGCACAGCAGGTTGGTGGCCGGCTCATCCGTCGCCACCAGGCCTTCGTCGCGCAGCAGCTTGTGATAGAAGCGGAAGTACAGCAGGTGCAGGATGGCGTGCTCGATGCCGCCGATGTACTGGTCCACCGGCAGCCAGTAGTTGGCGCGGTCGTCGACCTGGGTGGCCGCGCCGGGCGAGGTGTAGCGCGCGTAGTACCAGCTCGACTCCATGAAGGTGTCGAAGGTGTCGGTCTCGCGCTCGGCCGCGCCGCCGCAATTCGGGCAGGTGGTCTGGCGCCAGGCCGGGTCGGCCTTGATCGGCGATTGCACGCCGGAGAACGCCACGTCCTCGGGCAACAGCACCGGCAGTTGATCCTCCGGCACCGGCACGTCGCCGCAGGCCGAGCAGCGGATCACCGGGATCGGACAGCCCCAATAGCGCTGCCGGCTCACGCCCCAGTCGCGCAGGCGCCAGTTGACCCGGCGCGCACCGCTGCCATCGCGTTCGAAACGCGTGGCCAGCGCGTCGAACGCGCGGGCGAAATCCATGCCGTCGTATTCGCCGGAGTTGACCAGCGTGCCGCGCGCGGTCCAGGCCGCCTCCTCCATGATGCGCCGCTCGAATTCCTGCACCACGCGCAGCGGCGCGGAGACATCCTGCGCCGTGATGTCGCGACCTTCCAGCGCAGCCAGCATCGCATCGCTGCCCACGCCCAGCGCCAGCTCGTGGCGGATCTGCTTGAGCGCATCGAGCACCGAGTCGTCGACGATCACCATCCTGATCGGCAGGCTGTACTTCCGCGCGAATTCCCAGTCGCGCTGGTCGTGCCCCGGCACCGCCATCACCGCGCCGGTGCCGTAACCCATCAGCACGAAGTTGGCCACCCAGATCGGCACGCGCTCGCCGCTGATCGGGTGGATCGCGCACAGTCCGGTGTCCATGCCGCGCTTGTCCTGGGTCTCCAGCTCGGCCTCGGAGACACCGCCGTGTTTCAGCTCGGCGATGAAGGCGGCCAGCTTCGGATTGTCCTGCGCCGCGCGCTGGGCCAGCGGGTGCTCGGCGGCGATCGACAGGAAGCTCACGCCCATCAAGGTATCGGGACGCGTGGTGAACACGCTCAGCGGCTCGCCCTTGCCCTCCAGCGCGAAGCGGATCTCCAGCCCCTCGCTGCGGCCCAGCCAGTTGCGCTGCATGGTCTTGACCGCGTCGGGCCAGCCCGGCAGCGCGTCCAGGCCGTCCAGCAGCTCCTGCGCGTAATCGGTGATCTTCAGGAACCACTGCGGGATCTCGCGCTTCTCCACCAGTGCGCCGGTGCGCCAGCCGCGGCCGTCGATGACCTGCTCGTTGGCCAGCACGGTCTGGTCCACCGGGTCCCAGTTCACCACCGCGTTCCTGCGATAGGCCAGGCCCTTCTTCATCAGCCGGGTGAACATGCGCTGCTCGTGCACGTAGTAATCCGGCCGGCAGGTGGCAAACTCGCGCGACCAGTCGAAGGCGTAGCCCATCGCCTGCATCTGCGCGCGCATGTGCTCGATGTTGGCGTAGGTCCACTTGGCCGGCGCGGTCTTGTGCTTGATCGCGGCGTTCTCCGCCGGCAGGCCGAACGCATCCCAGCCCATCGGCTGCAGCACGTTCTTGCCCTGCATGCGCTGGAAGCGGCTGATCACGTCACCAATGGTGTAGTTGCGCACGTGGCCCATGTGCAGCGCACCGGACGGGTACGGCAGCATCGACAGGCAGTAGAACTTGGCCCGGCCGGGCTGTTCCTTCACTTCATAGGCGCGCTGCGCGTTCCAGTACTGCTGCGCGGCGGCCTCCACCGCTTGCGGGCGGTAGGCGGTTTCGTCGGGGTCGGCAGCGGTCGGGGCTTGATTGTCCTGCATGATTTCGGGAGGCCATGGTGCGGTGGGTGCGCACCGGATCGAACCGGCGGCGGTGAACGGGTCAGACTAGCCCAGCGCGGGGTTTCCGCCAAGGCCGCGCGCGCCTCGCCATTCACCCGCCAGCGGCATGGCTCAACCCCCGGGGCAGCTTGCGGACTGGCCGGACGCCAACGCGCGCGCCACTCCCGCCATCTGTTCGGCCAGTTGGTCCAGCGCCTGCTGGTGGCCCTGTACCAGGGCGTCGTAGCCCGGCCCCACGGTTTCGCTGATGCGGCTGGTGCACGCCTGCGTGGCGAGCTTGCCGTCGTGGCGCCAGCGCAGCTGCCAGGCGCCCTCGATCAGCGCGTGATCGCCCGGCTGCGAATCGAAGCGGCGCACGTCCAGGCTCACCTGCAGCAGCGGCTTGCCGCTGGCGGCCATGCCGCCGACGTCGCGGCCCGGCAAGACGCGGGCAAGGTCGGCGGCCAGCGCGCCGCGCACCTCGTCGGCCAGCGGCGCGATCCAGCGCTCGCCCTCCAGCAGGGCCACGCTCTGGCCGCCCTGACGCACCACCAGCTGCGGCCGGTCGACCTGGGCCGGCACGTTGACGGTGAGCACCTCGAACGGGATCGCGGTCGCCGACTCGGCTACCGGTGCCGCCGATCCGGGCAGCAAGGTGTAGTAGTGCAGCGGCGCCGAGGCGCAGGCCGCGAGCAAGGCCGCGGCGGTGACCGCCAGCAACGCGGGGGCGTGACGCATCATGGCTTGTGCTCCTGTGCCGGGGCCGGCGCTGGTTCCGGTGCGGGCGGCGTGACGGGTCGACTGTCGGGGCGACGCCCGCGCAGCAGCGCTTCGGGATGTCCGCTGAGGTAATCCGACAGCACGCGCAACGAGCGCGACATGCGCTGCACCTGTTCCAGCGTGGCGCCGAGGTTGCGTTGCAGCGGCGAATCGTCCGACAGCGCCGCGTCGGCGGTGCCCATGGTCTTCTGCACGCCCTGCAAGGTCTCGGTGAAGGCCGGCAAGGTCTTCCCGTTGACCTGCTTCAAGGTGGTGTCGAGCCCGGCCAGCACCTGGTCGACGTGCTTGCCGATGCTGTCGAACGGCACCTTGTCGAGCTTGTCGACGATCTCCGCCAGTTGCTCCTGCAACTTGTCGAAACTGCCGGGCGCGGTGGGGATGGTGAGCGGCTTGACGGTCGGGTCGAAATCGACCTTGGCAGCGTGCGGCACGAAATCCAGCGCCACGTACAACTGCCCGGTGAGCAGGTTGCCGGTGCGCGCCTGCGCGCGCAGGCCGTGCGCGATCAGCCCGCCCATCATGCGGGCCAGGTCCGGGCTGTGGCCGTTGGCCCTGGTTATCGCCTCCAGCTTGTCATAGGCGGCGCCAAGGCGCTCCGGGTAGACCACCGCGCCCACCAGCACCGGGAATTTCTGCGTCTTCTCGTCGTAATCCAGACGCACCGAGACGACCTTGCCGATGTTGATGCCGAGGAACTCCACCGGCGCATCCACCGCCAGCCCGCGCACCGACTGCTCGAAGCGCATGCGCATGTAGTGCGGCTCGCCGTCGGGCGGCGCCATCGCCGTGGTGCGGTCGCCGAACAACTTGAAGCTGGTGTCCTCCGGGGCCGGCGTGCTGTCGTGCGGACCGGGCGGGTCCTGAAAGGCCACGCCACCGGCCAGCACCGCAGCCAGCGACTGGGTATTGAGCTTCAGGCCGTTGGCACCGAGCGAGAGATCCACCCCGCTGGCGTTCCAGAACCGGCTGGAGCGGCTGACGAAGCGGTCGTTCGGGCCGTCGATGAAAATGTGCAGCGACACGCCCTCGCCATCCTTGTCCAGCGTATACGACGCCACCCGGCCAACCTGGATGCGCCGGTAGTAGACCGGCGAGCCGACGTCCAGCGAGCCGAGGTCATCGCTGTGCAGCAGGAAGCTGCGGCCGAGTTCGCCGTGGCGCACGGCGGGTGGCGCCTCCAGCCCTTCGAAGTTCTCCTGCCGGTCATCCGATTCGCCCACGTCGGCACCGATGAACGCGCCGGAGAACAGCGTGTCGATGCCGGATACCCCGCCGAGCCCGATGCGCGGGCGCACCACCCAGTAGCGCGTGCCCTTGGTGGCAAAGCCCTCGGCGCTCTTCTCCAGCGCCACCGACACCAGCACGTGGCTGCGATCGGGGCTGAGCCGGATCTTCTTGACCCGGCCAATCACCACGTTCTTGTATTTCACCGGCGTCTTGCCGGCTTCCAGGCCCTCGGCGCTCTGCAGGCTGATCACGACTTGCGGACCGGTCTGCAACCAGCTGTGGATCACCAGCGAAAGCCCCACCAGCGCCGCCAGCGCCGGCACCAGCCAGATCAGCGACTCCTTGAACCGGCGCTTCTCCACTACCGGCCGCGGCAGCGCGTCGGGCACGGGTGGGCCGGGTTCGGCGCGTTGCTCTTCAGTCATCGTTGCTCCTGCCATCCCATATCAAGCGCGGATCGAAACTCATCGAGGCGAGCATGGTCAGCACCACGGTCAGCCCGAAGAAAATGACGCCGGGCAACGGTTCGACCCGGCTCAACACGCTGAAGCGCACCAGCGCCGTCAGCAAGGCCACCACGAACACGTCCAGCATCGACCAGTAGCCGATGAACTCGACCAGCCGATACAACCTGGCCCGTTGCGGCCGCGCCCAGTCGCTGCCGCGCTGGCTGCTCACCAGCAGCATGCCCAGCGAGAGGAACTTCAGCATCGGCACCACGATGCTGGCGGTGAAGACGATGACGGCCAGGTCCGCCGAGCCGTTGTTCCACAACTCGACCACGCCGCTGATGATGGTGTTGTCGTCGATGTCGTTGAGGCTGGCCGTGCGCATGATCGGCAGCACGTTCGCCGGAATGTACAGGAGGAAACCGGCGATCAGCAGCGCCCAGGTGCGCGCGTAGCTGTTGGTCTTGCGCCGGCGCAGCGTGGAACCGCAACGCGGGCAGGCCATCGCGTCGTCCACGCCGTCGCCGTCGAGCTTCACGTTGCCGGGCACGTTGCGGCAGACCAGGCCGCACATGCGGCAGCCGATCAGGTCCAGGTCGACCGCACGGGGCAGCGCGTTCATGCTTTCGGCTCCGGTGTCTGCTCCCACAACTGGCGCATGTCCACGCCGGCGAAAATGGTGATCAGCAACGTCAGCGCGCCATAGGCGTAGATACCCGGGTCGGCCACCACCTCGAAGTACGTGTGCGCCTTGACGATCGCCACCAGCGCGCCCAGCACGAACACCTCGCTCATCGTCCACGGCCCGACCCGGTGCAGGGCCACCATCAGCGGCGCGAAACCGGGCGCACGCCGGCCGAGGCGGGCAAACCACAGCAGCCAGCCCATCACCAGCATCTTCGTCATCGGAAAAAAGAACAGCGTGGCCGCCGCCAGTACCGCGACCACCTGGGCACCCTGCTCCCACATCGTGACGATCATGCCCCACAGCGTGGTAGCGCTGAACTGACCGTTCAGGCCCAGGGTGAAGATCGGCCAGATGTTGGCCTGCACGAACACGATCATGGCAGTGAGGATCAGCGCCAGCAGCGCATTGGCCGACAGCGCGCGATGGCGATCCAGCTCCGCGCCGCAACGCACGCAGCGGGCCACCTCGCCCCGGGCGAGCGGACGCCGCCGGTAGACGGTGTCGCAGTGCTCGCAGATCAGCAGCGCATCGGACGAATGCGCATGCAGGCAATCGGTGTTTCGTGCGGCGGTGGCCATCGGGCGATTCTCGCAAATCTTTGGTGAATGCGCGCGCGGACGCGGGCCGTGCATCCGGTGCTTGATATGCTGGGCGTCGCCCTGATCTGGACATCCAGGACCCACCGCCGGAGCTTTCCGTGACCGATACCACCCGCCCCAGCCACGTCTTCGACATCGACCAGCAGACCTTCGAGACCGAGGTGCTGCAGGCGTCGATGGACACGCCGATCCTGGTCGACTTCTGGGCTGCGTGGTGCGAGCCGTGCAAATCGCTGGGGCCGATCCTGGAAAAGCTGGCCGCCGAGTTCAACGGCGCGTTCCGCCTCGGCAAGATCGATGTCGATGCGCAGCAGGAACTGGCGGGGATGTTCGGCATCAAGAGCATCCCCACGGTGATGCTGGTCAGCCAGGGCCAGGTCGTCGACGGCTTCGCCGGCGCGCTGCCCGAACGCCAGCTGCGCGAGTTCCTCGGCCGCCACGTGCAGGCGCTGGAAGGCGACGAGAACGACGTGGCGGATGATGACGCTCCCGCCGAAACGCCCGAGGCGGCGATCAACCGCATCCAGCAGGCGATCGCCGCCGAGCCGGCCAAGGCCGAACTCAAGCTCGACCTGGCGCTGGCGCTGATGCGCGGCGGCCAGGCGGATGCCGCCAGTGCCGAACTCGATGCCCTCCCCGCCAACCTCGCCACCGATGCGCGCGCCCAGCGTCTGCGCAGCGAACTGGAACTGGCCCGCGCCGCCGCAGCCGCCCCGGCGGCAGACGCATTGCAACAGCGCATCGACGCCGACCCGCAAGATTGGGAGGCGCGCGACCTGCTCGGCCTGCGCCTGCTGCAGGAAGGTGACGCCGAAGGCGGCCTCGAACAGTTCCTCGCCATCCTGCAGAAAGCGCGCGACTGGAACGACGGCCAGGCGAAGAAGCGCCTGCTCGCCGCCTTCGCCACGCTGGACGACGCCGAGCTGGTCGGGCGTTACCGGCGACGAATGGCCTCGATGCTGTTCTGAGGCCGACCATCCCTCGTAGGAGCCCGCTCGCGGGCGATGCCTTTGAGCTTTTGCGAGTCCCGAATCCCGAATCCCGGCGCAAGAGCATCGCCCG
This sequence comes from Rhodanobacter lindaniclasticus, assembly GCF_004799035.1. Classification (GTDB taxonomy): domain Bacteria; phylum Pseudomonadota; class Gammaproteobacteria; order Xanthomonadales; family Rhodanobacteraceae; genus Rhodanobacter; species Rhodanobacter lindaniclasticus. The sequence goes on from NZ_MWIO01000003.1 coordinate 55,062, forward strand.
CGAGCGGGCTCCTACGTGTTCATTCGGCGCGCGCGCGATCCATACCGTTACGTATGTTCGGGTAGGATGTTTCTTTTCTCATTCCATCGCCCTCATGCGCGCCTCCACTTTCCGCCGCCTGCTCAACCTGTGGCCGCCATTCCTGGTCAACGCCATCCGCGTGCAGTCGCTCAGCGAGGACTACACCGAGGCGACCGTGGTGCTGCGGTTGCGGCCGTGGAACCGCAACTACGTCAAGAGCCAGTTCGGCGGCAACCTGTTCGCCATGGTCGACCCGTTCTGGATGCTGCTGGCGATGCACCAGCTCGGCAGCGACTACTTCGTGTGGGACAAGGCCGGCACGATCGACTTCGTGGCTCCCGGCTACGAGGACGTGTATGCGCACTTCAAGCTCGACCCCGTCGTGGTCGATGAACTACGCGCCGCCGCAGCCGGCGGCGACAAGGTGTTGCGCTGGTTCGAGACCGAGGTGACCACCGCCTCCGGCAAGGTCATCGCCGTCGTACGCAAGCAGATCTACGTCCGGCTCAAGCCCAAGGCGCGCTGATCGCGGCGGGCGGCGTCCGCCCTGCGCCCAGCGGGTCATCACGCCCGTTCGAAACGTGCGATCTCCTCCAGCTGCCGCGACGCGCCGAGCAGGTTGCGGCCGCTCATGTCGTCGACGATGCGCTGCAGGAACCGCGAGCGAACCGGCTTCCCCGCAAGACGCCGCGCCAGCCACACGCTGATGCCGATACCGACCAGTCCTACCGCCATGGTGGTCCAGATCCACGACTCCCCCGCCGCGTAAAGATCCACACCAGTGAAATCCGCGATGGCCACCAGCGTCACCAGCAACCACAGGCACCACCACGGCAGGCCGAGCGCCAACGTGCTGTAGACGCGAAACCGCCGCAGTTGCGCCAGCCACCGCTGCAACACCAGCACCGGCGCATCGAACAGGTAGATCCGCGCCAGCAGGAACAGCTGCGTGGCGCACGACCAGATCGCACCGATGCCGTAAACGTGCAGCAGCAGGCCCATCACCAGCAGATGCGGCACATGCCGGTGCGCCACCCAGAACGAGGCCGCCCACACCACGAAGACGATCCAGCCGGTCACTTCCAGCCCCAGCCACCACATCGTGCGGCGCATCGAGGCGCGCGACTTCTCCATGCGTCGATCGCGGAAATCCTGCCGCAGCAGTTCCTCGATGCCGTCCTGGCGGGTTTCCATGCGGGCCCAGGCCTGCTTCATCTCGTCGAGTTCCATCGTCATGCTCCGGAGGATGCGGTCATCTGGCCGCGCAGTTTCTGCTTGATGCGGCTGATCTTGGTCGCCACGTTGGTTTCACTGATGCCGAGGACCTCGGCCATTTCGGAGTAGCTGCGGTCTTCCAGGTACAGCAGGATCAGCGCGCGGTTGAGCGGATCGAGCTGGCCGATGAAGGCGTGCAACGCCTCCACGCGCTCGTCGGGTTCGGCCACCGGCTCGCCGCCGATGGAGTCCAGGTGATGGGCGTCCAGCGCTTCATGGCGGTCCATCGCGGGCCAGCGCCGCGCCTGCGAGATCGCCACGTTCAGCGCAATGCGGTACAGCCAGGTGGAGAACTTCGCCCGCGCCTCGTCGTAGCGACCGAACGATCGCCAAAGCTGGGCACTGATCTCCTGCACCAGGTCCTCGCGGTCGGCCACGCTGCGGCTGTACAACCCGGCCACCTTGAACACGATGCGGCGATGCTCGCGCAGCAGCGATTCGAAGCGTCGCTGGTGTTCCCGGCTGGTCATCGGCGTGGCGTCTCCGTCGGTTTCATCCATGATTCGCCGGGCGGCAAAAAAAATCACGGGAACGACTTGCCGCATTCCTTCGATCGGAAATCAGGCACTTGACGCCACCCCGCAGCGGAGGACGATACCTGCCCGACGCGGCCAAAGCCGCCGCAACCGTCCGGAGGACCCGTGCAACGTGCCTGGCATCCGCGGTTCTGCATGGCAGTCGCCTTGTCGCTGCTGACCAGCATGGTCTGCGCGCAGAGCACGCTGGAACTCTGGCCCGGCGTCGCGCCGGGGTCCGAACACTGGACCCAGCGCGAGATCGTGGCGCACGACACCCCGTCCGGCACCGTCATCATCAACGTCGTCAAGCCCACGCTGACCGTCTACCTGCCCCGTCCCGACCAGGCCAGTGGCGCCGGAGTGATCGTTGCGCCGGGCGGCTATTGCGTCGCGTTGGCCATCGATCGCGAGGGCAACGAGGTAGCACGCTGGTTGCAGCACCGCGGCATTGCCGCCTTCGTACTGAAATACCGCACGCAGCAAAAACGCGAGCAAGGCATACCGAAGGACCTGGACATGGACCAGGCCTGCCACTACGGCATCGCCGATGCCATCCAGGCGATCGGGCTGGTACGCCGGCATGCACGGGAATGGCGGCTGGCACCGGATCGGGTCGGCATCGTCGGCTTCTCCGCCGGCGGCATGGTTGCCAGCGGCGCCTTGCTGCAAGCCGATGCAGCGGCCCGGCCCGATTTCGCCGCACTGATCTACGGCGCCCCGTTCGGCACGATGCCGGCCATCCCGGCGAAGCTGCCGCCCGTGTTCATGGCTTGGGCGCAGGACGATCCGATCGCCCGCGGCGCCGTTGCGCAATTCCGCGATGCCCTGCTCAAGGCCGGCACGCGCCCGGAGGTGCACGTCTTCAGCGCCGGCGGCCATGGCTTCGGCATGCTGCACCAGGGCACCAGCAGCGACCACTGGATCGAGGAATTCCGCGACTGGTTGCAGGCCGATGGATTCCTCCGGGTGGAACGGTCGACGCCCGCTCGCGCGCCTCCGGAAGGAACACCCGGAGGCAAGCTCGCAAGCCATCGGCGATGAAACAGGGGCGCGGCACGCGCGCCTCCTTTCTGGCACAGTGCGGCAATCCGTTGCCACGTTGCCGAAGGGGAAACCATGGCCATGCCCGCCCGCCGCCTGCCGCTGATCGCCCTGCTGGCATTGGCCAGTTGCAGTGTCTTCGCCGCCACCGATCCGAACGGCTCGATCACCTACGCCCGTGACCCGGCGCAGCCGATCGACCAGGCGTACACGGCGCAGATCCTGAAGGACACCACCGATGCGCAGTTCAACTCGCCGCTGACCGACTACCTGCCCGCCTCGGCCACCGTACCCACGCCGCTGAAGGTGCTCGGCCACATCGCCGGCGCACCGGATTACCTGCCCTACTCGACCGACGTCTATCGCTACTTCCGCGCGCTGGCTGCGGCCAGTCCGCGGGTGAAGGTGTTCACCATCGGCGAGAGCGAGGAGGGCCGCCCGATGATCGCGGTGGCGGTGGCCGACGAGAATCTGCTGGCCGAGCTGGACGCCAACAACGCGCGCCTGGCCAAGCTGGCCGACCCGCGCACGATCGCCATGGACGACGCTACCGCCGACGCGCTGATCGCCCAGTCCACCCCGGTCTACTACATCACCGGCACCATCCACTCCACCGAGACCGGCTCGCCCACCGCGCTGATGGAACTGGCCTACCGGCTGGCGGTGGACGACGCGCCGTACATCCAGCACATCCGCTCGCACGTGATCACCCTGATCACGCCGATCGTCGAGGTCGACGGCCGCGACCGCCAGGTGGACCGCTACAACTGGCACCGCGCCCACCCGGACCAGAACTATCCGCGGCTGCTGTACTGGGGCCACTACGTGGCGCACGACAACAACCGCGACGCGATGGCGATGACGTTGAACCTCACCCGCAACGTCGCCGACACCTTCGTCGGATGGCATGCGCAGGTGCTGCACGACCTGCACGAGTCGGTGCCTTTCCTGTACGACAACACCGTCGGCGACGGCCCGTACAACGCCTGGATCGATCCCATCCTCACCGGCGAATGGCAACAGCTGGGCTGGGACAACGTGCAGCAGATGACCAAGTTCGGCATGCCCGGCGTGTTCACCCACGGCGACTTCGACACCTGGAGCCCGGGCTACCTGATGTTCATCGCCGCCATGCACAACGGCATCAGCCGGCTTTACGAAACCTTCGGCAACGACGGCGCCGACACCGTCAAGCGCATCCTGGAGCCGGAGGAATACCAGCGCACCTGGTACAAGCCGAACCCGCCGCTGCCGGTGGTGACCTGGTCGCAGCGCAACAACAACAACTACCAGCAGACCGGCCTGCTCACCGCGCTGAAGTACTTCTCCGACAACGGCCAGCTGTTCCTGAAGAACTACTACCTGAAGAGCAAGCGCTCGATCGAGAAGCCGCAGAACGCCGGCCCGGCCGCCTACGTGTTCCCCGCTGACGACGCGCGCCCAGGCTCGCAGGCGCAGTTGCTGCGCATCCTGCAACGCCAGCACGTGGAGCTGAGCCGCAGCACCGCAGCGATCAAGATCACGCTGCCGGCGACCAGGGATGAGGACGGCAAGGAAAAGAAGGCTGACACGCGCCGCTTCCCAGCCGGCAGCATCGTCGTGCGCATGGACCAGCCCTACTCGCGCATCGCCGACACCCTGCTCGATCGCCAGTACTGGTCGCCGAAGGATCCGCAGCAGCACCCCTACGACGATACCGCTTGGTCGATGGGCGACCTGTTCGACGTGGAGGTGGTGCGCGTCACCGACAATGCCATTCTGAAGGCGCCGATGCGCAAATTGGATGCCGTGGTGGACGTGCCGGCGGGGCTGGCCGCGATCGACCTGCCGAACGCGAAACTCCCGCGCATCGCGGTGATGCACACCTGGCTCAGCACGCAGACCGAGGGCTGGTGGCGCATGGCGCTGGACCGGTTGCAGGTGAAGTACGACTACATCAGCACCCAGGACGTGGCGAAACTCGGCGACCTGCGCGCGAAGTACGACGTGATCCTGTTCGGCCCGATCGGCGGCACCGGCAGCCGCCGCATCATCGACGGCCTGCCGATGTGGGGCGAGCCGATGCCGTGGAAGACCACCGAACTGACGCCCAACATCGGCCGCATCGACAGCACCGACGACATCCGACCCGGCCTGGGCGAATCCGGCGTGGTTAACCTCAAGCGTTTCGTGCACGAAGGCGGCCTGCTGATCACCGCCGAGGACAGCGCGCGCTTCGCGATCGACGTGGGCCTGGCGCCGGGCGTCTCGATCACGCCGACCGACAAGTTGAAGGTGGTCGGCAGCGTGCTGCAGGCGCAGTTCGTCGACCGCAAGAGCCCGATCGCCGCCAGCTACACGCGCGACGACCTGGCGATGTACAGCGCCGAGGGGCAATCGTTCAAGGTGTCCAACCTGATCACCGGCGACCGCGGCCTGCCGACCGCGAAGGATTTCCAGCGCGCCACCGGCCGCGGTGGCCCGCACGACACCGACACGCCCGAGGGCCGCGCCGCCGTCGAACCCGAGACATTGCCCGACGTCAAGCCATGGCAGGCCACGCCGCTCAACGCCGAGCAGCTGCGCAACAATCCCTGGGTGATTCCGACGGACCAGCGGCCCAAGGTGATCCTGCGCTTCGCCGCTGCCGACAAGCTGCTGATCGCCGGCCTGCTCGACCATGGCAGCGAGATGGCCGAGCGCGCCGCCGTGGTGGACGCGCGCTACGGCAAGGGCCACGTGCTGCTGTTCGCCAGCAACCCGATGTGGCGCGGCGAGACCATCGGCAGCTACCCGCTGGTGCTCAACGCCATCGTCCATTTCGACAAGCTGGATGGGCCCGCGAAACCTTGAGCCGGGCACCCGCGCAGGAGCCCGCTCGCGGGCGATGCTCCTGAGCCGGGATTCGGGATTCGGGATTCGGGATTCGGGATTCGGCAAAAGCAAAAGCCGGCGGGCCGTGCCTGCCCTACGATGCGCGGGTTCCTTGTAGGAGCGCACTCTGTGCGCGATGCCTTTGCCGCGTGGCCGAAGAGCATCGCGCACAGGGTGCGCTCCTACAGCAACTAGGCGAAACGTGCCTACGGCTTGGCCGGCGGCGCCATCATCTTGTCGCGTTTGGCCTTGAACGGGCTGTCGGCATACCAGGCCGGCCACACGCCGGCGTGGCTCAGGTACTGGCCCAGTTCGTACAGCGCCTGGGTGTCTTCGAGGATGCCCGAGTAATCCCAGGCCGGATCGAATACGTCGTTCGGCGTGTGGTAGCGGTGCGCGGTGTAATCCTCCGCCGCCTTGCGACCGGCCGCCTCGCCCCCGTCAAGCAAATCCAGGCCCGAACTGGCCAGCATGGCCGGCACGCCGGCGCGGGCGAAATTGAAATGGTCGGAGCGGAAGTAGAAACCGTTCTCCGGCGTGGTCTCCGGCGAGATCACCCGGCCTTGGCTCTTCAGCACGTCGGCCAGCATGTCCTCCAGTTGCGACTGGCCCTTGCCGATCACCGTCATGTCGTGCGCACGGCCGATGATCGGCAGCGCGTCCACGGCGATGTCGGCCACGGTGCGGTTGAGCGCGAACACCGGCTGCGCCGCGTAGTACTGCGAGCCGAGCAGGCCCGATTCCTCCAGCGTGGGCATGAAGAACAGGATGCTGCGCTCGGGCGGCGTGCGCTGCTGCGCGAAAGCGCCGGCGATTTCCAGCAGCATGCTCAGGCCGGTGCCGTTGTCGATCGCACCGCCGTACACCTTGTGTCCCGGCCGCGACGGATCGGTGCCCAGGTGATCCCAGTGCGCGGTGTAGACCACCACCTCGTCGGGCTTGTAGTCGCCGGGGATCATCGCCAGCACGTTCTTCGATTCGAAGTGGCCGATCTTGTTCTTCAGGCTGATCGAGGCGGTCGCGCCGAGCGGCACGGCCTTGAACCCCGGTTTCGCGGCCGCCGCGGCGAGCGCGTCAAAGTCCTTGCCGGCGGCGGCGAACAGGCGCGTGGCGGCGGCATGGGTGAGCCAGCCGGCTACCGGCAGGCGCGGCGCGGGATCGACGCTGGAGGGCAAGCTCAGCTGCGGACCACGATTGCCGTTCTGCAGCACGGTGAAGGGATAACCCGCAGCCGCGTCGCTGGTGTGCACGATGAAGCACGCCGCCGCGCCCTGCAACGCGGCCTCGGCATATTTGTAGGTCCAGCGTCCGTAATAGGTCATGGCGCGACCGTTGAACAATTTCGGATCGCGACTGGCAAAGCCCGGATCGTTGACCAGCACGATCACCGTCTTGCCCTTCACGTCCACGCCGTTGTAATCGTTCCAGTGCCAGTTCGGCGCATCCGCGCCGTAGCCGAGGAACACCACCGGCGAGTCCTTCAAGTCGACCTGCGCTTTCCCCTGCAGGGTCTGCACCACCATGTCGTCCTGGTTGGCGAAACTGACGTGCTGCGCACCGGCGGTGATCTGCAGCTTCACCTTGTCGTTGAGCAGCAGGGTGCTTTCCGCCGGGACGGTCTGGAACCACGAGCCGTGGTTGCCCGGTTGCAGGCCCATGCGCTTGAACTCGCCGATCAGGAAATCCAGCGTGCGCTGCTCCCCGACCGTGCCGGGCTTGCGCCCGCCGAAGTCGTCGGAACTGAGCGTCTTCTCGTAGCGGGCAAAATCGGTGGCGTTGATCGCAGGCGCCAGCGTTACCGAATCGGCGGCGGGTTCCCCGGCGGCGGCCGGCGGCGACAGCACGGCCAGGCAAACGGCGACAGGCAGGAAAAAACTCATGGTGCGCATCGGTGGGCTCCCGTGGGCAAAACGATGGTCGTCACAACACGCGTCACACGCAGGGAGGCCGGCCGACTCACACCAGGCTCAACTGCGCCCCGCGACTCGTCGACAGATTGACCCGGTTGCGGCCTTCGCGCTTGGCCTCGTACAGCGCGTCATCGGCATCGGTCATCAGCTGGCGCAGCTCATAGCCCGAGGCTGCCGCTGACGCCACGCCGAAACTGGCCGAAACCGTCACGATCGCGCCGCCCTCGCCGATCGATACCGCGGCGATCGCCAGGCGCATCTGCTCGACCCGGGCGAGCACCTGATCCGGGCTGCACTCAGGCAGCAGCATGCCGAACTCCTCGCCACCCAGTCGCCCGAACAGGTCGGTGGAACGCAAGTGCGCCTGGCACGCCGCGACCGCGCGCCTCAACACCCGATCGCCCACCGCATGACCGTGGGTGTCGTTGACCAGCTTGAAGTGGTCCAGGTCGAGCAGGACCAGGCAAGCATCACGATTGGACTTGCAGCAGTACTGCAGCAACCGCTCGGCCTCGCTGACGAAATGCTGCCGGTTGAAGATGCCGGTGAGCCCGTCGCGTCGCGCCAGCTTCATGAACTTGAGCTGCGAACGCTTGATCCGGTAGGCGACGAATCCGATGAAGCCAAGCAGCAGCACCAGCAGGATGATCCACAACCGGCTGGCCTCCATCGCCTTCTTGCCGAGCGCCTGCTGCAGTTGCAGGATCTTGTTCTGCTCGGCCAGGGTGTCGACCTGCATCTTCGTGGTCAGTACCTGCTGCGCGACCGTCTGATAAGCCAAGGCCTTGGCACTGACAGTATTCAGATAGCCCTTGTTCGCCGCCATGTACTTTTCGTGCCAGGCAAGCGCCGACGCCAAATCCCCCCGCTGCTTGTCCAGTTCATACAGCAACCGATAGGCAGTAACCAGCGGTTCCGTGTACTCGTTTTTTATTCCACTATCGATCGCACTTTGCGCAAAACGCCTCGCCGATGTTTGGTCCCCCACCTTCCAGAACGCCTGCGCAAAGGTTGCATCGAAGAGAGCGATCAAAGGCGGGTAGTGTGTTTCCTTTACCTCCGCGTATCCCTGCCGAAGGAGCTTGATGGCATTGTCAGGCTTGCCTTGATCCAGCTCGGCCTTGGCGGCATAGCTTCGGATCAGATTTCCGAAGATCGGCTCGGCTGCTTTCGCACACACCTCGACACCGTCGCGAAATTGTTCGCCAACCGACCGCAACTGGCCGCTTTTGAAGAGGGCTTCCAGCTTGAAATACCTGCCCCTGCAGGCCCCCTGACCAACCGGATTTTCCGAGAGCAGCTTGTTTGCATAGTCCGTAGCCAGATCGTACTGCCCGGCTTCGGAATAGAACTGCGCGGCGACACTCAGGCCCGTCAGCCGAGTTTCCTTGTCCGCAACCTGGGGCAGTTGGTCCACCAGCGGATCCAATTGCGCGAACGCCTCCTCGTAGCGACTTGCGATGCCCAGTATGTTGACCGCAGTGAAGCCTGCCCGAACCCGCAAGGTCGGGTCACCGGACTGAGCCATGACCCGGTCAAGCAAAGTTATCGCAGTCTTGTAGTCACCGCGGTAGGCGACTTGCCAAGCCTCGAGGTATTCCAGATACAGCCGCTGCTCCTGGGACAATTCAAGCGAGCCGTCACCCAAGCGCCGCAGCAACGCAGTGAACTCGCCCTGATTCGACGTCTTGATGCCATCCGCCTGCTTGAGCAGTACTTCGGCCGTGCCACCAGTAACCTCCGGAGATACCCCCGCGAACAAGCGAAAAGACAGCGCACACCCGGCGAGGAACACCAAGACGCCGCTGCCTCGGTAGACCATGATCCAGTCCGCCTACGCCACGACGTGGGACAGGGACTTGGACGCGGTCTCTTCGTCGTCCTCTCTGGATGGCTCTTCCTCTGTACCCCCATCCTCTTCTTCCTCCGCCGGACACAACGCCAGACAGACATTGAGTCCCTCCAACAACGCATCCAAGCGTTGCTGATCCCCGGCCAGAATCACAGCCCTTGCCTCGGGGCCAACTTGCGCCTGCTCTAGCGCAAGCTGCACCTCTTCCAAGGGTGCAGCGCGCAGTCGCGCGTCCTGACCCATCCGCTCAAGAAAATCGATCACTTTGGACATTGGTTACCCCTGAATATTTGTCGTCTTGTCGATGCACCATATCGAACGGGAAACTGAGTATTCGCTCATGGTCGACGTCTGTTCCCCATTATTGACTGCACGGCTCGGCTCAAAGCCGATGCGGGTCACCAAATTCCTGGCCGCCACGTTCTGCGGAGCGAAGCGAGCGTACACCTCGTTGACCTGCGCTTCTTCAAACGCAAGATCCACCAGGGCCGTCAATGCTCCTCTCCCGATCCCCGATCGGCGTCCCTCCCGCAGCAGCACCATACCGACCTCGATCCGCATGGTCACCGGATCATAGTGTGTCATGCCACAAATACCCAATGGCGTCTGGGCGCTGCCCCCCAGAATGATCAGGAAGCGGCCGCAAAGGGGCGATTTGCCCTGGCGGCGAATGACTTCCCGGAACCGCTTTGCAGCCGCCACTGGTGTCCAAGGCTCGTCGATGTAACGCATGGTCTCGGGATTGGTATAGAGCGCATGGAACAAGGCTTCATCGCCTGCCTCCAGCGGACGCAGGCGCGGCCGCTCGGCCTCGCATGAAAGCGTTTCCGGTGTCGGTATGGACATCGATCTCAGGCTCGGACGGATTCGGCTTGATCGAGTTCGGCCAGCCGCGCCCGCATCGCCGCATCCACCTCCAGGGGCCGCGCCGGCGGAAGCACCACGGTGTCAGCCATGTCGATCTCCGCCTGCGGCAGACCCGCCAATGTGCACTGCTCGATGCGTGCCGCGTGGATCGGCAGGGTCGGTGTGCGATAGATGGTCAGTGGGTGATCCAGCGGGTAGTCACGCGCCAGCACCTCGACCAGCAGCTGCCGGTAGGCCGGGCCGGTGGAGAAGCGCGCCAGCGACTGGTCGCCGACCAGACCCACTTGCCACAGCACCAGGTAGGCGGTGGGGTCGATCCGGCGCCGGTAGAACAGCAGCTGACTGGCCTCGTAGTGCTGGCAGCCGACGCGGCCAGGGTCGATGCCCAGGTCAGCGTACAGGCAGTCCTCCGCTGAAATGCCCGGCTCCATGCGCGCGGCATAGCCTTCGCCGCGCGCCACCTCGATCGCCTTGTGCGGTGCCCAGGCGAACACGCCCGGGTGGCCGTAGAACACGCCGCACACCTTCTTGCCTGCGCGCACCTCGGCGAGGATGGCCTCGACCATCTGCCGGTAGGTCTGCATGCGCGACTTGCCCTCGCGGTAGTACGGCTGCAGGCTGCGCACGTCATGATGCATGCGTTGCAGCCACAGCTCGACGACGCCGTCGGAGAGGCCGGCGAAGACCACGTCGGCCTGCTCGATGTAGCTGCGCGCCAGCGGGCCGAGGTGCGAACCCAGGGTCATGCCCAGGCCCACGCAGACCAGGCTACCCGTAGGATCTAGCTCTTTCATTTATTGTCTGCCCTTAAGCTTGATGAAAAACTCATGGGATTACCTGATTAGCGACGAAACTCAGCCAACCATGACTGTTCGCGCTGAGCGTAGCTTGCGATAGCAAGCGCGGTCGAAGCGCGCGCCGGCCATCACCCTTCGACTCCGGCCCTACTACAGGCCTACGCTCAGGGTGAACGGCGAGGTATCTGAGAGACACTTGGGTACACCTGCCAAGCTTCGGTTAAGCTTGTTCTGGTGCGAAAAGACGCAGGCATAGCCTGCGTCTTTTCAGATACCGCACGACTGAATCAGTTTGATCTGACCGCAAGAGCTTCCACACCGTGCAACGCTGCGAGAGGCGCTAAGCCACCGCCGTGTCTACTATCTCAGTGTCTCCACTCAGGCGCACTGCCTCTGGTCTCGATCGTCCTCATCTGTATTCGTGCCAATCAGCATCAAGCATTCGATACTTGGAATTAGCGCCAGACAGACGTTACTTGCTGCCAACAAGTCCTCCAGGCGTGACTGATCCTTGGCCAAGATCGCAGCCTGCACCTCTGGATCAATTTCAGCACGTGTGAGGACTTGATCCATATCGTCGGATGAGGCGTGACGAAGCCTTGCATCCTGCCCAATCTTTTCGAGTAGATCGATAATGTTCGACATTGATAGTTCCCTTGGAATGGTTTGTGCAGCGCATCCGCAACTGCGCGTTTCATACTGCCACAGGCGGCAGATCACCCGCCATAGACTTCAGCGGATTGATACCACCATCGCGGATCAGTTTCATTGCTTCGACGGGAATGCCTCCATCAGCGGCCGGATAAGGTCCAGCGGCAGCGGGAACACCACGGTGGAGGATTTGCCGCCGCTGGACATGTCCGCCAGCGTCTGCAGGTAGCGCAACTGCAGCGCCTGCGGCTGCTGCGCCAGCACGCCGGCGGCATCGCGCAGTTTCTCGGCGGCCTGGAACTCGCCCTCGGCATGGATCACCTTGGCGCGGCGCTCGCGCTCGGCCTCCGCCTGGCGCGCGATCGCCCGCACCATGGTCTCGTTGAGGTCGACGTCCTTGATCTCGACGTTCATCACCTTGATGCCCCACGGGTCGGTGGCCTCGTCCAGGGTGACCTGCAAGGTGTGGTTGATCGACTCGCGCTGGGACAGGATCTCGTCCAGCTCGTGCTGGCCCAGCACCGAGCGCAGCCGCGTCTGCGCCAGCTGGCTGGTGGCCTGCAGGAAGTTCTCCACCTCCAGCACCGACTTGTCCGAGTCGACCACGCGGAAATACACCACCGCGTTGACGCGCACCGAGACGTTGTCGCGCGAGATCACGTCCTGCGGCGGCACGTCCAGCACGGTGACGCGCAGATCCACCCGGATCATGTGCTGCACCACCGGGATCAGCAGCACCAGGCCGGGGCCCTTGGTGCCGGTATAGCGGCCCAGGGTCAGCACCACGCCGCGCTGGTACTCCGGCAGGATCTTGATCGCGGCAAACAGCAGCAGTATGCCGAGGATGATCAGTACACCGACGAATCCGAACATGGTTTTCTCCTGTCAAAAATCTCAGACGGCCGCGACGGCAGCGGCCGGCTCGACCCGCAACAGCAAACCCTGCCGCGACACCACCCGCACCGCCGCGCCTGCCGGCAGCTCGACCGCGCAGCGCACGCGCCAGCGCTCGCCGTGCAGCATCGCCCAGCTCTCGCCGTCGGCGGTCACCGGTTCCAGCAGGCGGCCGGTTTCCTCGACCATCGCGGCCTCGCCGCCGAACGGCGGTGCGCGGCGCGCGCGAAAAACCAGCCACACCACCGTGCCCAGCAGCGCCGCGAAGCCCACCGCGATGCCGCCGATCACGCCCAGGTTGACCGCGTAGCCGGGCACGCCGGTCTTCATCAGCATCACCGAGCCGATCACGAAGGCCACCAGCCCGCCCACGCCGAACGCACCCACCGTGGGATTGACCGCCTCGGCCACCAGCAGGCCGATGCCCAGCGCCATCAGCGCCAGCCCGGCGTAATTCACCGGCAGCAACTGCAAGGCGTACAGCCCCACCAGCAGGCTGATCGCACCCACGATGCCCGGCAGCATTGCACCGGGGTGCATCGCCTCCAGCGCCAGGCCGAAGATGCCGCCGAGCAGCAGCAGGTAGGCGATGGTCGGGTTGGTGATGATGCCGAGGAAGCGCGTGCGCGCGCCCGGCGCGTAGTCGCGCACGGTGGCGCCCTTCAGCTGCAGGGTCAGCTGGCGCTCGCCGACGCGCACCACGCGTCCGTCGGCTTTCGCCAGCAGGTCGGCCACGTCGCTGGCGACGAAGTCGATCACGTGTTGCTGCGCCGCCTCGCTGGCGGTCAGCGTGGCGGCACCGCGCACCGCCTGCTCGGCCCAGGCCGCGTTGCGGCCGCGCAGCTGCGCCAGCGAGCGGATGTAGGCGATCGCGTCGTTCAGCACCTTGTTCGATTCGGCACTGCCGCCAGCCTCGTCCGGCGCGGGCGGTGCGGCGGAGCCGGCCTTGGCCGGCTCCGCCTTCGGCACCGGCAACGGCAACGGCGTGGCGCCGCCCAGCGATACCGGCGTGGCCGCGCCCAGGTGGGTGGCCGGCGCCATCGCGGCAATCTGCCCGGCGTAGAGGATGTAGGTGCCGGCCGAAGCGGCGCGGGCACCACCGGGCGCCACGTAGACCATTACCGGCACCGGCAGCGCCAGCATGCGGCCGATGATCTGGCGCATCGACTCGGACAGCCCGCCCGGGGTGTCCAGTTGCAACATGATCGCCACCGCCCCGTCGGCCACCGCGCGCTGCGCCGCATCGTCGAAGTATTCCGCCGCGGCCGGTCCGATCGGCCCGTCCAGGGTGATCCGCGCCACCATCGCCGAAGGCGCCGCCGTGGTGCCCGCGACCGGAGCGTCGGCGTGCAGCGAGGCCAATGGCACGAGCCAGCCCAGCATCAGAACGAGCACAGCGCAGCGACGCATCATGATTCCGTCCTCCACGCACGGTTTCGCGACGTGGCCCACTGTAGCCGGTCCCGTGTACAGAAAGCGCTCATTCACGGGGCGGCATGCGTTCGATGGACAATCGCCGTCCACTCCGGAGAACCACCATGCCCAAGATCGACATCAACCAGGTGCCCGAGCGCAAGGGCTCCGGCTATCCGCCGCCGTTCGCCGCACTCGCCGGCGCGCGCATCAAGCAGGCGCTGGGCGATGCCGGCGGCCTCGTCGATTTCGGCGTCAATCTCACCCGGCTTCCGCCCGGCACGTGGTCGAGCCAGCGACACTGGCATACCGAGGAGGACGAGTTCGTCTGCGTGCTGTCCGGCGAGCTGGTGCTGATCACCGACGACGGCGAGCAGCCGCTGCACACGGGCGAGTTCGCGGCGTTCCCGAAGAACTGTTCCGACGGTCATCACCTGGTCAACCGGAGCGCGCAAACAGCCGTCTATCTGGAGATCGGCAGTCGCCACGCGAACGACCGCTGCCACTACCCCGACATCGACCTGCACTGGGACAGCGCCGCCGGCGTCTACACGCACAAGGACGGCTCGCCGTATCCGTAGGAACCCGCTTGCGGGCGATGCTTTCGTAGCCGGGATTCGGGATTCGCGAGAGCATCGCCCGCAAGCGGGCTCCTACCCGTCAATGAGTCGGCAGCCTGGCTATTTCGGCGTGGCGGCTCCAGTGGCCGAACCCGCTGCGGCAGGCTGCAGGTGCTGGCCGACCAGCAGGCTGCGGATCGTGCGCAGTCGCTCCTTGATCTTCGCCTCGTTGGCCGCTCCGGTGCGCAGCAGCAGGCGCTGGCCGGCGGAGCGCGCCTCCAGCGCCGGATCGGCGAACACGTACTGGCCCTTGGACGGCAGCAGTGCCGGCGGCGCGGCGGGTTCGGGCGCGGCCAGCAGGTTGTCGATCACCACGATCAGGCGGTCGTTGAAGTAGCCGTGCGGATAGCCCAGGTTTTCGTAGGCCTGCTGGAACAGCGGATAGGCGTGCACGTACCAGGCCACCAGCGCCTGCGGGTCGACCTGCTCGACGATCGCCATGTACGGCGCATAGCGCGCGGCGTTGGCGTCGCCGATCACGGTCTGGCCGTCCATTTCACCGGTGACGAAGGCGCCCTTGGGCGGGCGCGCAGGCATCATGATGCCGCCGAGGCTGCGCCCGGGCATGGCGTCGATGCTGGCCACGATGCGGTTGATGATCTGCGGGCGCACCAGCAGCAGCGACAGCTCGTTGTCGCCGGCCAGCCGCTGCAAGGCGGCCAGCACGTCGTCGTCGCTCTGATCCAGCGCCGGCAGCGGTGCGGTGGAGGCGCTGGCCGGGGCGGCCTGCACCTGCGCGATCGGATGCTGGATCGGTGCCGCCGCTGCACTGCGGCTCGATGCCGGGGTCGCGGTTTCCGCCGCCGGCGGGCTGGTCAGCTCCGGCTGCATGGCCCGGCGCACCAGCCACACGCCCGCGCCGACCAGCACGATCACCACGATCGCCGCGGCGATCCAGCTTCCGGTTGATGCCTGCTTGCGCATGCGATTCCCCTCGGGTTGTCTTCAGGATAATGCTGGGACTGGCGCCCGCTCGATTCGTTCAACCGGCACGGTTCACGCCTTCAGCCGGTAGCCGCTGCGGAAGATCCACCACACCAGCCCCAGGCAGATGCCGAGGAACACCAGGGTCATGCCCAGGCTGATCCCCACGCCGACGTCGGACACGCCGTAGAAACTCCAGCGGAACCCGCTGATCAGGTACACCACCGGGTTGAACAGGGTCACCTTCTGCCACAACGGCGACAGCATGTGGATCGAGTAGAAACTGCCGCCGAGGAAGGTCAGCGGCGTGACGATCAGCAGCGGCACCAGTTGCAGCTTCTCGAAGTTGTCCGCCCAGATGCCGATGATGAAGCCGAACAGGCTGAAAGTCACCGCGGTGAGCACCAGGAACGCGACCATCCACAGCGGGTGCGCGATCTCGAAGGTGACGAACAGCCGCGCGGTGGCCAGGATGATCGTGCCCAGGATGATCGACTTGCTGGCCGCCGCGCCGACGTAGCCGGCGACGATCTCGAACGGCGACACCGGTGCCGACAGGATCTCGTAGATGGTGCCGACGAACTTGGGGAAATAGATCCCGAACGAGGCGTTGGAAATGCTCTGGGTGAGCAGCGACAGCATGATCAGGCCCGGCACGATGAAGGCGCCGTAGCTGACCCCGTCGATGCCGTTCATGTGCGCGCCGATCGCCGCGCCGAACACCACGAAGTACAGCGAGGTGGAGATCACCGGCGAGACGATGCTCTGCAGCAGCGTGCGCCGCGTGCGCGCCATCTCGAAACGGTAGATCGCGCGGATGCCATGGATGTTCATGCGCGCTCCCTGACCAGGTCCACGAAGATGTCCTCCAGCGAACTCTGGCTGGTCCTGAGATCCTTGAAGTCGATGCCCAGTTCGGCCAGCCGGCGCAGCAGCACGTCGATGCCGCTGCGCTCGGCCTGCGCATCGAAGGTGTAGACCAGTTGCTGGCCGTCAGCGGACAGCTCCAGCGCGTGGCCGGCAAGTCCGGCAGGGATGGCCGCCAGCGGCGACTGCAACTGCAAGGTGAGCTGCCGCCGGCCGAGCCTGTTCATCAGCTCGGCCTTGTCCTGCACCAGGATCAGCTCGCCCTTGTTGATCACGCCGATGCGGTCGGCCATCTCCTCGGCCTCGTCGATGTAGTGCGTGGTCAGGATGATGGTGACGCCGCTGGCGCGCAGCGCGCGCACCATCGTCCACATGTCGCGGCGCAGCTCCACGTCGACGCCGGCGGTGGGTTCGTCCAGGAACAGGATGCGCGGCTCGTGCGACAGCGCCTTGGCGATCATTACCCGGCGCTTCATGCCGCCGGACAGCGTGATCATCTTGCTGTCCTTCTTGCTCCACAGCGAGAGGTCCTTCAGCACCTTTTCGATGTACGCCGGGTCTGGCGCCTTGCCGAACAGGCCGCGGCTGAAGCTGACCGTATTCCACACCGTCTCGAACGAGTCGGTGGTCAGCTCCTGCGGCACCAGGCCGATCTGCGAGCGCGCGGCGCGGTACTCGCGCACCACGTCGTGGCCGCCGGCCAGCACGCTGCCCGCGCTGGGGTTGACGATGCCGCAGACGATGCTGATCAGGGTGGTCTTGCCGGCGCCGTTGGGGCCGAGCAGCGCGAAGATTTCGCCCTGGCGGATCTGCAGGTCGATCGGCTTGAGCGCCTGGAAACCGGAGGCGTAGGTCTTGCTGAGCTGTCTGACGTCGATGATCGGCTGCACGCGATCTCCTGGGCCTGGGGACGGGCGACGGGAACGGGCGATGGTATGCCCTTGGCCGCGCCACGACCAGCCGCCGGCAATACGGCCAATTTCCCCGCGCCCCTGCCTCCGCAGGAGCGGTGACCATTCGGGGCGGGTGCGTTGCGCTCGCGGATTGGGGATCCCTTCCAGCAGTACCGACGCGTCGCCGTTGTTTCCGATGAAGTCTCGCGCCGGTTGGTACGCGAGATCGACCTGCAGGAAGCGCGCTACCGCTAGACCGGACACCGAAGTTCCGCAATCCTTCCCCCATCGCGCCACGCACTTCCTGCGGAGCCAGACCATGCGCATGTGCTGCCGGCTGCTGATCGTGGCGAGCATGGCCATCGCCTGGTCCGCTGCCGCCACCAGCTTGCCGAACCGGCCGGTGCCGTCGCTGGACCTGCATCGCTACGCCGGCCAGTGGCACGAAATCGCGCGCCTGCCGATGTACTTCGAGCGCGAGTGCCTCGATGCCGTCACCGCCACGTACACGCCGAACCCCGACGGCACCATCCACGTGCACAACACCTGCCGCACCCGCAAGGGCCGGATGTCCGTCGATGGGGTGGCGCGGATGAAGAAACGCCAGCCTGCCGCGCTGGAAGTGCGCTTCGCGCCCGCCTGGCTGACCTGGCTGCCGATGGCATGGGCCGACTACTGGGTGATCGAGGTGGACGCCGACTACCGGTGGGCGGTCATCGGCGGCCCTGGTCGCAACCACCTGTGGATCCTCTCGCGCCGGCCCACGATGGATCCCGCGCTGTTGCAGACCCTCGTGGAACACTCGCGCCAGCGTGGTTATCCGGTCGACCGATTGATGATGACCGCACCCGCCGGTGCGCCGGATCGACCCGCGGGACGCGCGCCCGCGCCGACCGAAACCCCACCTCTCCACGACCGCGACATCAAGCCGGCGGCACCGGAAACGCGCGGATGATCTCGAACGTGGCGATCGCGCAGGCGGTGGCCACGTTCATCGACGAATGCACGCCCAGCATGGGAATGTGCACGGTCTGGTCGGAGCCATCCAGCAGGGCCTGGCTCACGCCGCGGTTTTCCGAACCGAGTACCAGGCAGATGCGCTCGCCCGCGGCTACCGGCAGGTCGCGGATGTCGATGCTGGCGCTGGTGAGCTCCAGGCTGACAATGCGGTAGCCGGCGGCTTTCAGTTCGTGCAGCAGCGGCAGCGGATCGTCGTCGTGGCGGAACGGCACGTGCTGCTCGGTCGCGCGCGAGGTCCTGCGCAACTTGCGGTTGGGCGGCACCGCCGAAGCGCCGGTGAGGTGGATCATCTCCACCCCCAGCGCGTCGGCAATGCGGAACACGCTGCCCACGTTCATCGGCACCTCGAAGTCGTGCACCAGGTAGCGCAGCGCGAACGCGGGGCGCGCCGGTCGATGCTGCGTGTGGTCGAGCTGGCGGTTCGGCATGCCGCAGCCGGCTCAGACCAGCAACAACAGCAGGGGCGCGGCCACCCCGCCCAGCAGCACGGCGCCGAACAGCTGCGGCCGGCGAGTGAAGCGCCAGGCCATGTACAGCCCGCTGCATACCGACACGAGCAGGCCCAGCGCGACCACGGCGAAGAAGATCTTCATCGGCAGCAGGTTGCGCCGCGTCCCTGGCGCCGCGGGCGCAACCTGCACCGCTGCCCGCGCGACCGGCGCCGCCTCGGCCGCCGTTGCCGCCGGGCGCGGGCGCCGCACCGGCACCTGCAGGGTCTGCTTCTTGTGCAGTTGCGCCATGCTGGCCAGCCACGCCGGAGGCGCGTAGCTGCTGCCGCGGCTGGCCTCATGCAGGCCGAAAGTCTGCAGGCCACCGCTCAGCGCCAGGAACAGCAGCATCGGCGCGGTGAACACGCCGAGGTAGAGATGGCCGGTACGAACGAAACGTATCAGGCGGTGCGACAGCGGCATGGAGGCGGCGTCCACGGAACGAGGGCGCACAGGGTACGCCGCCGCACGGTGCAGCGGCCAGCCGTTGGCGCGACGATCCGCACTGCTGCTAACCTCGCCGCTGGACGCTGAAGCGCGACCGCGCTGCCGGAATTCGGCGCCCACCACCCGGCCGGAGCAAGCGTGGCTTTCGAAATCGAAGAGCGTCGAATCGACGTGGCCGATCTGCAGCTGGGCATGTTCGTGTGCCGGCTGGATCGGCCATGGGAAGAGACACCGTTCGCGCTGCAAGGTGTCGCGCTGACCCGGCTGGAAGATATCGATATCCTGCAGCGACTGTGTCGCGAGGTCTGGATCGACGCCCGCCGACTGGTGCCGCAGGATGCCCCGCTGGCGCTGACGCGCTCCGATGCCTCGCGCTTCCGCTTCAACAGCAGCACCCACTACGCCGACCTGGCAGCGGTCGAAGATGAGGCGCCGCGCGCCCGCGCCGCGCTGGAGAACGCCTCGCAGATCATCGACGGCCTGTTCGAGGACGTGACCAGTGGTCGCGAGTTGTCGGTGGAACACGTCGAACAGGCGGTGCGCCCGCTGGTGGCCACCGTGCTGCGCAGCGCGGACGCGTTCTTCCTGGTCGAGGGCCTGCGCCGCAGCGACAGTTACTCCTACAGCCACGCAGTGAGCTGCAGCGCGCTGGCCGCGGCATTCGGCCGGCACATGGGTTTCGATGAAGAAACCATCTTCAGCCTCGCCGCCGGCGGCCTGCTGATGGACGTGGGCAAGACGCGCCTGCCGGAGCAGCTGCTGCAATACCCGGGCTCGCTGGCGCCCAGCGAGGTGGACATCATCCGCTCGCACGTGGATCACGGACTGGCCCTGCTGGACGAAGCCGGCATCGCCAACCTCGACGTGCTCGACATCGTGCGCACCCACCACGAGCGGCACGACGGCAGCGGCTATCCGGATGGCCTGGCCGGCCACGCCATCCCGATCAGCGGGCGCATGCTGGGCATCATCGACAGCTACGATGCGATGTCCAGCGCCCGCCCCTATCGCGCACCCATTTCCCGCACCCAGGCGCTGCAGCAGATCTACGCCGCGCGCAACCGCCTGCACCAGGCCGAGGTGGTCGAGCAATTCCAGGTTTGCCTGGGCGTCTATCCCACCGGTTCGCTGGTGGAGCTGAGCACCGGCGAGGTGGCGATCGTGATGGCGCAGAACCAGGTGCGCCGGCTGCGCCCGCGCGTGGCGATCCTGAGCACGCCGAACAAGCAGCCGCTGGAGGACTTTCGCCCGGTGGACCTGATGCAGCTGGGCGACAAGGACGAGGTCGACATCGTGCGCAGCCTGGCGGTCGGCGACTACGGCATCGATGCCAGCCGCTTCTTCCTGTAATGATGGCAACCTTGCCGCCCGTCCGCCCGCTCCCCCACTGGCCCGCCGCCGCATGCTGAATCGCGAACACATCTTCGAGCAGATCGACGCCCACATCGCCGCCGGCGAGGACGAGCGCTTCGCCGTGCTGATGCTGCGCGTGCCCGGCCTGCGCGAGATCAGCCTGCGCTTCGGCTACGCCCAGGGCGAACAGGCCGAGGACATGGCGCATGCGCTGATCCAGCGTTCGCTGCGCCCGATCGATCGCGTGTTCCGCGCGGGCGACGACGGCTTCGTGGTGCTGCTGCCGGCGATGCTGAGCGCCAACCACGCCTTGCTCGCCGGCACACGCCTGATCCATGCCTTCGAGCAACCGCTGGACGGCACCGCCTCACCCTGGCTGGTGCGGCCGGTGATGGGCATCGCGCTGTACCCCGACCACGGCCCCGGCGCCGACCGCCTGTGCCGCCGCGCCAGCATGGCGCTGGACGAGGCGCAGCGGCGCGGCGAGCTGTACGTGGTCTATGAGCCGCACGACACCCAGGTCGAGATCTTCTACGACGAACTGCGCGAGGCGCTGGACGCCAACCGCCTGCAGGTGTTCTTCCAGCCGATCTGGAACCTGCAGAGCGACCGCCTGGCCGGCGCCGAATCGCTGGCGCGCTGGAGCAGCCCCAGCCACGGCGAGGTCTCGCCGGCCAACTTCGTGCCGTTCTCCGAGCAGAGCGACCTGATCTCGGTGCTCACCCGCTGGAGCATGAACACCACCCTGCGCCACGTGGCCAGCCTGTCGTCGTTCCAGGGCCTGCGCTTCGCGATCAATTTCTCGCCGCGCGTGCTGTCGCGCCCGGGCATGGTCGAGCAACTGCTCGGTGCGCTGGAAATCTGGGGCGTGCCGCCGACCGCGGTGATCGTGGAGATCACCGAAACCACCCTGGTCAACGACCTCGATCTGAGCGTGCAGGTGCTGCGCCGGCTGCGCGACCGCGGCATCGGCATCGCGATCGACGATTTCGGCACCGGTTACGCCTCGATCGCCTACCTGCGCCAGTTCCCGGCCACCGAGCTGAAGATCGACCAGTCGCTGATCGGCGCGATCCGCAGCGAGCCGCACACCGCCAAGCTGGTGCGCGCGATCATCAACATGGCCCACCACATGGACCTGACCACCACTGCCGAAGGCATCGAGGATCCGGTCACGCAGGCGCTGCTGGTCGAGATGGGGTGCGACTTCGGCCAGGGCTTCCACCTGGGCCGGCCGCAACCGGCCGCCGAATTCCTCGCCCGTTTCGCCACGACGGTGCCGCCCGCGTGAACGCGCGCCGGACCACGCTGCGGGTTGGCTCCCACCGCGACCGGAACCATGTCCGCCGCTGAGGTCGATGGCGGCATCCGTTTCGCGCTCGACGGCGCCAGCAAGCGCTACGGCAACGTCGTGGCGCTGCAGCCGATCGAGCTGACATTCGAGGCCGGCAGCACCACCGCGCTGATCGGCAGCAGCGGTTCGGGCAAGTCCACCGTGTTGCGCCTGCTGCTGGGGCTGGAGCGCAGCGACAGCGGCTGCGTTCGCGTGGACGGCCACGCCCTGCAGCCGGCCGACGTGCTCGCCCTGCGCCGCCGCGTGGGCTACGTGATCCAGGACGGCGGGCTGTTCCCGCACCTCACCGCACTGGGCAATCTGGGCTTGCTGCCGCAACACCTGGGCTGGGAACCGCAACGTATCCGCGAGCGCGCGCAGGCGCTGGCCCAACTCACCCGGTTGCCGCCGGACGCGCTGGCGCGCTACCCGGCCGAACTCTCCGGCGGCCAGCGCCAGCGCGTGGCGCTGATGCGTGCACTGATGGTCGACCCCGACGCCTTGCTGCTGGACGAACCGCTGGGTGCGCTGGACCCGATCGTGCGCCACGAACTGCAGGGGCAACTGCAGCGCCTCTTCGGCGAGCTGGGCAAGACCGTGATCGTGGTCACCCACGACCTGGCCGAGGCGGCCTGGTTCGCCCCCCGGCTGGTGCTGCTGCGCCGCGGCGCAGTGGTGCAGGACGGCAGCTACGCGGATCTGCGCGACCGTCCGGCCGACGATTTCGTGCGCCAGTTCGTGCAGGCGCAACGCACGCTGCCGGCCGCGCCATGACCGGCATGCCTGCCCGCCTCGCCATCGTGCTGCTCGCGTGCGTGCTGCCCGTGCGGGCACTCGCACAACCGGTGCGGATCGGCTCCAAGCAATTCACCGAGTCGGTGATCCTGGGCGAGATCGCGCGCCTGGCCGCACGCGATGCCGGCGTCCAGGCCGTGCACGAGCGCGAACTGGGTGGCACCCGCATCCTGTGGAAGGCCTTGCAGCAGGGCGACATCGACGCCTACCCCGAATACACCGGCACACTGACCCAGGAGCTGCTGCACGGCGTGGCGGCGGACGCCGACATCGCCACCTTGCGCGCCCGGCTGAAGCCGCTGGGCATCGGCATCACCGACTCGCTCGGTTTCGACAACACCTATGCGATCGGCATGCGCCAGGACGAGGCGACGCGGCTGGGCATCCGCCGCATCTCCGACCTGCGCGCGCACCCGTCATTGCGCTTCGGCTTCTCCAACGAGTTCATGGATCGCGGCGACGGCTGGCCGGGTTTGCGCCGCGCCTACGCCCTGCCGCAAACGAAGGTCAGCGGGCTGGACCACGCGCTGTCCTACCGCGCCGTGGCCAGCGGCGCGGTGGATGCGATCGACCTGTACAGCACCGACGCGGAGATCCCGTATTACCACTTGCGTACCCTGATCGACGACCAGCACTACTTTCCGCGCTACCAGGCAGTGTTCCTGTACCGCTTGGCGCTGGAGCGGGACGAACCCGCCTTCGTCGCCGCACTGCGCCACCTCGCCGACCGCATTTACGAGCAGGCGATGCGCGCGATGAACGCCGCGGTGAAGCTGGACGGTCGCCGCGACAGCGTGGTGGCCGCCGACTTCCTCGGTACCCGCATCGAGGCGGGGCGGCGCGGCCTGTGGCAGCGGCTGCGCCAGCGCAGCGTGGAACACGTCGAACTGGTGGCGATCTCGCTCGGCCTGGCGCTGGCGCTGGCCATCCCGCTGGGTATCGTCGCCGCACGTCGACGCCGGCTTGGGCAACTGGTGATCGCCGCCACCGGCGTGCTGCAGACGGTGCCGTCGCTGGCGATGTTCGTGTTCATGATCCCGTTGCTGGGTATCGGCACCTGGCCGGCGGTGGCCGCGCTGTTCCTGTACAGCCTGCTGCCGATCGTGCGCAACACGCATGCCGGCCTGGTCGGCATTGCGCCTGAACTGATGGAATCGGCCGCGGCACTGGGCCTGCCGCAGCGGGTACGGCTGCGCCGCATCGAATTGCCGCTGGCGATGCGCTCGATCCTGGCCGGGATCAAGACCGCCGCGGTCATCAACGTGGGCACGGCCACCCTGGCCGCGCTGATCGGCGCCGGCGGCTACGGCCAGCCGATTCTCACCGGCATCCGGCTGGACAGCATCCCGCTGATCCTGGAAGGCGCGATCCCGGCCGCGGTGCTGGCGCTGCTGGTGCAAGGCCTGTTCGAACTGGTCGAGCGATGGTTGACGCCGCGCGGGCTGCGGCTGCAGCCGCGGCAGTAGGCCGGTGGCGTCGGCTATCCTGTGGATGGCTCATCGCGAGATTGCATACATGCTTCGATCCCTGTTGTGGTCATTGCTTCTGGCGATCACCCCGCTCGCCGTGCACGCTGCCGCACCGGCCGAGGCCGCGCTGGCCGGTCTGCCGAACGCGTCGTTCCCGGCGCCGCATCGGGTGGCCTCGGGCCGCTTGCAGGCGGGTGACGTTGCCGCGCTGAAGGCGGCCGGCATCGCGCAGGTGATCGACCTCAGCGTCGACAGCGAGACGCCGCGCTTCGACGAGGCCGCCGCGATGCGCGCGGCCGGCATCGGCTATCACAACCTGCCGATCCACGGCGCCGCCGACCTGACCCGCCACAACGTGGCGCAGTTCGATCGCCTGCTGCGCGAGGCCGGCGTGCGGGAGACCCTGGTGCATTGCGCCAGCAGCAATCGGGTCGGTGCGATGATCGCGCTGCGCGCCGCCTTGATCGGCGGCAAATCGAGCGACGCGGCGCTGGCGGAAGGCCGTCGCTGGGGCATGAAGAGCCTGGAGCCGGCCGTGCGCGAACGCCTGCAGGCGTGGTCGGGCGGCAAGGAACACGGAAGGTAAGGAAAACCACCCCGCGCCGCGCCCATCCAGCGGTGCCGTAGGGCGGGCACTGCCCGCCGGCTCTTCGTGGTCCCGTGACCAAAAGCGGCGGGCGGTGCCCGCCCTACGGCTGCGAAGAGCGGTTGCGTTACCATGCGCGCCACCTTCATCGTTGCGGCGACCGGCCCTGGCTCCCACCCTCCCCTCGTCGCCACCTTCCGCGCTGCCCTCACGCGCGGTGCTGCTGATGCTGGCCAGCGCCAGCCTGTTCGCGCTGATGGCGGTGTCGATCCGGCTGGCCTCGGCGCAATTGCATCCGTTCCAGATCACGTTTTTCCGCAGTGCGTTCGGCGCGCTGTTCGCGCTGCCGCTGCTGATCGGGCCGGGCTGGTCGCTGCTGCGCACGCCGCGCTTCGGCTTCTACGTGATGCGCTGCGTGCTGGGCATGGGCGGCATGCTGGCCGGCTTCTGGGCGATCGTGAACCTGCCGCTGGCCGAGGCGGTGGCGCTGTCGTATTCCTCGCCGCTGTTCGTGACCATCGGCGCGGTGATCTTTCTCGGCGAGGTGGTGCGACTGCGCCGCTGGAGTGCGGTGATCGCCGGCTTCATCGGCGTGCTGGTGATCGTGCGCCCGGGCAGCGCCGCGTTTGCGCCGGGCAGCCTGGTGGCGCTGCTGGCGGCGGGCCTCACCGGCGCGGTGACGATCAGCATCAAGTCGCTGACCGGCAGCGAACCGGCCGACCGCATCGTGCTGCTGACCACCTTGCTGTGGGTGCCGCTGTCGCTGCCCGCGGCGCTGGCGGTGTGGCAATGGCCGCACGCGGACATCTGGCCGTGGCTGGGGCTTTCCGGTGCGCTGGGCACCGGCGGCCACTATTGCTGGACGCGCGCCCTGCGCCTGGCCGAAGCCTCCATGCTGGCGCCCTTCAGCTACCTGCAGTTGCTGATCGTGGCGGTGCTGGCGTGGTGGATCTTCGGCGAGGCGGTGGATCACTACACCGCGCTGGGCGCGGCCATCATCATCGGCGCCAGCCTCTACATCGCCCAGCGCGAACACGCGCTGGCGCGGCAGCGGCGTGCAAGCACGCCGCAGGCCCGGGCAGAGCCGCCGATCTAGCTATCCGCGGACCGGCGCCTCATTCGTCAGGAGGTGCCGGCAAGTCAGGCATGTTGGCCAGTTCGGCCAACATGTCGACCACGGCCGGGGCGGGTGCGCTCGCCAGCGGCCAGCGACCGATCACTTCGTGGCTGGCCTGGCCGAAGAAGCTGCGGATCAGCACGAACTCCGCCGCGCGCCACTGGATCGGGCTGATCGACTCCTCGATCGCGTCGATCGCCGGTCCGTGCTGCAAGGCCACGTGCGGATGGAAACTGGAGACGCCGCTGACCTGCAGACCCTGCGCGCGCTGCGCGGCGGCGATCGCCTTGCGCAGCTCCAGCGCCGCCACGGCGGTGACCGGGTCCGCGCACAGCACGAAGGGAAACTGTCCCCCGCTGGGGATGCAGCGCATAGCGGCGTCCAGCGTGACCGTGAACGCGTTGCCCCGCACCGCGGCGCCAGCGGCCAGCATGGCGCGCTCCAGCGACAGCTGCGGCCGTTCGGGCCGGCCCACCGGACACAAGGCGAGGTGCAGGTTGTCGACCGCCACCGGCACGCCGCTGGCACGCTGCGAGCGGCGAAAACGTGCAGCCGCGTTGGCGATCTCCGCGCGCGCCTGGCTGTCGGGGCGCACCGCGAAGAAATAGTCGATGCCTGCGGCAAGTTCGGCGGGGGGCGTCGGGGTCAAACCGGTACCTCCACGACAGTCGCTGTGACGAATGCTGGTCGCAACACGATACTCCGCTGCCCTGCAAGCCGGGTGTGATCCGCGTCGCCGGCCGCGGCGTTCGCCAGTGACCGGAACACCCGCCGCCATCCATGCTGCCCGGCTCCCGACCCCGGCTCAGCGCAGTTGGCTGTCCTTGCTGCCGCGGCGGTTGTACAGGCCGGCGGCGCGCTCGCTGTCGCGCTCCTGCTGGCAGGCCACGCACAGACGCACGCCGGGCACGGCGGCGCGGCGCGCCGCGGGGATCGGCGCCTCGCATTCCTCGCAATGGGTCAGGCCCGGACCCTGGCGCAATTGCTGGCGCGCCCGCTGCACACCGTCGTTGACGGTGGCGTCGATCTGATCCTGCACGGCGCCGTCTCCGGCCCAGCCGGTTGCCATGATTCCACCTCCGCAAACCCGACAGTACGACACTGTCTCGCTGAAGACTTGGGTGCGCCGACGCAGCGTTTCAAGCCGTTTCCCGCGCCCAGCGCCGATGGCCGGGCACGCGGCGCCGGGTGCGGCAATGGGCGGCATGGCCCGGCCCGGTGGAAGTGCCAGAATGGGAAAGATTCCGCCACCGAGAACTTGCCATGAATCCGTCGTCGCCCGCCACCCCCGCTGACACGGCATTGCGCAGCGACGACAGCATCGCCAAACAGCTGTTCCTCGGCAACATCCTGGAGGAGAACCTGTTCCCCTACCCGCAGATCCGCGCGCGCGACCGCGAGATGCTGGGGGCGATGACCGACGCGATCGACGAATTCCTGGCCGACAAGGCCGCCGCGCTGAAGCAGTACGACCGCGACGCCGAGCAGCCGGCCGAGTTCATCCAGGCGCTGCGCGAGATGGGCCTGTTCGGCCTGATCATCCCCGAGCAATTTGGCGGCATGGAGCTGTCCAATGGCGCCTACGCGCGCGTGCTGGGCCAGACCTCCAGCCACGACAGCTCGGTCTCGCTGACCATCGGCGCGCACAGCTCGATCGGCATGAAGGGCCTGCTGCTGTTCGGCAGCGACGAGCAGAAGCAGCGCTACCTGCCGAAGCTGGCCACCGGCGAGATGATCGCCGCGTTCTGCCTCACCGAATCCGGCGCCGGCTCCGATGCCGCCTCGATCCGCACCAAGGCGACGCGCAACGACGACGGCAGCTGGACGCTTTCCGGCGAGAAGATTTGGATCACCAACGGCGGCATTGCCGGCTTCTACACCGTGTTCGCGCGTACCGACACGCCCGAGGGCAAGCTCACCGCGTTCATCGTGGAAGCCGCGTGGCCGGGCGTCAGCCACGGCCCGCACGAGGACAAGATGGGTATCCGCGCATCGAGCACCACCACGGTCGCGTTCGCCGACGTGCGGGTGCCGGCTCAGAACGTGCTCGGCCCGGTCGGCAAGGGCTTCAAGGTGGCGATGAGCATCCTCAACTCGGGCCGCACCGGCCTGGGCGGCGGCGCGGTGGGCGGCATGCGCACGCTGATCCGCCTGGCCTGCGCGCAGGCGAAGGAGCGCAAGCAGTTCGGCCAGCCGATCGCCGAGTACGGCCTGGTGCGCGAGAAGATCGCGCAGATGACGGTGGACTGCTTTGCCGCCGAGAGCGCGGTGTGGATGGTGGCCCACCTGATCGACGCCGGCGGCAGCGACTATTCGGTCGAGGCGGCGATGAGCAAGGTGTTCGCCAGCGAGGCGGTGCAGCGCGCCTCCTACGAGGCGCTGCAGATCGCCGCCGGCAACGGCTTCATGCGCGAGTTCCCGTACGAGCAGATCACCCGCGACACGCGCATTTTGTCGATCTTCGAGGGCACCAACGAGATCCTGCGGCTGTACGTCGCGCTGTCCGGCCTGAAGGGCGTGGGCGCGGGCCTCAGCGAGCTGAAGGCGGCGGTGGGCGACATCTTCAACGAGCCGATCAAGGGCTTCGGCGTGCTCGGCAGCTACACCGGCCGGCGCATGCGCGAGGCCACCGGCTACGGCATCGACCGCATCGCGCACGAGCTGTCGCCGCGGCTGCGCAAGGTGGCCGCCACCTACGAGAAGTACACGGTGGAGCTGTCCAAGTCGTCCGACGCGCTGCTGCGCCGCTACGGCAAGAAGGCGGCCGACATGCAGTACGCGCAGAAGCGCCTGGCCGACATCGCGATCGACCTGTTCGTGGGCCTGTGCGTGCTGTCGCGCGCCGATGCCCTGGCCAAGCAGTCGCACCCGGCCGCGGACGAAGCCGTGAGCATCGCCGAAGTGTTCGCACGGCAGGCGCGCCGGCGCATGGCACGCAACGTGCGCGGGCTGGAGCGCAACGAGGACGCGGCGATCGAGCAGCTGGCCGGCGCGGTGCTCGTGCACGACGGCTACCTGTGGGACGTGATCTGAAACCCGACGAAGGAGTACCCGCCATGAGCATCCCCACCGTCCGCGCCAGCACCGGCAATGCGCCGTACGCGGTCGATTTCACCGACGACCAGGGCAATACCTGGCACGCCGACGAGCCACTCGAGGAAGGCGGCGCCAACACCGGCCCGGCGCCGCACCGGCTGCTGCTGTCCGCGCTGGGCGCCTGCACCGCGATCACGCTGCAGATGTACGCGGCGCGCAAGCAGTGGCCGCTGCAACATGTCGACGTCGAGCTCGCGTTCAATCCCGACGGCACGCCCGAATCGGGCAACGACATCACCCGCGTGATCACCCTGCAGGGCGCGCTGGACGACGAACAGCGCGAGCGCCTGCTGCAGATCGCCAACAAGTGCCCGATCCACAAGGTGCTGACCGGCGAGGTGCGCATCGCCTCCAGCCTCGCACCATGACCGGCGGTGCTCCGGCGCAGGCCGGAGCGTGGCGTGCTGCGCTCCCCGGTCAGGCCGGGATGCGCGGACGCAGCCGCCGCAGCGGCGCCGGCACGCCGCCATGTTCGGCGGTCAGCCCCGCCATCACCAGCCGCCGGAACGGCGCCAGCCGTGCGCCCGCGCCCAGCGCCAGCTTGCGCAACGCGCGCGCGGGGCGGCGGTCGTCGGTGTACAGGCCGGCCAGGGCGTTGGTGGCCAGGTACAGCGGCCGCGTGGCCAGCCGCAGCCGGCGTTCGTAGCGCGCCAGCAGCGCCGGCGCGGCGATGGGCTGGCCGGCGGCGTGCGCGGCACGCAGTTCGCGCGCCAGCAGATCCTGCCCGAGCAGGCCGAAATTGAAGCCATGCGCGGTGACCGGGTGCATGCCCACCGCCGCGTCGCCGACCAATGCAAAGCGCTCGGCCACGAAACGCTTCGCGTACACACCCACCAGCGGGTAGGCGCAGCGCGGGCCAGCCACGCTCATCGTGCCCAGCCGGTGTCCGAAGCGTGCGGCCATGGCGGCTTCCAGCGCCGCATCGTCCAGCGCCAGCAACTCGCGCATCGCCGGCGGGGCCAGGGTCAGCATCACCGAGGATGCATGCGCATCGTGCAGCGGCAGCAGGGCCAGGGTCTGGCCGTGGCCGAACCACTCCCACGCCACCTGTTCGTGCGGCACCTGATGGCGCATGCGCAGCACCAGCATGGTCTTGCCGAAGTCGCGCATCTGCGCGCCGATGCCCATCGCGCGCCGCGTCTCGGAGAAACGACTGTCCGCCGCCACCAGCAGTGGCGCGCGCAGCGTGTCGCCGTTGTCCAGCACGACCTCCGCGCCTTCGCTGCCGGTGCGCACCGCCTCGACCCGCGCGCCGGTGATGCGCTCGACCTCGGGTAGCGCCATCACTTCTTCGTACGCGGCGCGACGGATCGCGTGGTTCGACAGCAGCCAGCCCAGCTGCTCCGTGCCGGCCTCGCCGTGGCGGAACATCAGACCGTCGCGGTCGTTGCCGTCGAGCACCATGGCGTCGCGCAGCGCGCCGATCTCCTCCTCGCGCAGGCGCGCCCACAGGCCCAGCTCGCGCAGCAGCCGCTGCGAGTGGTGGGTAATCGCGATCTCGCGGCCGTCGTCGGCCGGCGCGATCAGCGCCGCCTCTTCCTGCCGCTCCACCAGCGCGATGCGCAGGCCGCTGCCTTTCAGCGAACGGGCGAAGCACAAGCCGGCCGGGCCGGCGCCGATGATCACGATGTCGAACGACATGGCGGGATGCTCCTGGGGACGGGAACGACTGCCCTGGCGTGCGCCGCTCCCGCCAAGGCGGGAATCCGGGTTGGCTTCACCGGGGCGAAAGTGGATTCCCGCCTGCGCGGGAATGGCGTCACTGGGGCGTTGAAAATCACCCCTGGGGCAATGGCGGGCGGCGGCGGGCAAGCAGCACGCTCGTCGATCCGCACCGTATCGACGTCAGCCGCCGCAACCGCCGCAGCAGATCGACGGCAGCTGCACTACCTGCGCCGGCGTCACCGGCCAGCCGACCTGGCGCAACACCTCGACCAGGTCCGTCGCGGACGCCGCCGCGGACACGCGCATTACCAGGCCGCTCATGTCCAGGTCGACCACGGCAGTCGGGTCGACGTCGAACAAGGCGTCCTGCACCACCATCGGTTCCGGCGACGCGCTGGTCAGCGCAATATGAAATTCCATGGGGTACCTCGCTTCACCGGCACCTGTGCGGTGCCGTCAGGAGGGATGCTGGTCCCCACCGCACGACGATGCCTTGACTCCAGTCAAGTCCTGCCAAGGCGAACGATCCGCGCCATGCTCCGGCCTGCAGCAAATTGCCGCAGGTCTCGGCGCGGCCCACTCAGCGGCGGCGCAGGATCTTCGGGTTCGACGCGCCCCATACCGTGTACTGGTCGGCCAGGATCACGCCGGTGACCTGCTCGACTTCCGCCTGGGTGATTTCGGCATCGCCCTGCTTGCCGAACATCACCACTTCGTCGCCCGCCTGCACACCGGGGATATCGGTCACGTCGACCATGGTGGTGTTCATGGTGACGTTGCCCATCACCGGTGCGCGCTGGCCGCGGATCAGCATGGCTCCCTTGTTGGAATACGCGCGGCGGTAGCCGTCCGAATAGCCGACGGGGATATTGGCCAGCAGCGAATCGCGCTTGAGCACGCAGGTGCGGTCGTAGCTCACCGTGTCGCCGGCGGGATAGGCCTGCACCTCGGTCACCCGCGACTTGAACGCGGCCACATGCGCGAACGGCGGCTTGGGCGTGCCGCCATAGCCGTACAGCGCGCCGCCGGGGCGCACCATGTCCAGGTGCGATTCGGGAACGTGCTGGACGGCGTAGGAGTTGGCGGCATGCAGCAGCACGTGTTCTCGCCGCAAGGCGGTATGGGCGAACATCCACGCGGCCTGCGTCTTGAAGGCCTCGACGCCCTGCAGCGCGTCGGCGCGCTGCTCGGTCGGGAAGTGGGTCATCAGGCCGACGATGCGCAGACCTTCGATCTTCGCCAGCGCCTCGGCGTCATTGCGGCCGCGCGCGGTCTGCATCTCGATGCCGTTGCGGCTCATGCCCGCCGAGTTCAGCGCCAGGTGCACACGCAATGTGCGCCCGCGCTGGCGCGCCCAGGCGCCGATGGCCTGCGCCTGGGCGAGGTTGCCCACCAGCTCCTCCAGGTCGTAACGCAGACCGTCGTGGATCTCGTCCAGCGTGGCGGCACGCACGCGCATCACGCGGCCCTTGTAGCCGCAGGCGCGCACCATGCGCGCTTCCTCGTTGCTCGCGATGCCGACATAGGGGATGCACGCCTTGATGACGCTGGGCATCACCAGGTCGATGCCGACACCGTAGGCGTCGGCCTTCATGATGGCGCAGATCTTCGGGTGGCCGACCAGGGCGGCCTCGACCCGTCGCAGGTTGTCCTCGAAAATCGCCGGATCGATTTCGATCCAGGCGTTGAACGCGCCCGTCGCCCTGAGCTGCCCCGGCAGGCCGAGCAGAGGCGCGGCGTGCGCGTCGACGGCCAGCGCCACGGCCGTCCCCGCGGTGGCCAGCAGGAATCGGCGGCGGCCGGGAGAAGGAGGCGTGGGCTGGCGCTCGGACATGGAGTTCTCCGGTGGCCGCCGCCGGTCCACCGGCGGCAGCTGGATGCAGCGGTCAATCGAACGTGTATTCGGCCATCAGGTAGAACGAGCGGCCGCGCGGATCGGCCACGCGCGGCTCCCACGCGGCGCCCGAGGCGAAGTCGACCTGGTGCGCGGTGAACGGCGGATCGGTGTTCAGCAGGTTGCGCACCGCGAAGCTGAGCTTGGTGTTCGGCAGGCCGGTCCAGTTCAGGCTGTAGTTGTAGAGGATGTAATCGTCGACGTCGGGGTTCCAGTTCGGCGGGATGTAGCTGCCGTTGGCAACGCTGATCGGCTCCTCGTCCTTGTAGCCGGCGCGATAGATCTGGCTCAGCGTGTGTGTCCAATCACCCTTGGACCAGTCGAGGCTCAGTGTGTGCTTCCACTTCAGCGGCAGGTTGTAGAACTGCACGTACTCGCCCACCTCATTGCTGCTGTAGGGCTGGTTGGCGAGCGGCTTCTCCTTGAAGGTGTTGATGTAGCTGCCGTTGAGGTTGACGTGCCAGCGGCCGCCGGCCAGTTCGCCGGTGAGGTTGGCATCCAGTTCCACGCCGCTCATCAGGGTGCCGCCGGAGTTGATGAAGCGACGGTCGATCGCGGTCACCTTGCCGCTGCTGTCGCGGATCCAGTTGGCCGCGAACAGGTCGTAGTTCTCGATCAGCGTCGGCAGGTTGGGCGAGCGGATCGTGTTGCTGCGTTCGATCTCCCACCAGTCGAGGCTGAGGTTGAAACGCGGCGTGGGTGCGTAGACGAAGCCCAGGCTCTTCTGTCGAGCCGTCTCCGGCTGCAGGTCGGTCTTGCCGCCGGTGATGATGGTCGGCTGGATCAGCTCGCAGCCCGGCACCGTCGAATTGGCCACGCCACCGGGACAACTGGCCGGGTCGGCCAGGTCGAGGCCGAAGTACTCGACCTCGTTCACGCCGGCAAACAGCTTGGTGAACTCCGGCACCTTGAAACCGGTGCTGTACGCACCGCGAAACGCCAGCGACTCGATCGGCTGCCACTTGAACGAGTACTTCGGATTGGTGGTGCCGCCGAAGGTGTCGTACTGGTCGCGACGCACGGCCAGGGTCACGTCCAGCGTCTTGACGATCGGCAGGTAGACCTCCGCATAGACCGCCTTCACGTTGCGATGCACCTTGGGCAGCTCGCTCGTTTCGTCGAACGGCGCCTGGTAGATGGTGTCGTAGTTGAGCGGCAAGCCGTTCAACTCCTGCACGCCGCCAAACTCGAACTCCTCGCGCCGCGCTTCGAAGCCGGTCGCCAGCTGCGCTTCGCCGCCCCACAGGCTGAAGCCCAGGCCACCGCTGAAACTGGCGTCCAGCGAGGTGACCGTGGACTCGCCGCCGTAGAGATGGATTCCCGTGGCCGACGCCGCCTGCAGCGCGGAAATGCCGGCCGGGTTCTGCGCCTCGTTCGGCATCAGGAACGGATTCAGCAAGCCGCTGCCGAGCGCCTGCTTGAGTCCGCTGGAGAAATAGTAGCCCCCGGCGAGCACCGACTCGGCCTTGCTCGACGCGCGCGACAGACCCACGTCGTAATCCCACCTGCCGATGCTGCCCTTCACCCCGGCCAGCAGGCGATAGGCCTTGGTGGTGGTCTCGATCTCGCGCCGGCCGCAGGGGATGCAGCGCCAGCGGTACGGAATCTTGTTGCCATACACCAGGTCGCCGGTGCCGAAATAGTCGGCGATGGCGTTGTAGATCATGTCGTAGGTCGGCTGCGTATCCGCGTTCAGCGGATACCAGGTACTCGGGTCGAGCACGGCGGTGGACGACGCGCTGGAGGTGAGCTGCAACGGCTCGTACTCGCGCCGAACCTTCACGCGCGAGCTCATCGCCTCCACGTAGAACTCGTGATCCCCGCCGAGCTTGCGGGTGGCGTGGCCGAGGAACTGCACGCTGTCCTGCGGCTGCTGCAGCGCCTGCGCGGCCGGATAATCCCAGGCGCAGGCGTACTTGGAACTGCCGCCGTCCCACAGCCGGTAATCGTACGGCCCCATGTTGGCGCCACCGTTCTCGCAGCCGGCACCGCCAGGCAGGTTGAGGATGTTGATGTAGCGCATGGCGTTGCCGCCATCCGGATCGGTCAGCGAGTCGTTGATGATGCCGCCGGCGGCGTTGGTCACCGTCGCGAACGGCGTGCCGCGCGTGTCGGGCGAGACGCCGCGGTCGGGCTGGAAGCTGTTGGCGAAGTCGCGCTGGCCGCTGCGCAGGATCTGCGCGCGCCGGTAGTTGATCGTGCCCCACGCGTTCCAGCCGTCGCGATCCAGATCACCGATGCCGCCCAGCACGCTGTAGGTGGTGATGCCACCGCCGCCGTCGGCGGTCACGTCGACACCGGCGTTGAGCGTGACGCCACGATAGTCGGTGCGGGTGATGAAGTTGATCACGCCGCCGATGGCGTCGGTGCCGTACATCGCCGACGCGCCGTCGCGCAGTACCTCCACGCGATCGATTGCCGCGAACGGAATCGAGTTCAGGTCCACCGCCTGGCCGCGCAGGCCATGGGTCGCGACGCGGCGACCGTTCAGCAGCACCAGGGTCGCGTCGGAGCCCTGCCCGCGCAGGTTCGCGCCCGACACGCCGGCGGTGCCGCGCAGTTCGCCGAGGTCCATGTCGACCGCGGCGGAGGTGAGTCCGTCGGCGCCGTTGCCGGCGATGTTGAGGAACTGCAGCAGTTGTTCCGCCGAGGTGATGCCCTGCGCGTCGATCTTCTGCTTTTCGATGATGGTGATCGGCAGCGCCTGCTCCAGATCGGTGCGCTTGATGCGCGAACCGGTGACGGTGACTTCCTTGAGCGTAGTGACCTGCGCGGGCTGGCCGGGTTGCGAGGGCTGAGCAGTCTCCTGCGCCGCGGCCGGGACGGCAATCGCGACCAGCAGCGCCGCGCAGAGGAGATTCAATCGGAGGTCGTGCCGGATGTGCATGGTGTGCCCCTCAGGGTGATGAACGGCGGATCGGTTGGACCAACTTTCTGCTGCGCGAATCGGGTCGACGAAACCCGGTCTGTTACTGGGTGCCCTCCATGAACAGCCGGCCAATCGAGACGGCCAGGTCATACGGCGTGGGATCGTTGCGGTTGCTCAGCACGACCACGGTCAGGTGCTGCTTCGGCCAGCGCACGATCGTGTTGCGGAAGCCGATGCTTTCGCCGGAGTGCCACAGCCGGTCGCCGGCGACACGCCAGCCGAAGCCGTAGTACGTGGCTTCGGGCGTGTCGGAAACCTGCGCCTGGTGGCCAAAGGCCAGCGCACGCGAGGCGTCGCCGAGCAGCCGGTCGTCGTACAGCGCGGCGTCCCAGCGCGCCATGTCGGCAATGTTGGAATAGATGCCGCCATCGCCAAGCACCGCGCTGTAGGCGTTCTGGTCGGTGCGTGTCCAGCCATCGCAGGACTTGCTGTAACCCCATGCCCGGTGCGGCACCTGCGGCCCGCCGGCCACGTAGGCCAGCGTGTTGCGCATGCCCAGCGGCTGGAAAATGCGCGTGCGCACATAGTCCGCGAAGCTCATTCCGGAAGCGCGCTCCGCCACCAGCGCCAGCAACGCGTAACCGCTGTTGCTGTAGCGATACTTGCTGCCCGGCGGGAAATACAGCCGGTTTTCCTTCTCCAGCAGGGCCAGCACGCCGGCATCGCTGATCTGCCCGGCGTAGGGCTCGGGCATCAGGTCTTCGTAGTTCAGCACGCCGGAGGTGTGGTCGAGCAGGTTGTGCAAGGTGATGCCGTCGGCCACCTGCGGCAGCGAGGGCAGCCAGCGCCTAACCGGATCGTCGATGGAAAGCTTGCCATCCTGCGCGAGCAGCAGGATCGCCGCGGCGGTGAACTGCTTGGTCACCGAGGCGAGTCGATAGTCGGTCGCCGGGCCCGCCTCGGTGCCGCGCGTCAGATCGGATCGCCCGTAGCCGCGACTGAGCACCGCCTTGCCGTCCTTGAGCACCAGCAGCGACACGCCCGGCACATCGCCGTCATAGGGCTGCACCAGACGCTGGATCTCCGACTCCCGATCGGTGCCGTCGGGGGCCGTCACCGGAACGTCGTAGAGGGTGTCGGGCGTGGGTTCGGGGTGCAGCGTGTAGTGCCACCACTCCATCGCGTAGTTGCGAAAACCCTGCGCTTCCATCGCATCGCGCAGCAGGTGGCGGTTGGCACGCTGCGCGGCGTCGACCTCGCTCGTATCGGTGTGTGCGCGGGTTCCGAAGAAGTCGAAAGCCGTGCCCATGTCCAGCGGCTCGCAACCGGCGTTGTCTGCATCGCAGCGAAGGACGGTCAGGTCGATGGTGGCGCCGCGGCTGTGGCCGGAGACCGGCGCGATGTAACCATCGAGCAGCTTCGACTTGTCGAGGTCCGGATAGTGCGCGGGCTTGGTGCGCTGGTCGGCGGGGTCGTTCGCCCAGCGCACGAAATGCGCCACCGCGCGCGCCGGCCGGTAGCAGTCGAACACACGCAGGCGCATGTGGCGTTCGCGCAGCGCGGCATCCACCCGCGCCAGCGCCTCGGCGGCTTCGCGCTTCAGCCAGCAGCGCGGTGCCTGGTAGCCGTTGACCGGCGCGCCGACGAAGTTGTCGCTGCCGGCATAGGCGATCGATTGCGAGATGTCCGGCACCAGGCTACGGATGTCGACCATCCCGGCCTGCTCCATCGTGGCCGCCGCCGAGACGTGGGGCGCGGTGTCGGCCTGCGCCGGCGCCGGCGCCGATGCCAGGCACAGTGCAAGCAGCAGGGCGGAGCGCATGACAACCTGGCGTCGCTTCCGCTCGCGCGAGGAAGGACGGTCGAAGGGAAAACCCGGCGCAATATATTGCGACACGACGCGCAGACATTCCCGGATACGCACGGCATCTCCCCAAAACCGATCAACGTGGATGGATGAACAGCATCCATGCCGCCTGACCAGATCAAGCTCTCCGTACGCGCCTGCCCCCGCTCCGGCCCCGGTCCCGGACTCCCCGGCCTGATGCCATCAATCGCATGGCATGGCGCCGTACCGGGGCCTGCCGTCGCTGTGTAGCACGGTCATTTCGGAAGCGTCAACGAGGCGCCGCGAGGGTGTTTCGGGTGGTCTGCAAGGGCACCGGGGACGAGGAAATTCGCACAACCGGCTACCGACGACGCCGCGTCCTCAACCAAAAGATCTTGCGAATCCGCGAGTTGCCGAGGCGGCCGACGACAGGCGCCGCAACGTGCCACGCCCGCGTGTCGCGTCACGCGTACCGATACCACCACAAAGTCCATAACCGGGGGTTTGGGTTCACCCAAATCATTCCATGAACTTTCGTCGCTTCCCTTGCGTCGACGCAGCCGACCTGCCCGCGAGGCACTTGACGACGGTCGCGGGATCAACCCTTCCCTATTGCTTCTTGCGCGAATCCAGCACGCCTTGCAGCAGGCTGTTCAGGGCATCCTGCTTGGTGGACTTGCTCGCCGGCTGGGTCTCGGCTGCCGGACTGTTGCGGCTGGCACCACCGCCCAGCAAGCCGGCGACGGCCGAAGGATCGACCTTGAAGCTGGGCGCGCTCGCGGTGCCGCCGACATGCACGCCGACGCCATGTTCGGAAGCGCTGCCGAGCACGCCACCGAGCAGGCGCCCGGCCTTCGAGTTGCGCAGCAGGCCGGCGCTTGCCTGGTCCCCACCGGCTATCGCCCGATCGAGCTTGACCAGCATGTTGAAGTCGAGCCGGCCATCGACAGCCATGCCGCCCTTGCCGGTGAAGCTGCCCAGCTCGACGATCTCCGCGCTGGCCGGATCGGCGTGGATGCCGGAGGGAGCGATCTTCAGCGTGGCGGCAGCGTGCCGGATCACCGTGTCCTTCGGCGCCTTGATGCCGGCCAGCGACAGCACCCCGCCGAGTTTCGAGCCCAGGCTGTAGCCGGCCAGGCGCGAGTTGTCGAGGGTCACCGGCCCGCTGATCACCAGCGCATCGAGCGGCCCGCGCGCACGCAGGTCGACGCCCACGCTGCCGCCGCTGAGGCGCGAATCCTTCGGCAGCACCACGCCGAACACCGGCAGCAACGGCTGCAGGTCGTCGACCGGCAATGCCTGGCCGCGCAGGCGCAGATCCAGGGCGATCACCTTGCCGCGGTTGTCGAAGCTGCCGTCGACGGCAAGCTTCGCGCCGCCGCTGCCCAGCGTGCCTTGTTCGATGCGGCCGGTGCCGTCTGGCAATCGGTAGCTGGCCTGGTAGTCGATGCGCAGCGGCTGCGGCGACGGCGAACCGGACGCCACCAGCTTGAGCTGACGCGCGTCGATGCCGCCCTTCGACGTCAGCACGCCCTTGGCCGAGCTGATCCGCGTGTCGATGTCGAGCACGCCACCGACGCCGTCGGCGCTGCTCATCAGGCCGGCGCCGACCAGGTCCAGCCCCTGCATCACCAGATGCGCCTCGACCGGCGTCAGCAGCGCATTCTTCGCCTCCCACGGGCCGAGCGTGCCGTCCAGTTTCAGGCTGCCGCCGCCGGCGATATCGGCGCCCATCGAGAACGGGAACGCCGCGCCGAGACCGACGTGATCGGCGCGCAAATCCACCTTCCGGTAGCTGCGCGCATCGCCGGCCGCCCGCTGCAGGTCGATGCGGCCATCGCTGATACGCAACCTGTCGACACTGAACGCGGGTGGCGCCGCGGTCGAAGCGTTGGCGGCAGGTGCCGTGGTCTTGCCGGCACCGAAGTTGGAGAAGTTCCACCGGCCGGCGCGATTCTCCACCAGACGCACCATCGGCTGGTCCAGCGCCAGCGAGGTGATCTGCACCTGTCGGTGCAGCAGCAACGGCCACAGTTTCACGCCGAGCTGCAACGATTTCGCGCTGACGAACGGCTTGTCGCCAAACGCCGGATCGTCGCCGATGCGGATCTCGTCGGCATCCAACGAACCGGACCAGATCGACACATGCAACTGGCCCAGCGTCACCTCGCGGCCGAGCGCCTGGCCCAGGCTGGCCTGGATCTGCGGGCGGAAGTGGTTGGCGTCGACCAGCAGCAAGGCGCCGGCCCCCACGATCAACACCAGCAGCACCAGGCCGAGCAAACCGAGCAGCAGGCGTTTCATGGCCGTCACCTCGCGCAATTCCGTGGTGTACCGATACTAGGGGCGTCGCGCTTCACCTGTCGATTCCGCGCGCCTTCGTTCGTCGCCTTCGCGTACCTCCCCACCCCAGGTGTTCCGTGATGACTCTCAAGCTCTATGCCCACCCCTTCTCCTCCTACTGCCAGAAGGTGCTGATCGCGCTGTACGAGAACGACATTGCGTTCGAATGGCGCGTGCTCACGCCGGACGACGCGGCCACCGACGCCGAGTTCACCGCGCTGTGGCCGATCCGGCGCATGCCCCTGCTGCGCGACGGCGAACGCACGGTGATCGAATCGAGCATCATCATCGAGTACCTCGATCGGCATTATCCCGGCGCCACACCGCTGATTCCCTTCGACGTCGACACCGCGCTGGAGGCGCGCGCGATGGACCGCTTCTTCGACCACTACGTGCAGACGCCGTTGCAAAAGGTCGTGTTCGACAGCCTGCGCCCCGTCGCGGATCGCGACCCCTGGGGCGTGAACGAAGCGCGCACCAGGCTGGACATCGCCTACGCATGGCTGGACGGGAAACTGGCCGGCCGCACCTGGGCCACCGGCGGCGACTTCAGTCTGGCCGACTGTTCTGCCGCGCCCGCGCTGTTCTATGCCGACTGGGTTCAGCGCATCCCGGCAGAATGCGCCAACGTGCAGGCCTACCGGCAACGCCTGCTGGCGCGCCCTTCGTTCGCGCGCGCGGTGGACGAGGCGCGGCCCTATCGGTCGTACTTCCCGCTCGGTGCACCCGACCGCGACTGAGTGGATCCGAAGGAAACCGCCGCAACGTCGCAGGGCGGGCACTGCCCGTCGTACTCTCGATACTGCATGTGATCAAGAGCGGCGGGCAGTGCCCGCCCTACGAGGCTACGAGGCATGGAGCGTGGGACGGCGCAAGTCAATGCCGCGCCGAGCCGATGGATCGCGCGCTTACGCCTTGCGCGCCCGGCGCCCCTTCCACGCGTAACCGATGCCCAGCAGCACGAACCACACCGGGCTGGCGATCAGTGCCTCGCGCGTGTCCGTCTGCAGGCTCAGCAGCACCAGCACGAACACGAAGAACGCCAGGCACACCCAGCACATGAACACGCCGCCGGGCATCTTGTAGATGGATGCTTCATGCAGTTGCGGGCGCTTGCGCCGGTAGGCCATGTAGGCGAACAGGATCAGCGACCAGACGAACATGAACAGCACCGCGGACAGCGTGGTGACCAGGGTGAAGGCGGTGACCAGGTCGGGGATCAGGTAGATCAGCGCCGCACCCAGCAGCAGGCAGAAGCAGGAAAACAGCAGGCCCAGCGACGGCACCGCGGCGCGCGACAGCCGCCCGAAAGTCTTCGGCGCATGCTTCTCTGCGGCCAGGCCGTACAGCATGCGGCTGGTCGAGAAGATGCCGCTGTTGGCCGACGAAGTGGCCGACGTCAGCACCACGAAATTGATCAGGCTGGCCGCGGCGGGGATGCCGGCCAGCACGAACAACTCCACGAACGGGCTCTTGCTCGGCTCCACCAGACGCCACGGCGTGACCATCATGATCGCGACCAGCGCCAGCACGTAGAAGATGATGATGCGGATCGGAATCGAGTTGATCGCCTTGGGCAGGTTGCGCTGCGGATTGGCGGTTTCCGCGGCGGTGGTGCCGACCAGCTCGATGCCGACGAAGGCGAACACCGCGATCTGGAAGCCGGCGAAGAAGCCGCTCATTCCCTTGGGGAAGAAGCCGTCGTCGTTCCACAGGTTGGCGATCGAGGCCTGGTGCCCGGCGGGCGAGGTGAAGCCCCAGGCGACCAGCGCGAAGCCGGTGACGATCAGCGCGCAGATCGCCACGATCTTGATCAGCGCGAACCAGAACTCCATCTCGCCGAACAGCTTCACCGTGACCAGGTTGAGGCTGAGCAGCAGGAGCACGCACAGCACCGCCGGAATCCACGGCGCCAGCCCCGGGAACCAGAACTGCGTGTACGCCGCGATGGCGATGACGTCGGCGATCGCGGTGATGATCCAGCAGAACCAGTAGGTCCAGCCGCAGAAGAAACCGGCCCACGGGCCGAGCAGGTCGGTGGAAAAATCGATGAACGACTTGTACTCGAGGTTGGACAGCAGCAGCTCGCCCATCGCCCGCATCACGAAGAACAGCATCACGCCGATGATCAGGTAGACCAGCAGGATCGACGGCCCGGCCAGGCTGATCGTCTTGCCCGAACCCATGAACAGGCCGGTGCCGATCGCACCGCCGATGGCGATCAGTTGCAGATGTCGGTTGGAAAGGCTGCGGCGCAGGTGGTCGGGTTGTCCCGGCAATGCGGTCATGCGTCGTGCCTTTGCGGTGAGGAAGGCGACAACATACAGAAAAGCGTGGCCCGCGTGCACTCCTGGGTCACGCGTACCGCCTGCGCTCAGGCCAGCGGCCAGCACCCGAGCCGGATATGCCGCGTCCTGCCCAGCAGGCTGTGCACCAGCACGAACTCGTCGACGCGCCAGCGGATTGGAGCCACCGCCTCGGCGGCTACCTTGCGCGCGTCGTACGCCAGGGTGACGTGCGGTTCGAAACCGGTCCCCACCGGGGTCACGCCCGCCTCGCGCAGCTGCACGCCGAGTTCCGCCTGGAAAGCGCGCAACGCTGCATTGCCGCCGTCGGCGCGCAGCACGAACGGCAGCTTGTCGCGCCGGCCGTCGAAACTGGCCACGCGGTCGAATGCCACTTCGAAAGGCGCGGTCCGCACCCGCGCTGCCGCCTTCATCGTGGCCTCCACCACATCCGGCGGCAGTCCGGCCCAGTCGCCCAGATGCAGCAGGGTGACGTGGAAACGCTCCGGCAGCAGCGGCCTGCCGCGCAGCCCGTGGCGGGCGCATTGCTCGGCAGCCAGCGCGCTCAATCGCGGCACGGTCGCCTGATCGGGGAACACCGCCAGGAACAGCCGGTCCGTGGCCGCCGCGGGGGCAAAGCCCGGGAGTGAAGTCTGCGCCGCCATGCCCGTTACTCTCCGTGCTCGTTGCCAGCGCATGGCGCCGGCGAGTTGAATCCATGCCCGCGCATCGCTACGGCCACGCCGGAATCGCCAGGCTGCGCTCGGGATCGCCGCTGGCACCGGTGCGCAGGTTCGGCGGGATGTGTCCGACGTCGCCCACCGAGATCACCTTGAAGCTGCCGTCGGCCTCCACCCGGAGGCGGGTGATGCTGGCGTTGCCCACCGACATCTCCAGCCACGCCTGCGGATCGACGCCCATCGCGCGCACCACCATGTTGCGGATCACGTTGCCGTGGCAGACCATCAGGTCGGTCTGTTCGTGGCCGGATGCGGGCTTGAAGTAGCGCGCGAACAAGCGATCGAATTGCGCCTTGCAGGCAGCCAGGTCGGCCGGCTTTTCCTTCGCCACGATCGCGGCCCGGCGCGTCGGCGGCGTGCACTCGGCCAAGTCGTCGACCACCTCGAAGCGACGCCCCGGCAAGTCCTCGCCGATCACCGCCGCAGTGTCGCGCGCTCGCTGCACCGGGCTGACGTACATCGCATCGAAACGCGTCGGCAACCCGGCCAGCCGCGCACCCGCCAGATGCGCCTGCGCCACCCCGAGCGGCGCCAGGTGCGGCCCCAGCTTCGGATCGGCCTTCGTATCAGGCAGGTAATAGCCGTGGCGCACCAGCACGATGGTGCGTGCAGCCGGCGCCGCCACGTCGGCCGCGTGCAAGGGGGCGATCAGCAACAGCAGGCACAACCAGGGGAGCAGCCTCTTCATCACGAGCCATCCTGCAGCGGGTATGACGTCGAATGGTACCTGCTGCACGCCGTCATTCCCGTGCACGGGGCTGCTCCGTCAACGCAACCCCACCGTACCTTCCGACGCCTTGACCAGCTTCGCCGGGTCGTAAGCCACGCCATCCTTGAACACCAGGGTGACGTTCTCGATGTCCTTGATGTGCTTCGCCGGGTTGCCCCTGACCAGCACCAGGTCAGCCGCCTTGCCCACGTCGATCGAGCCGATCTCCCGGTCCGCGCCCATGAACCGGGCGCCGTTCAAGGTGGCGATCTGGATCGCCTCCACCGGCGTGAAGCCCGCCTCCACCAGCAGCTCCACCTCACGCTGGTCGCCATAACCCGCGATCACGCCGCCGTAACCGGTGGGGTCCAGACCGGCAAGCAAGGTGCCGCCGGCCTTGACGAAGGCATGCTCGAAAGCCATCTCAAGCTGGAACGCCTGCGGCCACGGCGAATCCTTCATCGTCGCGATGCGCTCGCGCGTCTTCAGGTATTCGACGCGGGCCTGCGGCAGCATCGCGTCCAGCACCCGCGCATCCTGCGGCGCGCGGCCGGGCACGAAGGTCTCGAACACCGGCAGCGTGGAGGTCACCGCAACATGCTTCGCCACCAGATGCTTGATCAGTGCCCGGATTTCCGGACCGTCGACCTTCAGCGTCGCCAGGTGCGCCACGGCGGCCTTCGTGTCCGGACACACATCCGGCTGCTTGCCGGCGCTGAATTCGGTGTCGACGAAGAGGCCGTGCTCGAGGTTGTCGATGCCCAGATCCGCCGCCTCGGCAAAGCCGATCGAACACAGGTGACCGGTGACCTTGATCCCGCGCGCATGCGCCGCCGCGATCGCCGCCGACAACTCGGCGCGGGTGATGTGCATGTACGCCTTGAACGAGGTCGCGCCCTCGTCGATCCAGTAGTTCACCGTGTTGCGCGCATCGGTGGAATCCGCCAGTTCGTGCATCTGCGGCGTAAAGCTGCCCTTGCCTTCCAGGTACGGCCCGGTGGTGTGCATCTTCGGTCCGGGAATGCGACCGGCGTCGATCGCCTTCCTCAGCTCCAGGTCCGTGTACGGCTCGGTGCTGCCGGTGGTGCGGATGGTAGTGACCCCGCCGGCGAGGTAAAGCTTGGGAAAGCTCGACGCCTGCTCCGGATAGATCGCCTCTTTCGCCGCCGGGTTCACCCGGGGTGCCGGATAGAACATGTGGTCGTGCATGCCGACCAGACCGGGAATCAGCGTCTGCCCGCTGCCGTCGATGAACGTCGCGCCCTCGGGCACATCCACGTGGCTCCCGACCGCCGCGATGCGCCCATCGCGCAACAACACCGTCTGCTCCTCGCGCGCACGGGCGCCATGCCCGTCGATCACCCGCACATGAGTGATCGCCAGCAGCGGCTGGGCATGCGCGACATAGGCCTGCACGGCCGGCGACAACGCGGGCATCGCGGCTGTGGCCGGCGTGGCGATCGCCAAGGCCGCGCAAACCGTGACGAGCGCAAAAAGCGGCGCGGCAGGCACGCCACGAAGTTTCAACGGAAATCGCATGACCGTTCCCCAGGCT
Source organism: Rhodanobacter lindaniclasticus (assembly GCF_004799035.1). GTDB lineage: Bacteria > Pseudomonadota > Gammaproteobacteria > Xanthomonadales > Rhodanobacteraceae > Rhodanobacter > Rhodanobacter lindaniclasticus. Next base: position 100,050 of record NZ_MWIO01000003.1, read on the forward strand.
GTTGTCGACGTGAACACGTGCCGCCGGCATGCGGTTTCACGGAGCCGCCGCCAGGATGGAATGTACGCCTCCCGCCGCGGAACATGTCACCCAGCTTGCCGGCGCCATTTTAGTCCAGTACATTGACTGTCAATTACTCGTACAGATTTGCTCGAATGCCCCGCACCCGGCCACCGCACGACCAGATAGTGATGCCCGCCCTGCTCCGCCATGCCCGAACCACATACGGCGCAGCCATGCGCCGTGCGCTGGCCGATGCGGGCTGCAACGACATTCCGGCGAACGGCCTTTACCTCATCGGCGGCCTGGCGCTGCACGATGGCGAGATGCCCTTGGGGGAACTGGTCAAGGATTTGCGCGTGTCCAAGCAGGCCGCCAGCCAGCTCGTCGACGCCCTTGTGACGGGCGGCTACCTGCAGCGCATCGTGGACGAGAAGGATCGGCGCAAACTGCTCGTGACCCTGACCAGACGCGGCCGCAACGCTGCGGCCGTGCAGGCGAAAGCGCGTGAGCAGATCGACGCCGAGCTGCTCGCGCGCGTGGGCGTCAACGGCGTCAACGCCACCCGCAAGACGCTCGCCGCGCTGATCGACCTCGGTCGGCAGCGGGAAAACGGAAACGACGATGTCATTCCGGGTTCGACGTCGGAGCGATGCAAATGAACGATTACATCCTGCTGATGCACGCCTTGCCGCCCGGCTCGGCGCAACCCACGGGCGACTGGGCGTCCTACCTCCATCGCCTGCGCAACACGGGCCGGTTCAACGGCGGCAGTTCCATCGGTGCCGGCGTATGCGTCTCCAGCCGCGGCATCACACCTACCCTGTCGACCTCGCTCACCGGCTACATCCGGGTCAGTGCGGATTCCATCGAGGATGCCTGTGCCCTGCTCGAGGGAAACCCCGTGATCGAGGCGGGCGGCACCGTCGAGGTGCGCGAGCTCCCGCGCGACTGAGGCGGCTTAGGCCCGGGACCGGTTGACGGAGCGCCTGGCGCAGAGGACATTGACGACCGTGGGAAGCGGCACGCCGCCGCGTGCCCCGGCCATCGCCAGGAGTCATTCGGGAGGCCATCATGAAGTTCCTTCAGCCCGCCCTGTTCACCGCCATGATGTTGCTCGCCGGAACCGGCACCGCCATGGCGTCCTCCGCCTCGCTCAACGAATTCACGCCCAAGGTCCTGCCGGTGCTGGTGCAGGTCAACGCCAAGGGCAAGGTCACCGACGCTTCGCCGGCGATGAAACTTTCGCCGCGACTCGATCGGCTGCTGCGCCAGAACCTGGACGAATTGATCAACCAGCCGGCCACCGACCACGGGCGTCCCGTGGCCAGCCAGTTCGTCGCCAACCTGGCGCTGACGGTGACGCCCCGCCGGGAAGGCGGTTACGACGCCCGCTTCGCCTTCGTGTCCGGCTCCCCAGTACCTTCGGGTTCCTGGCACTGGGTCCATGTCGACGGCCACCGGCTCGCGCTCGCCCGCCAGGACGCGTTCGATCGCGGAGTGCGTCTGCATCACGCCCACGACATGAACCGCCGCGGGAACCACCCTGCCCAGCGCCCCGAGCCTTCTCCGTCCATCCGGAGCACCACTACGGTCGCCCGTGACCTGCCGATGGGCACACCGGGACGCGGTCACTGAATCCGGACGTCCGAAAGTACCTGGGTCAGAGCCACTTCTAGTGACCAGTCGCTCGACTTAGGTCCCACATCGCCCACGCAGCCGCCGCACCGAATGCGAGCCAGGATGGCCCGCCACTCTATCCGGGGTCCCTACGCGGCGTTGAGTCGGGGACGGCAGGCCGCGCAGCGGGCCGAAAGCTTCTGCCTTTCGGCGCCTTCAGTCCCGCTCCGCAGACGGTTTCCGTCGAACCCATCCACTGGGCCTGCCTGCCGTCCCACCACGCCGCGGCCCACGCTCCCTCACCTCACTCCAGATCGTGCAGCCGCTCCCGCAACCTCTGCCGCCAGTCCGCATCCTTCTCCCCGGCAATCAATTCCTTCAGCGCGGCCACCTGCGCCACATCCAGCGCCTTCTTCGCCGAGGTCTGCACATCCGGCACCACGCCGACATCCTCCCAGTCCGTATGCGTGACCGGGCTGATCGGCCGCCCCGAGGGAACGAACATCATGAAATGCGCGTCCAGCCGATGCGGGCCGCCGCCGTGCGCGCCACCGCCGGTAGTCTCGCCGACCAGGATGGCGCGCTTGTTGTTCTTCAGTGCATAGGCGAAATCCTCGCAACCGGAAAACGTATCGCTGCTGGTCAGCAGGTAAAGCTTGCGCGCCTCGCCGTAGCGCGGGCCGGCAACCGTGGCGGTGGTCCAGCGCTGTTCTGTGCGGTTCTCGTCGCGCCAGTAGACGTCGTTGAGATGGGTGGGCTTGTCGTACAGGTAACTGGCAAACAGCATCACGCTTTCCGGATCGCCGCCGCCGCAGTGGCGCAGGTCGATGATCAGGGCACCGGTGTCGCTCATCAGGGTCATGGCGGCGGCGATGCGGGTGGCGACCATCGCCGGCCGGCCGAACTGATGCAAGTCGATGTAGCCGATGTCGCCCTTGAGGCGATCGACACCGTTGATGCCGAAGTTGAAGTGCTTGCCTTCGGCCAGCTCGGCGGCCTTGTTCTCGGCGGAGTCAGATTGATCGTCGCCCTGGGCGATCGCGTGTTCGAAGTAGCGCACTTCAAGGTGCTTGTCGTTGCTGTCGCGTTGCAGTGTCTCGGTCAGCGTGTCGGCAAGCTTGTCGGCACTGGTGATCGCATCGAAGTCGCCGTGCTGCAGCTGGGCACGCAGGCGCTTCCCCATCGCGGCGGCCTTTTCCGGAAAGACGTAGGACTGATTCAGGTTGGCGATGATGCTTTCCACCACCTCGCTGCGCATGGCCTTGTCGACCGTCATGTCTTTCTGTGGCGGCCCGGATTGCGCGTGGCCGGGCATGCCGAACAGCACCAGCCCGGCTCCAGTCAGCGCGACGGCGCCGGCCAGCGTGGCGATGCGTGTTGCGGTTTTCCTGTGCTTGCTCATCTGTGCATTCCTCATCAGGTTCGTCGGTAATCGACGAGCGCAGGGTGGTCAAGGAATGTGGAGGAATGATGGAAACGGCTCAGAGATCGAGCCGGTAGCCGAGTCCGTAGACGGAGTGGATCACGTCGACCTCCGGCAGGTGCACGGCGAGCTTGCGACGCAGGTTCTTGATGTGGCTGTCGATCGCGCGATCGGTCACCTCGAGGTTGTCGCGGCTGACCAGGTCGAGCAGTTGCGCACGCGAGAAGATCGTGCCCGGGCGTTTGGCCATCGCAGCGAGCAGGCTGAACTCGGTCGGCGTCAGCTCCAGCGGTTGCGCGTGGATACGCGCCGTGCGCGAACCGGCATCGACCTCGAACCGTGGCGTGGGTGGCGCTGCCGGGCCTGAACGACGCAACACGGCCTTGATGCGTGCGACCAGCTCGCGCGGGCTGAACGGCTTGCACAGGTAGTCGTCGGCGCCGGTTTCCAGACCGAGCAGCCGGTCGATCTCCTGCACCTGCGCGGTAACCATGATGATTGGCACGGCGGAAAACCCGCGCACGGTCCTGCACAGCGACAGTCCGTCGAGGCCCGGCAGCATGAGGTCCAGTACGATCAGGTCGGGCATCTGGCGCCGGATGCTGGCGAGCGCCTCGCGGCCGTCGGCGATCGCCTGCGCCCGGTATCCGGCCGCAGCGACGTAATCGGCAACGATGGCGGAAAGCCCGCTTTCGTCTTCGACAATGAGAATGGTGGCGCTCATCGGCTTTCCAGCGGCAGCGCGACGGTGACGCGCAGACCGCCCAATGCGGAGGCGGCGAATTCAAGGCGGCCACCATGCGCGTCGACAAGCTGCCTGCTCAGCGCAAGCCCGAGGCCCGCGCCGCCGAGTTGCCGGTTGCGCGAAGGCTCCGCACGGAAGAAGCGTTCGCCGAGGCGCTCGATGAGGGCGGCCGGGACGGCGGGCGCCGAGTCGTCGATCGTGATATGCAACTCGCGCTCGAACAGGTCGCCGTGGACGTCGATGCGGCCGCCGGCGTCGGTGTAGCGCACGCTGTTCGCAAAGAGGTTGACCAGTACCTGGCGCAGTCGCGTCGCATCCGCGAGCACCGCGGATTGCCGCGGCGCGGCACCGAGGGAAGGGGTGAGCCCAGCCTCACGAAATTTCTCGCCGAAACTTTTGAAGACTTCCGCCACGAGTTGCCAGGCGTCCACCGTCGCCTTGTCGCACTGAAGTTGCCCCCGATCCGCACGCGCCAGTTCATGCAGGTCATCGACCAGCGCCGTCAGCGACAACACCTGACGCAACATGAGCGCGACGGTGTCGGGCGTGGCGGCGCGGACGCCGTCCTGCAGCGCCTCCAGCTGCGCGCGCAACACCGACAGCGGCGTGCGCAGTTCATGCGAGGTATCGGCCACCCATTGCTGACGCCAGTGCTCGGTGTCCTTCAACCGGGCGGCGACCCGGTTGAATGTTGTCGCCAGCTCGCCCAGCTCGTCGCTGCGCCGGGTTGGCAGCTGCACGTCAAAATACCCCTGCCCCAGCCGACGCGTACCATCGGCCAGTTGCCGGATCGGTTGGCGGAAATGCGCTGCCAGCAGGGCGGCCGCAAACGCACTCAGCAGAACGCCGACGGCAAGCACGAGCAGCAGATTCTTCTGTTGCTCCAGCAGGAACGCGATGGCCAGGTCGTCGTCCGGATTCTGGGACCTGGCCACGACGAGATAGCCCACCTCGACACCGTCGACGACGATCGATCGCCGCACGGTATCGACCGAGGCGATGGCGACCAGCGCCGGACTCGCGATGACCCCGGCGAGAAAGCGCCGGTGGCCATCCAGCAAACCGATGCGATAGTCGAGGTTCGGTGACCGGTAACGGAGAGCCGGCATCCCATTCGCTTCGACGCCCGGCATCTGGTCAAGGAACCAGCGTCGGCGTTGCTCGGGGTCGGCCGGCAGAAACGACCAGTCGCCGTGCTTTCGATAGTGGGCGGACAGCTGCTCCACCCATCCGCTGACTTCCTGCACATCGGTCGAGGGACGCGGCACGCGGTCTGACAATTTCCAGCGAACCAGCTCCACGCCGATCCCTGCCACCACGAGGAAGGCCAGCAGTACCGCGAAGAACAGCCGTTTGCCGATCGACACTTTCACCGCTTGATCCCCCAAACCGTCGGCGCACGCTAGGGGAGAACCCGGACGGAGGCAAGGTGCCCCGCTGCGCCCGTCCATCGGCGACTTCTGGCGGGTAAAGCGTGCCGATCGAGGACTCAGGCAAAGAAAAGCCCGCCAATCGGCGGGCTTCCCTTCTCGGCAAGGCGCGAGGCAACTTACCCCAGCAACACCCGATTCATCCGCTGAACGAACGCCGCCGGATCCGGCAACTGCGCGCCCGCGGAAATCTCCGCCTGTTCCAGCAGCAGGGTGGCCAGGTCGCGGGCCTTGTCCTCGTCCGCCTCGGCCTCGACGCGTTTGACCAGGGCGTGCCGCGGGTTGATCTCCAGCGTTGGCTTGGATTCCGGCATGTCCTGCCCGGCTTCGCGCAACAGGCGGGCCAGGTGCGGGGCCATCTCGTAGTCGGAGAGCGCCAGGCACGACGGTGAATCGGTCAGGCGGGCGGATACTTTCACCTCGCCCACGCGATCGCCGAGCAGCTCCTTGAGCTTCTTCAGCAGCGGCTCGGCCTCCTTGGCCGCCTCTTCCTGCTTCTTCTTGTCGGCCTCGTCCAGCGGCACGTCGCCCTTGGCCACGCTCTTGAGTTTCTTGCCCTCGTACTCGCTCAGGGAACCGATCATCCACTCGTCGATGCGGTCGGACATCAGCAGCACTTCGATGCCCTTGGCCTTGAACGCTTCCAGCTGCGGGCTGCCGGCGGCGGCCGCGTAGCTGTCGGCGGTGATGTACCAGATGGCATTCTGGCCGACAGCCATGCGGCCGATGTAGTCGTCCAGCGAAACGGCCTGCGCGGCGCCTTCGCCCTTGGTCGAGGCGAAGCGCAGCAACTTGGCGATGCGTTCGCGGTTGTTGGCGTCTTCGCTGATGCCTTCCTTCAAGGTGTTGCCGAAGGCCTTGTAGAAGGTGGCGAATTTTTCCGGCTCGTCGCGGGCTAGCTTCTCGATCAGGTCGAGCACGCGCTTGACGCAGGCGGCCTTGATCCGGTCGAGCTGGCGGTTGTGCTGCAGGATCTCGCGGCTGACATTGAGCGGCAGGTCGTCGGCATCGACCACGCCGCGCACGAAGCGCAGGTAGTTCGGCAGCAGCTCCTCGGCCGCGTCCATGATGAAGACGCGCTTGATGTAGAGCTTGAGACCCTTGCGCTCGTCGCGCCCGCCCATCATCAGGTCGAACGGCGGCTGCGACGGCAGGTACAGCAGGGTGGTGAAGCTCTGGCTGCCCTCGACGCGGTTGTGCGTCCAGACCAGCGGATCGTTGAAATCGTGGCCGAGCGACTTGTAGAAGCTGCGGTAATCCTCGTCCGAAATCTCCGCCTTCGGCTTGGCCCACAATGCGGATGCGGCGTTGATGCTCTCGAACTCGTCGGTGGGCTTGCCGTCCTTTTCCACCGGCATGCGGATCGGGAACGCCACGTGGTCGGAGTACTTGCGGATCAGCGACTTCAGTTGCCAGCCCTTGAGGAACTCGTCCTCGTCGGCCTTCAAGTGCAGGATCACCGCAGTGCCGCGCTCGGCCTGCTCGACTTGCTCCAGCGAATACTCGCCCTTGCCGTCGCTCTCCCACTTCACGCCGTCGCCTTCCGGCGCGTCGGCGCGACGGGTGATCACGGTAACCTTGTCGGCCACCACGAAGGCGGAGTAGAAGCCCACGCCGAACTGGCCGATCAGGCGCGCGTCGGCCTTCTGCTCGCCCGACATCGCCTCCAGGAAACGCCGCGTGCCCGAGCTGGCGATGGTGCCGATGTTCGCCACCACCTCGTCGCGGGTCATGCCGATGCCGTTGTCGCGCACGGTGACGGTGCGCGCCTCGGGATCCCAGCTGACGTCGATATGCAGCTCGCTGTCGCCGGCCGAGAGCTCGGGTTTGGCGATCGATTCGAAGCGAAGCTTGTCGCAGGCGTCGGAGGCGTTGGAGATCAGCTCGCGCAGGAAGATCTCCTTGTGCGAGTACAGCGAGTGGGTGACCAGGTGCAGGACCTGGGCGACCTCGGCTTCGAACTGGCGGGTTTCGGCGACGGGCGCGTTCATGGGCGGGTTCAACTCCGTGCAAGTGAAATGATGGGTCGTCGCCCCCTCGGGCATGCTCGGCGGACCGACCCCGCACGATCCCCGCGCCGGCGGAACCGGCCATGGAACGCGACAACTGGCCCGGAGATTCGGGCGGCAGGCCGCGGTTTCAAGGCTGCACGGCCGATAAAATGAACCGATGACGTACTGCGGACGTTTCGCCCCCTCGCCCACCGGGCCCTTGCACTTCGGCTCACTGGTGGCCGCGGTCGGCAGCTGGCTGTGCGCCCGCCACGCCGACGGTGCCTGGCTGGTGCGGATGGAGGATATCGACCCGCCACGCGAGGTCCCCGGCGCGGCGGCCGCGATCCTCGCCGCGCTGCCGGCGTTCGGCCTGGCGCCGGACGCGCCGGTGCTGTTCCAGTCCACCCGTGGCGCGGCCTACGACGAGGCGTTCGCGCAGTTGCGCGCGACCGGGCTGGTGTTCCCGTGCACCTGCAGCCGCAGCCAGCTCGCCGCCGGAGGTGGCATCCACCGCGATGGCGCATGCGTCGACGACAGCCCGGTGGATCGTGAGCCGGCATGGCGCCTGCGCGTGCCCGATGTCGAGATCGCCTTCGCCGACGCCCTGCTTGGCCCGCAACGCGAGCGGCTGCGCGAGACCGTCGGCGATTTCGTGATCCGCCGCGCCGACGGCTTCTATTCCTACCAGCTTGCCTGCGTGGTGGACGATGCCTTCCAGGGCGTCACCGACGTCGTGCGCGGCCAGGACCTGCTCGATTCCACCGCGCGGCAGATCTGGCTGCAGCGCTGCCTGGGCCTGGCCACGCCCACCTACCGGCACCTGCCGCTGGTACGCGACAGCAGCGGCAACAAGCTCTCCAAGTCCTCCCGTGCCTGGCCGATCGACCCGGCCGATCCCGCCCCCACGCTGCGACGCGCGCTGGCTTTCCTGGGCCGGCCGCTGCCCGACCGTCCGGTGGCTGTGGACGAGTTGCTGGCCCATGCGCTGGTCGATTTCGATCCCGCCCGATTGCCGCATTGCAGCGGTAGTTCCATCAGCTGATGGGCTATAAGTGAGAGGTCATCCACGCCGTTGCGCCATGGGGACCGGCAAACGGCGAAGGACGAAATCCACGTGTTCGGCTAAGGCAAACAGGAGATCGACGGCATGACCCAGCGTACGGCTTTGGTTACCGGGGGAACCGGGGGCATCGGCAGCGCCATCGTGCGCCATCTGGCGAAACAGGGTCACAAGGTCGCCACCAATTACCGCGACGAAGCCAAGGCCGGGGCCTGGCGCGAGGCGATGGCGCGGGAAGGCATCGAGGTGTGCACGGTGCGCGGCGATGTGTCCGATCCCGAATCCTGCGCGGCGATGGTGCGCGCGATCGAGGAGAAATGCGGCCCGGTGGACATCCTGGTCAACAACGCCGGCATTACCCGCGACACCACGTTCCACAAGATGAGCTACCAGCAGTGGACGGACGTGATCAACACCAACCTCAACTCCTGCTTCAACGTCACCCGCGCGGTGATCGAGGGCATGCGCGCACGCAAGTGGGGCCGCATCGTGCAGATCAGCTCGATCAACGGCCAGAAGGGCCAGTACGGTCAGGCCAACTACGCCGCCGCGAAAGCCGGCATGCACGGTTTCACCATCTCGCTGGCGCAGGAAAACGCCAAGTTCGGCATCACCGTCAACACCGTCTCGCCCGGCTACGTCGCCACCGACATGGTGATGGCCGTGCCGGCGGAAGTGCGCGCCAAGATCGAGGCGCAGATCCCGCTCGGCCGGCTCGGCAAGCCGGAAGAAATCGCCCACGCCGTGGCCTTCCTCACCGGCGAGGAAACCAGCTGGATGACCGGGGCCAACCTGGCGATCAACGGCGGGCAGTACATGGGCTGGTGATTTCGCGGAGTTCGTGGGAGGAAGCACCGTAGGGCGGGCACTGCCCGCCGTCTTCGGTGATGCACTCCGTGGAAAGGCATGGCGGGCAGTGCCCGCCCTACGACTCGTCGAGAAGCTTCTCGATCACCTTGCCCACCGCTGCGAACGCGAACGCGCCAGTGACGTGGGTGGCCGCACCCAGACCGCCGCCGCAGGCGAGGTTCAGCGAATCGCCACCCGGCGGGCGCGTGCCGCAGACGGTGCCGTCCGGTTGCGGGTATTGCACGTTCTGCAGCGAATAGACGGCTGAAACGCCGAAGTAGCGATCCGGGTTGCGCGGGAAATTGAAGTCGGCACGGAGCTTCTTGCGGATCAGGCTGAACATCGCGTCGTGCTCGGTGCGGGACAAGTCGCGCACGCGGATCTGGGTGGGGTCGGTGCGACCGCCGGCCGAGCCCACGCTGACGATAGGCAGCTTGCGCCGGCGACACCAGGCGATGGTTTCCAGCTTCACCCGGAACGCGTCGCAGGCATCGAGCACCACGTCGTAGCCGCGGTCGAGCAGTTCGTCCAACGTGGTCGGGGTGAGGAAGCGCTCGATCGCCTCCAGCCGGATCGCCGGGTTGATCGCATGGGCGCGCGCCGCCATCACGCCCACTTTCGACTTGCCGTACTCGCCGTCCAGCGCATGCAATTGGCGATTGGTGTTGGACACGCAGACCTCGTCGGCGTCGATCAGGGTAAGCCGGCCCACGCCGCTGCGCGCCAGCGCCTCGACCGCCCACGAGCCGACGCCGCCCACGCCGATCACGCAGACATGCTTCTGCGCGAGCGCACCCACGCTGCCCTGCCCGTACAGCCGCTCGACGCCGGCGAAGCGCTCGGAAGATGTATCGGCTTCGCTCATGGCGTGCGCGCCCGGACGGGCCACGTGAAAGTGGTCATGTGATTTCACCTGCCGAAAAACGCCATTTTATCGCGCCCGGCTTGGCTTCGCGGTAGCCACGCAGGCTATGCTTGCCTGCATCCTCAAAGTGGAGTCGGTCCATGCGCGTTGCCCTGATGATCCTGCTCGGCCTGGTGATTGGCATCATCGGCACCGTCAACGTGATGAACGTGCTGAGCGAGCGCAACCCGATGCCCTCGGCGGTGATGCATACGCTGGGCTACCACGTGGGTGAATTGAAGGGGGCGATCAAGGCCAATCAGTGCGACGCGGCAAATATCCAGCACCACCTGGCCCGCCTCGAGTCCACTGCCAGCGACATCACGCCGGTGTTCGGCATGGACGTCAAGGATTTCGCCGACCACGCCAGCCAGTTGCAGGACCACCTGCACCAAGCCGTGGCGGCAGCGCCGACGACCTGCGCCGCGCTGGCCACCGTGCTCAAGCCGGTAGGCGAGAGCTGCAAGAGCTGCCACGACAAATATCGCTGATCGCGGGGGCAGCTCAGAAGCGGATCTTGCCGCGCAGCATCTGTGCGTACATCACCCAGTCGCCGGCAAGGCTGTACAGCGGGTGCTTGAACGTGGCCGGGCGGTTTTTCTCGAACACGTAGTGGCCCAGCCAGGCGAAGCCGTAACCGGCCACCGGCATCAGCCACAGCCAGCGCCACTGGCCCGTGACCAGTGCCAGCGCCAGCGCCGCGAGCACCAGCGTGCTGCCGATGAAATGCATTCGGCGACAGCTGCGATTGGCGTGCTCGCCGAGGTAGAACGGGTAGAACTCGGCAAAATTGCGAAAGGTTGACATGCAGCTGCTCCGCGACCGGACGCCCCGATTCTGCCAAACCTCGCGCGACGGTTACTACCAGGCGCGCTGGTACTGCGCCGGTGGGGCGATCTTCGCACCCAGCTGTTGCGCGGCACGGCGCGGGAAGTACGGATCGCGCAGGCTCTCGCGGGCGATCAGCACCACGTCGGCGTCGCCATTGGCGACGATCTGCGCGGCCTGCTCCGCGCCGGTGATCAGACCCACCGCGCCGGTGGCGATTCCGGCCTCGCGGCGGATTTGCGCCGCGAACGGCACCTGGTAGCCCGGCGCCAGCGGGATCTTCGCGTGCGGCAACAGGCCGCCGCTGGAGACGTCGATCAGGTCCACGCCCAAGGGCTTCAGCTGGCGCGCCAGTTCCACGCTCTGCCCGATGTCCCAGCCGCCGGCATCCGCCCAATCGGTGGCCGAGACGCGCAGCCACAATGGCAGTGCGGCCGGCCACACCTCGCGCACGGCGACGACCACCTCGCGCACCAGACGGATGCGATTCTCGAAACTGCCGCCGTAGGCATCCTCGCGCCGGTTGCTCAAGGGCGACAGGAACTGATGCAGCAGGTAGCCATGCGCCGCGTGCACCTCGATCAACTCGAAGCCCGCCGCCAGCGCGCGTTGCGCGGCGGCGCGAAAGTCCGCGATCACCGCCCGGATACCGGCCTCGTCCAGCACCTGCGGCGCCGGCCAGCCGGCAGCGAACGGCAACGCCGAGGGCGCCACGGTGAGCCAGTCGCCCTGCCCGGCCGGCACCGGGCCATGCCCATCCCACGGCCGCAGCGTGCTGGCCTTGCGCCCGGCATGCGCCAGCTGGATGCCGGCGATCGCGCCCTGCGCCTTGATGAAACGGGTAATCGGCTGCCAAGCCTGCAACTGGGTGTCGTTCCACAGGCCGGTATCCTGCGGCGAGATGCGCCCCTGCGCGGACACCGCCGAGGCTTCGGCAATCACCAGCGCCGCGCCGCCGACCGCGCGGCTGCCCAGATGCACCAGGTGCCAGTCGTTCGGCACGCCATCGGTAGCCGAGTATTCGCACATCGGCGACACCACCAGGCGGTTGCGCAGGGTCAGGCTGCGTTGGGTGAGCGGATCGAACAGGTTCATGGGGAAATCCAGCGTCACGGAACGGTCGAGATGCAGACGGCGGCGCCGGGAATCAAGCCGCCGTGTCGCCGCGCGCGACGAAGGTCGCATCCGCCTCGCCCAACCAGTCGGCGATGCGCGAGGCGACCGGCGCCGGCGTCTTCATCCAGCCGAAATGGTCGGCCGGCGCACCGTCCAGGTCGTCGCGCGAGATCGTTTCCACGCGGCGCGCGCCCGGACCGAGCTTGCCGAGCAGCCATGCCAGCGAGGCCGGCGGGCCCAGCCAGTCCTGCTGCAGACGCAATGCCAGCACCGGCAGCTGCAGCGCCGCCAGCAAGCGCTCGAAATCCTGCTTCATGCCGGCCGCCGCATAGCGGCCGCTGCGGCCGCTGCGTGCCCAGTCGGCGATCACGCCGCGCGCCTCGTTGCCACCGAAACCGATCCGCCGCCCGGGCAGATGGCCGACCAGCGCAGCCAGCCACGGCGCCAGCACATAAGCGGTACCAATCAGCCAGCCGTGCCGGAACCGCCGCCAGTAAGGTGCGCCGCTGGCGACCAGCACCATCCCGGCGAAATCGTGCGGATGCAGACTGGCGCAAAGCAGTCCGAGCTGGCCACCGAGGCTGTGCCCGCCCAGCCAGCAGCTCGCCCGTGGCCAGCGCTGGCGCACCGCCGCCAAGCCGGCGGGCAGGTCGTCCTGCAGCAATTGGCGGTAGCCCCAATCGCAATTCCTGCCGGCGCGCCGATCGCTGGAGCCGATGCCGCGCCACTCGTGCAGCACCACGGCGACGCCTCGGTCCGCCAGCGTCCGGGCCAGCGGCAGATAGTGCCGCGCGGGCATGCCCATCGCCGGCATCCAGTACACCAGCCGCTGCCAGCGACCCGCCGGAAGCACGGCCAGCAATTCGCAGCGCGCGCCATCGGCGGCGATGACCGGGACGACCAGCGGCTCGGCCGCGACGGGAACGCTCTGGCTGAAAAGGTCGGGCATCCCGGCAGGCTAGCGAATTGTCCTCGCCACTACAAAAAGAGGCCGGCTTGCGCCGGCCTCTTCAAGCAGATATCACCACAGCCATCAGACGGGGGTGACGTCTTCGGCCTGCAGGCCCTTCTGGCCGTCGACCACCTTGAAGCTCACCTTCTGCCCTTCCTGCAGGCTCTTGAATCCCGAACCAGTGATGGCGCGGAAATGCACGAACACGTCGGGGCCGCTTTCACGGCTGATGAAGCCGAAACCCTTCGCGTCGTTGAACCACTTGACTGTACC
>NZ_MWIO01000030.1 GCF_004799035.1 Rhodanobacter lindaniclasticus
ATGGGAGATGTGAAAAAGAGACACCACCCGGGCCATTGCACAGAACCATGCCGTGCTCCTGATCGCCACGCGACCGTTGCCGGTATCGCTGCCGACCCTGCCCACGCACGCTCCGGCGGCGTTGGTACGCCTGATCCCGCCACCGCCGCAGCCGCTCGCACCGCCGCCCGTGGAACTCGAGCCGCTGCCGCACGTGCTCCCCACGCCGCATGTGGCGCCCCACCCCGTGACGGTCGACGCGTCGCCGCTGCCGGTCGCCGAGGGCCAGACGCCCGCCCCGGTGGCCGAAGCCCCGTCGGCGCCGGCGCAGGACCGTGGCGTGCCGGCACTCCCCGTCGCTCCGATCGAGGCCAGCCTCGCCTACGTGGCCAACCCGGTCGTCTACCCGGGCAATGCCCTGCGCCAGCACCTGCAGGGCACGGTGGTACTGCGCGTGCTGGTGGATGAAACCGGGCAGCCGCTGGAGGTCACCGTGATGCGCGGCAGCGGCCACGCGGAGCTCGATCGCAGCGCCCGCGAACAGGTCCTGGCGCACTGGCGCTTCCAGCCCGCGATCGTCAACGGGCACGCGGTACGCGCCTGGGCCAGCGTGCCGGTCACGTTCACGTTGCGCGGCTGATCGCGGCGGTCGCCAGGCACCGATCTCTGTGAGCGTGGTCGCGCAGCGGCGGTGTCGAAGAGCGGCGTGCGGCGAGGCTTCGACTTCGCCGCTGCGCGGCTGCGCTCAGCCCGATCGGTCCGAGGAGCCCGTCAGCGCGGCCGGCTTACGCCACTTTAACCGGGGGCGTGATCCACTGGCGCCCCTTCATTCTGCTGGGAGGCCCGCATGGGCAGACCACGGCGAACCTTGAAGCTGTTGCGCGAGATTGCGCTGGAGCACGCAAGCGTGGCCCACCCGGACCTGGCTTCGATGGCGCGCGAACTGGGGCAGCTGGTGCACCGCGACAGCGCGGCGATCGCCACGCGGCTGGCGCGCCTGCCGCGGCGCGGGCAAGGCCTCGGTCGCTGGCAACTGGTGCAACGCAACCAGCCGCCGGTCAGCATGCTGGTAATGGCGTGGCCGGCGAACCATTGCACGCCGGTGCACGACCATGCCGGGCTGTGGGGGCTGGAGCTGACCCTGGTCGGGGCGCTGGAAGTGCAGTCGTGGCGCCGCGACCCCGATTCGGGCGACTTGCGCGCGCTGGGCCGCGACTGGCTCGGCCCCGGCGACGGCATCTGGTTCGAGGGCGACCCCAACCACGTGCACCGCTGCCGCAACCTGTCCCAGCACGAGACCGCGCTCACCCTGCACGTCTACGGCGGCGAACTGAATCACTATCAGGCGTACGAGCAGACCGCGCCGGCCGGGCCGTGGACCGCACGGACCACCGACTGCGCCGTGGCCGGGCACTGGCCGGCCTGACCGGCATCACGTCAGGGGAACAGGGAAACCGCATGTTTCGACGGGTCGCCATCATCGGCGGCGGCGCCGCGGCCGCCAGCCTGCTCAGCGAGCTGCTGGAGCGCGAGCCGCCGCAGCCGCTGCAACTGGACTGGTTCACCGGTGCCGGCGAATCGGTGCGTGGCGTGGCCTACGGCACCGGCTCCGAGCGCCACCTGCTGAACGTGCGCGCTGCGTCGATGGGCATGTTCGCCGGCAAGCCGCAGGGCTTTCTGGATTTCGTGCAGCGCGACGACCCGGCGATCGGCGGCACCGATTTCCTGCCGCGCCGGCGCTACGGCGACTACCTGGAAGCCGAGGTGGCCCGCGCGCTGCAGCAGGGCCAGGCGCGTGGTCGTCATCACGTCAACGTGGTGCCGTTCGAGGTCGATGCGCTGGTGCCCGAACGCGATGGCGTCACCGTGATCCACGGCGAACGCAGCCACCGCGCCGATGCCGCCGTGCTGGCGCTGGGCGCACTGCCGCCGCAGCCGCTGAAGGCCGTGAGCGCGGCGGCGCTGGACAGCGGTCGCTACATCGTCGACCCGTGGCCGTGGCTGGCGCAGCTCGACGCGGTGCCGCCACCGCGCACCGTGGCGTTGATCGGCCTGGGGCTCACGGCGGTCGACGTGTTGCTGGAACTCTCCGCGCGCTGGCCGCACACCGCCTTCGTCGCCACCTCGCGCCACGGCCTGCTGCCCGAGGCGCACCTGGCCCACGCCGGCACGCCTGCCGGCGACAGCGCCGAGCTGGTGGATGCCATGCGCGACGGACCGGAGATCCGCCGCTGGATGCATCTGCTGCGGGAGGCGATCGCGTCGCCTGGCACCGAGTGGCGCACCGTCGTCGACAGTCTGCGCCCGCACCTGCCTGGCCTGTGGGGCGAGCTGCCACCCGAGCAGCGCGCACGCTTCATGCGGCATGCCCGCTGGGCGTGGGAACGCGCGCGCCATCGCATGCCGCCGCAGGTGCACGAGGCGATCGTCGCGCTCGAACAGCAAGGTCGCCTGCAGCGCCGGCGCGGCCGCCTGCAGGCTGCCGAGCCGAGCGATCAGGGCCTGCAGCTGCAGTTCGGGCACGCCGGGCACAGCGAGGTGCTGCACGCCGAGCTGGCGATCCAGACCACCGGCCTGGCCACCGACGTGCGGCACAGCCGTCATCGACTGGTGCGCCAGTTGCTCACCAATGCCCACGTCACCGGCGACCCGCTCGGCCTCGGCCTGGTCGCCAGCCCCGACGGCCGCCTGCATCACGACGGCCAGCCGTGGCCGCATCTGTTCGCCATCGGCAGCTTGCGGCGCGGCAGCTTGTGGGAATCCACCGCGATGCCGGAGATCCGCCAGCAGGCCCGCAGCCTGGCCGACCAGATCCTGGCCGGCTGAACCGGCGCGGCCGTCACCATGACCGCCAGCGCCCTCCCCGCCAGCATCGTCGCGCTGCATCTGCTCGGCGCGCTGTCGGCCCTGCATGCGATCCGCCACGCACGCACGCCGCAGGGCGCAATCGGCTGGATGCTCGGCCTGTTGCTGCTGCCCTACGTGACCTTGCTGCCGTATCTCTACCTGGGCTCCAGCCGGTTCTTCGGCTACCACGCCGGCCACGGCACGCCGACATCGCAGGCGTTGCCGGCGAGCGCGGAGGCCAGCGTCGTCGACCCGGCCTGCGCGCGCTTTGCAGCAATCAGCGCGCTGCAGCGGCGACCGTTTCGCAGCGGCCATCGGCTGCGCCTGCTGATCGACGGTGAAAGCACCTTCGCGGCGATGCTGGCCGCGATGGCATCCGCCGAACACTGCCTGCTGGTGCAGTTCTTCGTGATCCACGACGACGCGCTGGGCCGGCGCCTGCAGCAGGTGCTGCTCGAGCGCGCGGCCGCCGGCGTGCAGGTGTGCGTGCTGTTCGACGGCGTCGGCAGCCATGCGCTGCCGCGCCGCTACGTGCAGGCGCTGCGTGAAGGCGGCGTGGCGATCCACCGCTTCGCCACGCATCGTCTGCGCAACCGCTTCCAGCTCAATTTCCGCAACCATCGCAAGATCGTGGTGGTGGACGGCGCGCGCGGTTTCGTCGGCGGCCTCAACGCGGGCGACGAATACCTGGGCCGCAAGCCGCCGCTGTCGCCATGGCGCGACACCATGCTGGAACTGCGCGGGCCGGCGGTGGCCGACCTGCAGCGGGTGTTCGCCGACGACTGGCAATGGATCACCGGGCAGCTGCCGCCGCTGCTGGACGCGCCGCAGGACGAAGGCCATGCCAGCGCGCTGGTGGTGGCGGCCGGGCCGGCCGACCCCCTGGAAACCGGCTCGCTGTTCTTCACCGCGGCAATTCACGCCGCGCGCCGGCGGCTGTGGCTGAGCACGCCGTACTTCGTGCCCGACACGGCAGTGCGTTCGGCGCTGCAGCTGGCCGTGCTGCGCGGGGTCGACGTGCGCGTGCTGATCCCGTCGCGACCGGATCACCACACCGTGTTCCTCGCCTCCACCCTGCACGCCTACCACGCGGTGCGCGCCGGCATCGGCATGTTCCGCTACCAGCCGGGCTTCCTGCACCAGAAGGCGCTGCTGATCGACGACGATGCCGCCGCGATCGGCAGCCTGAATCTGGACAGCCGCTCGTTCCGGCTCAACTTCGAAGTCGGCGCACTGGTCGTCGACCGGGCGTTCGCCGGCGAAGTGGAGGCGATGCTCTCCAGGGACTTCGCCCGCGCGCTGGCGATCGGCGAGGAGGAATACCTCCGCGCGCCGTTCCTGCGCCGCGTGGCCATGCACGTGGCGCGGCTGTTCGACCCTCTGCTGTAGGGGATCAGGACGATTCGTGGCGCGCCGCGCCGCCGCTGAGCAGCCAACCCGCGCCGATGCCCAGCGCCACGCCCAGCAACTCGCACAGCACACGCAGGCCGAGGTGTTCGGGATCGTGCATGCCGGCCAACACCGCTTGCAGCAGGGCGATCGACTGCAGGTTGGCGTAGTTGAGATAGAACATGTCCCACAGGTCGCCGCTGACGGTGAGCACGCAGGCCAGCAGGAACGCCCAGCCGATCTTGCGCGCGGCGCTCCAGCCGTGGCGGCGGCCCAGCCAGTGCAGCGCCAGGAACAACAGCAACCCCGCCGCCGCCGAGATCGCACCGGCCTGCAGGCCGCCGATGATGCCGCTGCCCATCCATGACTGGTCGTAATGCACTGCTCTCGTTCCCCTTCGGATGCCGCGAGCGTGCCAACCTGCCGCACGCGCACGCTAGACTGCACGGCTCCACTCGTCCGGAGCAGTCTGCATGAGTCACGCCGTTTCCGCCACGACGGCCCTGATCGTGGTCGACGTGCAGCCCGACTTCATGCCCGGTGGCGCGCTGGCCTGCCACGAGGGCGACGCGATCATCGAGGGCATCGACGCGCTGCTGCGCGCACGCCGCTTTCGCCATGTGGTGGCCACGCAGGACTGGCATCCGCGCGGGCACGTCTCGTTCGCCAGCTCGCATCCGGGTCATGCGCCGTTCGACGGGATCACCCTGCACGGCCATGCGCAGACGTTGTGGCCGGATCACTGTGTGCAGGGCACGCCGGGTGCCGCGCTGCATCCGCTGGTGGACTGGTCGGCGCTGGACGCGGTGCTCCGCAAGGGCAGCGACCCGGGCGTGGATTCCTACAGCGGCTTTCGCGAAAACCACGGCCCGCACGGCACGCGCCCCAGCACCGGGCTGGCCGGCTGGCTGCGCGAGCGTGGCGTGGACGAGGTGGTGGTGTGCGGGCTGGCGCGCGACGTGTGCGTGCTGTGGACCGCGCAGGACGCCGTGGCGCTGGGCTTTCGCACGCACCTGCTGTGGGAGCTCTCCCGCCCGGTCACGCCGGCCAGCGATGCGGCCACCTGCGCCGCGCTGCAGGCGCAAGGCATCGGCATCATGTAGGAGAGCGCTCAGGCGTCGTTCTCGCCGGATACGTGCACCCGCGCCACGCCGTCCTCGTCCACCTCCACGCTCAGCGTGATCGGGCGACAACACACCTGGCAATCCTCGATGTACTGCTGGCTGGGGATCGAGGTGTCGAGCAGGATGCCGATGGACTCGCCGCAATACGGACAGTCGATGGCGTGTGGGGTGAGCATGGCGAGTCTCCGCGGAGGACGACCCAGTACAGCACGGACCCGGGTGATGCGCCCGTCAAGCGTGGCGCAGCGACCAGGCCTGCGGCAGGCCGATCCAGAACAGCGCGTCGCGCTTGCAGCGCGGGGCCAGCTTGAGCAGCTCGTTGTCCTTGCTGACCAGCCAGCGCGCGCCCGACGCCTGCGCCAGTTCCAGGAACTTCTGGTCGTCCGGATCGGCGCAGCGCGGCAATGGCACGGCGGCGGTGGCCAGTTCGTCCGGCAGGCAGCGCACCAGCGCATCGAACGCCGCCTCGATCCCCGGTCGGGCGGCGTCGGTGACCGGCAGCTGCGGGTAATGCAGCACGCGCAGCCATTCCTCGCGGCAATCGGCGCGCGTCACCGCCTCGATCGTGCCGCGCTGCATCGCCACGTGCAGCGCGGCGGATTGCGCGTCGCCGAACAGGAAGATGTCCAGGCACACGTTGGTGTCCAGCACGATGCGCGGCGGCGAGGGTTCGGCAGTCATCGCGCCATGATGCGGCAAGCAGGCCACGCGATGCACGGCATGCCCCCGACCGGGGCCTGCGGCCAGGGTCGGACGCGTTC
Source organism: Rhodanobacter lindaniclasticus (assembly GCF_004799035.1). Taxonomy (GTDB): domain Bacteria; phylum Pseudomonadota; class Gammaproteobacteria; order Xanthomonadales; family Rhodanobacteraceae; genus Rhodanobacter; species Rhodanobacter lindaniclasticus. The sequence continues at coordinate 6,101 of NZ_MWIO01000030.1, forward strand.
GCTTGCCGCCTTGCCTCGCGCGCACCGCGACGGCATCGGCGCAACCGGCCGGTGCCTGCAGCGCACCTCACCACCGCGGATGCATGGCCCCGCCGCGGCCGTGATGGTGGTGGCCGCGCCGATGCCCGTGCCCCTCGTTCAACTTGACCCGCGTGCTGACGTAAACGTCGCCCGGGTCGGCCGGCACCTGGGTGAAGTGCTTGCGGCCGAAATACAGGCGGGTGCCGTCGCCGGACAGCGTGGCGCGCGTTTCCGCACCGTCCGGCGTGTTGACCGCGGTGTTCTCGATCGGGCCGCGCACGGTCCACGGCGAGTGGGTGTTCCGGCGCGTGGCATACCAGATGTCCTGGTTGCGCGGATCGGCGCTGGCGCGGTTGCTGCTGAACACGATTTCCAGCCCGTCCCGGCGCACGTTCGGCATCAGGTCGGCGGCGTCGCTGCTCAGCTCGGCCACGCGCACCCCGGGCCCGAAGCTGCCGTCCGCGCGCATGCGGCTCATGTAGATGTCATGGCTCTTGCTGTCCGGATAGCCGTCGCTGGAGAAGTACAGGAAGGTACCTTCGGCGGTTTCCACCACCGACGGGCTGTATTCCGAACCCTTCGTATTCGGGCCGCCGTCCGCGTAGCCGCCCAGATCCACCGGCGTGCCGAAGCCGTGCGCGGGGTTTTCACGGGTCAGGAAGATGTCGCCGGCCGGCGGGCTGCCGGCGGGCGGCGGTGGCATCGCCTTGCAGCCGGCGCAGTCCTCGGAGTTCTGCCGCGAGCTGACGAACAGCAGCCACTTGCCAGGCAGCGGCGTGGGGCAGTAGTCGGCGGCGGTGGGCGAATTCGCCGGCTCACCCAGGTTGGTGACGTGGTCCCAGCTGTGCATCGGGGCATTCCAGGTCGCGCGCCAGTTGTCCAGGCCGCCATTGCGGGTGGACATGAAATACAGGTTCCGCCCGTCCGGCGATTCGATCGGGCAGCCTTCGGCAGCTGCGCTGTTGATCCCCGGGGCGGGCACCGCATTGCCCCACGCGCCGTAGTGCTGGGCGTAGGCATGGGTGGACAGCATGGCCACGATGGCCAGTGCACATGGCTGGTACTTGCGGTTCATGCGTATCTCCTTGTGTGTGGCATGGATGACAGCAAAGAGGAACCCTTCTCAGCGGGTTTGCAGCGCGATGGCGACGACGCCTGGCTCGCCCTGCCGAACCACGACCTGCACGCGGCTGACGCCGTGCCGCCGGCAGGCGCGGCCGATCCGGGCCATCAGCCGCTCGCGCGCGGCATAGACCTGGCCGAAGTTGTGCAGGCCGGCCCATTCGCCGACCTGACGCTGGGCGGGCAGGCGCAGCGGCACGCAGTCGGTGGCGAACCGGGTGACCCCGACCGACGGCAGCGTCGTCGGGCCTTGCTGGGCGAAGGCCGCTGTGGCGAAGGCCGCGAACAGGGCGGCGACGAAACGGATACGGCGGTTCATGGCGAGCTCCCCGATGGCATGCCGGCGAAGACCGGCGCGCCCAGCTTCGGAGATGCGGCGCGGCAGGTCTTGAGGCGGCCGCTCGGGAAAGACTGGACTTTGCTTGGATTCCTTGGGAAAACATTAGGGGCCACCCGCCGCGCCGGTTTTCGTCCACCCACGTGCGCCACCCGCCACAGGACGTCATGGACCCGTCAACGCCAGCTCCGCTTGCCTTCGGCGAATCCGAGATCGACTTCGCAGGCCGGCGGCTGTTGCACGACGGCATCGAGCAGCCGCTGGAGCCCAAGGCGTTCGCCGTGCTGGCGCTGCTCGCCGGCGCGCCCGGCCGGGTCTTCACCCGCGACGAGATCCTCGATGCCGTCTGGGGCCACCGCCACATCACCCCGGGCGTACTGAACCGGGTGATGACCCTGCTGCGACAGGCGCTCGGCGAAAACGCGCAAGCCGCGCGCTACCTGCACACCGTGCATGGCGTGGGCTACCGCTTCGACCTCCCCGAACCCGCGCCCGGCGCGCCGCTGCCAGCCAGGCCGGCACCCGCGTCGCAGGCGCCGACGATGCCTCCGGCCATGCGGCGGCGTGCCAGCGACCGGTACGCCATGGCGCGTACCCTGCTGTGGTTGCTGCCGCTGCTGGCGCTGACCGCCTTCGCCGGCTGGAGATGGTGGCCGCGTACGCCGCCCGCGCCGAAGCCGGCGGCGGAGCGCAGCATCGCCGTGCTGCCGCTGGTCAACGCCAGCAACGACAAGGCACAGCAGTTCTTTTCCGACGGCTTGTCGGAAAGCCTGATCAACGCCCTGTCCCGCTCCGGCGGGCTGAGGGTGATCGGTCGCGATTCCGCTTTCCAGTTCCGCGACAGCAAGGACGACAGCCGCACCATCGGCCACAAGCTGGGCGTGTCCTATCTGCTGAGCGGCAGCGTGCAGCACGTGGGCGACATCGTGCGCATCAACGCCGCGCTGACCAGGGCCGCCGACGGCAGCACGCTGTGGGCCGAGCACTACGACCGCCCGTACCGGAACCTGTTCGCCCTGCAGGACGAGATCGCGTCCGCTGTCATCGGCGCCCTGCAGGTGAAGCTGCTGCCGCCCGGCGAATCCGTGACGCACGACGACCGGCCGCCGAGCGGCAGCATCGATGCCTACAACGCCTATCTGCAGGGCTTGAAGCATTGGCACGACGAGGATTTCCGCCAGGCCTCCGAATACATGACCAGGGCTGTGCAACTCGACCCGGGCTATGCGATGGCCTGGGCGCACCTGTCGGGGTCGCTGAGCACCGTCGCCACGTTCTCGGACGAGCCCGCCGAGGCAGCCCGTGAACACATGAACGAGGCGGCGCGCGCGGCGGATCAGGCATTGCAACTGGCGCCCGGGCTGGGGGCGGCGCATGCGGCCCGTGCCTATCTGATGGTCTACCGCTTCGACCACCGCGGCGCCCAGGCCGAATGCCGTCGCGCCGTGCAACTGGCGCCCGAGGACGGGACCGTCCTCAATGGCTGCGGTTATGTGTTTGCCCAGGTCGGGAAACTGGGCGAAGCGATCCGGTCGCGGCAGCATCTCCTTTCGATCGAACCGCTCTACATCATCAATTACCAGCAGTACGCGAAGCTGTTGCTGGCATCCGGTCGGCTGGACGAAGCGGAGAAGTACCTTGGCACCGTCGAAAGCCTGCCGCAGACGAACCCGCGGTGGCGCTACTCGTCCGCGTTCCTGCACATGACGGTCGCCCTGGCGCGTGGCGACACGGGCAAGGCGATGCGCAGCGCGCGGCAAATGCCGTCGGAGCACCGCGACCTGTACACGGCGCTGGCGGCCCAGATCGGGCCGGATCGCACCGCCGCGGACGCCGCGCTGGCGAACGCCCTGGCCAGCGAGGCCGCGGCGAACGCCGATCCGTACCTGATCGCGCAGATCCATGCCCTGCGCGGCGATGCCTCCCACGCCGTGGAATGGTTGCAGCGTGCCTCGACCGACGATCTGCTGTTCCTGCCGACCGATCCGCTCATCCTGAACCTGCGCGACGATCCGCGCTTCATCGCCTTCTGCGCGAAGATCGGCCTGCCGCCACCGGGCGAAAGCGAAGCGTTGAGCATCGACCAGCTCCGCGCCGCGAACGGCACGCGCAAGCGCTGAGGCGCGGGAAGCGCCGGCATCGGCAGCGACCCCGCACCCAGCCGATACAATGCACGCTTTCCGAGCGGAACCGACGACCATGGCCGAGCGCGCGTTCGACGACTACCTGGCCCGTTCCGGCGCCACCCTGGAAGGCTCGCGCTACGCGGCGTGGCTGGCGATCACCCCACGCGGCCACGGCTTTCCGGTGTACTACGCGATCTGCGAAAACCGCAGCTTCCGCGACAAGGAGGTGGCCGAAGCCGCCGCGGCGAAAGCGCTGGCCGACATGACCGGGCTGGAGGCGGACGGCACGCCGATCTTTCCCGACGACTACACCGGTTTCGACGATTAGGCGGGCCGGGCCGGCTGGTGCTGCGCGCCCTGCGCCGCGGCAGCCAGCGCGCGCAGGCGTTCCACCGCGGCGGGGATGGCCGCGGGCGCATCCACCGTGAGCATGCGCGGCTCGTCGGCGGCCAGGCCGTTTTCCAGTTCATGCGCCCAGGTCACGTGGTAGGGCATGTGCACGCCCCAGCCGCCCAGGCGCAGCACCGGCTCGATATCCGAGCGCAGCGAGTTGCCGACCATCGCGAACTGCGCCGGCTGCAGATCGAATTCGCCCAGCACGCGGTGGTAGGTGACGGCGTCCTTCTCCGAAACGATTTCGATGCGGCGGAACAAATCGGCCAGGCCGGACTGCGCCACCTTCTTCTCCTGGTGGAACAGGTCGCCCTTGGTGATCAGCACCACCTCGTACTTCGCGGCCACTTCCTCGACCGCGGCGCGGATGCCCGGCAGCAGTTCCACCGGATGCTGCAGCACGCCCTTGCCCAGCTCGATCAGCGCGTGGATGTCGGCCACGCCGATGCGCCCGTCCGAGACCGCGATGGCGGTCTCCACCATCGACAGCGCCATGCCCTTGGCGCCGTAGCCGAACAGCTTGAGGTTGCGCTGCTCGGTGGCCAGCATGCGCGCGTGCACCTCGCGGTCGGCCACGTCCACGTAGCGCGCCATGATCGCCGCGAACGCCTCGCCGGCCTGGCGGTAGTAGCCCTCGCTGTGCCACAGCGTGTCGTCGCCGTCGAAGCCGACCAGTCGCAGCATCAGGCGCCGACCCGCGTGCGCACCGCATCCATGTCGCGCACCGGACGGATTTCGATGGCGCCGGTCTGCGACCACGGGAAGGACTGCGCGATGCGCACCGCCTCGTCCATGTCGGCCGCCTCGATCAGGTTGAAGCCGCCCAGGTATTCCTTGGTCTCGGCGAACGGGCCGTCGACCACGCTGGTGCGGCCGTTGCGCACGCGCACGGTGCGTGCGGTTTCCGGCGCTTCCAGTTGCTGCGAGTCGAGCAGCTGCCCCTCCGCGCGCAACGCGTCGGCCTTGCCGAAACAGCTTTTCATGCGGCTGTCGAACTCGCCTTCGGGCAGCGCGTCCAGCAGGCGGTCGTCGCAATAGATCATCACGAGATATTTCATGGCGTCCTCGGCGGGGAAGGCGGGGCGAGGAGGGATAATGCCGCAATGAACACCCGCGCCGATACCTCCGACGAATTGTCCTGTGACCCGATCGCGTTCGTGCGTTCGCCGTATGCGCAGCGCATCGACGCGCCGCACCAGGCCACCGTGGTCGAAGGCACCGAGACGCAGGCGGCGGCCGAGGCGGTGGTCGAGTTCGTCGCGGGTTTCCCCACGGCGGCGTATCGCGACCTGGCCGGTTTCGAGCGGATCTGGCTGCTGTTCGCCTTCCACCGCAGCGAGGGCTGGAAGGCCGAGGTGCGCCCGCCGCGCGGCGGCGGCAAGCGCAGCGTGCTGGCCACGCGCTCGCCGCACCGGCCGAACGCGATCGGGCTGTCGGCGGTGGAGCTGGTGACGGTGGAGGAAGGCGCTTTGCGCGTGCGCGGGGTGGATCTGCTGGACGGCACGCCGATCCTCGACATCAAGCCGTACGTGCCCTACGCCGACGCGTTCCCCGCCGCGCGCGCCGGCTGGATCGACGCGATCGACGCGGCGCAGGGCTGGCAATCCGCGCCGGGGCCGCGCAAGCCGCGCATGCGGCCGCGCGGCGAGGACGTCAGCGGCTCATGAGCAGCTGCCGCAGCAGGTGCTGCTGCCGCTGACGTGGATCTGCCGCGGCTCGGACACGCGGGCGGCCTCGTAGCCGGCCTGCTGCAGGGCCGTGATCACCTGGCCGGAGGTGAGCTGGGCGGCCACCTCGATCTGTCCCGCGGCGGGATCACCGGTGACTTTCGCGTTGGCGTCGAGCGCACGCAGGATGGCGGCGATGGCGCCGGTGTCACCGGCAAAATCCTTCACTTGGAACAGCATCGGTACGATCTCCAGGGTTGCGGGCGGCACATCCGCCCGGCGCGATGGTGCCCGCCGCCGCACCCGCGCGCCCTGACCGGGATCAGGGCAATCCCGCCCGGTGAGACGCAGGCCCGGCACACTGCCCCGGCCGCCGCGGACCTCCGCCGCCGGCGCCCGATGCACTGGCAGTGGATCGGTTCAGACCTTGGCCGCGTCCGGCACCCCCGCCGGCGCGGCTTTTTTTTTCAGGGCGCCGAGGCTGCCGGCAGCCACGGCGACACGCGCGGGCGCGCCAGCGCGGCGAGCAATGGCGGGTCGCGCCGGTACACGTCCGGGCGGAAGCCGACGCGGCCGTCCCCGCGCAGGTCCACCGTCCAGTACGCCAGCAGCAGCGGCACCGGCTTGGGCAGCATTACGGTCTGCGTCTGCAGCGTGTCGATCGCGCGGTCGATCTCCGTGCGGTTCCAGCGCGCAGGATCGTCCAGCAGCAGCTCGGCCAGCTCGCGCGGGCGTTCCACCCGGATGCAGCCGGAGCTGAAGGTGCGCCGCTCGCTGGCGAACAGTTCCTGGTGCGGGGTGTCGTGCATGTACACCGCGTACTCGTTCGGGAAGCGGATCACCAGCCGCCCCAGCGAATTGCCCGGGCCGGCGTCCTGGCGCAGCACGATGCCGCGCGGGTTGGCCCAGTCCACGCTGGCGGGCGCCAGCTCGCGGCCCTGGCCGTCCAGCACGCGGATGCGGTTGGCGGCGAGGTAGCCCCGGTTCCTGCGCAGCTTGGGCAGGATGTCGTTCTTCAGGATGGTCGGCGGCACCGTCCAGGTGGGGTTGAGCGTGAGGTAGGTGATCGCCGACTTGAACACCGGCGTGCTGCGGTACGGCTTGCCCACCTGCACGCGTGAGCGCCACACCGGCTTGCCGTCCTTGTAGTAGGTGACCCGGTAGCCGGCGATGTCGACCACCACGAAATCGCCCTGCAGCTGGTGCAGCAGCCAGCGTGCACGCTCCAGGTTCGCGCGCAGCTGCTCGATGCGCGCGGCGACCGGCACGTTCAGCGCGGCCAGGGTGGCCTTGCCCAGGTGGCCGTCCGCGGCCAGGTACTGTTCGCGCTGGAACTGTTCCAGCGCGGCCTCCAGCGCCGGGTCGTACAGGTCGTCCGCGGCATCGCCCAGCGCATGGCCAGCCAGTTGCAGGCGCCGGCGCAGCGCCGGCACGCGCGCATCGCGGCTGCCCGGCTTAAGCGTGGGGCCGTTCGCGATCACGGGCCAGCCGCCTTGCGCCGCCACCTCGCGCAGCTTCGCCAGCGCCGCACGCAGCTGGGCGTAGTACGGGTGCTGCGGCCGCGCCCGCGCGAACAGCTCGCCGAGCGTGCCCTGCGCCAGCGCCTCGCGCACCGCCTGCAGGCCCCGCGCCTGGTCGAGCTGGCGCGGGTCGAAGTTCCAGTGCGTGTCCAGCGTGGCCGGATCGACCTTGCCGCGATACAGGTGCAGCAGCGCGGCGAAGCAGGCATCGGTGGCCAGCAGGTCGAACTGCGCGCGCTGCTGCGCCGTGGCCTGCGGGTCGGTGAGCACGACGCGCCGGCGCCGCAGTTCGGTCAGCGCATAGTCCTCCGGGTCGAGGCCGTCGCCAGCCACGTCGCGCAGCGCGGCCAGCAACTGGTCGAGATTGCCCGCTTGCGTCCATGCCGGCGCGAAGCGGTTCTGTTCGTAGAACGCCGCCACCGCGTTGCCGGGCGCCTGGGCCGCGGCGGCATCGGCATGCGCCGCGCGCCACTGCTCGATGCGTTCGCGGATCTGCTCGGCCACCGGCCCCGGCGGCGGCTCGGGCGCAGGCTGTTGCGCGTGCAGCGCCGTTCCCAGCAGCAGGCCCAGCAGGGCGATGCCCCGGACGACACGGAAAAATCTGGACGGCACGGCACGGCCCTGCGCAAGGAAGACCGCCCTGTCATAGCACAGCCACCTGCGCGCGCAAGCAGCTGCCGCCCGACGGGTTCTTAACAAGGGGCTGTTAGCATCGACGACCGCATGCCCGCCCCCACCCAGCCGTTCCGATGAGCCGATTCCTGCGTCCCGTCGCCAGCCTGACCGTGCTTCTTGCCAGCAGCCTCGCCGCGGCGCACGCCGCCACGCCGTCGCTGCAGGACGCGCTCAGCCAGCTCGCGCCGCAGGCGAACCCCAAGGTGATCGGGCTGGCGCTGGCCGCCACCGAATGCGCCGCCGCGCAGGGCCAGCCGCCATCCGATCGGCTGGCGGTGATCGACTATTCGAAGCCTTCGACCGAGCCGCGGCTGTGGGTGTTCGACCTGACCCGGCGCAAGCTGCTGTATCAGGAACTGGTGGCGCACGGGCGCAACACCGGCGAGAACCTGGCGAGCAGGTTCTCCAACACGCCGGAAAGCCGGCAATCGAGCCTGGGCCTGTTCCGCACGCTGGGCACCTACGCCGGCCGCAACGGCTACTCGCTGCGCATGGAAGGCCTCGAACCGGGCACCAACGACCACGCGCTGGAGCGCGCGCTGGTGATCCACGGCGCGGCCTACGTCAACCCGGCGCTGGCCCGCCAGCAGGGCCGCATCGGCCGCAGCCACGGCTGCCCGGCGGTGCGCAACGCGATCGCGCGGCCGTTGATCGACGCGCTCAAGGGCGGCCAGTACGTGTTCTCCTACTATCCCGATGCCAAGTGGCTGGGTGCCTCGCCTTATCTCAAATGCGGTGGAGGAACGGTGATGACGGCCGCGCTCGGCGCGCCCTGATTCACCCGCACGGTTGACCTCGCCGCGGAGCGCACGGCCGGCAGCCTCTCACTCGCCAGTCTGCTGCAGGCTCGCGCCGCCTTCGTCCGGCGTCACCGGCAGGCGCAGGATCAGCAGCCACAGCAGCACGACCAGCGCGACCAGCAGCCACGGCAACCAGGCGTGTCCGCGGAACCACCAGATCGTGCCGGCCATCGACAGCGTGACCAGACCGAGCGCCAGCCAGCGGGTTCGCCGCGAAATGCTGCGTTCGCGCTCCCAGTGCGCGATCGCCGGGCCCAGTCGGGGCAGCGAAAGCAGCCAGCGATGCCAGCGCGGCGAGGCGCGCGACCAGCACGCGGCGGTCACCAGCAGGAACGGCACGGTCGGCATCACCGGCAACATCAGGCCGATCAGCCCCAGCAACAACGCCACGCCGCCCGCGAACAGCAGCAACCAGCGCATCAGCCCGGTGTGGCGCGGATGCGCGGGGTGCGGATCGTGTCCATCGCCGCCCGCCGGCGGCCTGCGCCCGGACGGCGTCATGGCGCCCGCTTCGGCCGGCCTTCGCGCGCCTTGTACAGGCGCCGGTCGGCTTCGCCCAGGCCGGCTTCCAGCGAGGCGCCCGGCACGACCGTGGTCGCGCCCATGGTGAAGCCGATCGGCGCAGCGGCGCGATCGGCCTCGAGTCGATCGACCACGCCTTGCGTGAGCTCCTCGCCGGCGCCGCGCAGCAACACCAGGAACTCGTCGCCGCCGAGGCGGATCACCGCATCCTGCGGTCGCACGTGGCCGCGCAGGAACTTCGCCATGGCCACCAGCACTTCGTCGCCGCGCGCGTGGCCATGGGTGTCGTTGACCTGCTTGAAATGGTCCAGGTCGAACACGATGCAGCCCCAGCCCGCGGCCGGTCCGGCGGTCAGCTCGGCCAGGTAGCGGCGATTGAAGCAGCCGGTCAGCGCGTCGTGGATCGACCACTCGCGCAACTGGCTCTCCTGGCGGAAGCGCTCGGTGACGTCCAGCGCATGGCCGAGCACGTAGGGATCGTCGACATCGTCGTCGAGCACGTTGTGGTACTGCCAGACGTGTTCGCTGCCGTCCTTGGCGACCACCTGGAGCATGCCCGCGTCGCTGTCCTCGCGCATGAGGCGCAACAGGTATTCGGCGAAGTACGGGCGCCGCTCGGGCCGCATGAAATCGGTCAGCGGGCGGCCGATCATCTCGCCCACCGAATAGCCCAGCGATCTGGCCGCCGCCGGGTTCACCGACAGCAGCACGCCCTCGTGGTCGTGCGTGCAGATCAGGCCGGGACTGTACTGGAACAGCTTGCGGTAGCGGCGGTCGCTGGCCTCCAGCGCCAAGATCGCGCGCCGCTGCAGGGTGATGTCCTGGAATGCGCCGACCAGCCGCTGCGGAGTGCCATCCTCGGCGCATTCCAAGATGCCGACCGCACGCACCCAGATCTTCCGGCCGGTGGCGGTGGTCAGCGGCAGCTGCAGATCCCATCCCTCGCCGGTGTCGATGCTCTTGCGCACGGCCGCGTCGATCACCGGCCGCGCCACCGCATCGTAGAAGCTCACCGCTTCTTCCAGGCTCGGGTGGAAACCCGGCGGCACGTCGTGCAGGCGGCAGGTCTGGTCCGACCAGGTGATCGCGTTGGTGGCCAGGTCCAGCTCCCAGCCGCCGGCGTCGAGCAGGCGCCCGGTGCGTTCGAGCAGCGCCTCGTTGGCGCGCCGCTTCCGTTCCGTCTCGCCGGCCGACTCCAGCGGCGGCTGCAACGATGGCGCCGCGCCGACCGGCACGAGGTTGTTCCGGCGCGCGACCGGCCGCGTCTCCAGCGCCTGCGCCACCGCGCGGGCCAGTTGCCGCAGCGTCTCGTGTTGTCGCTCGTCGAGCGTACCCGGCGCGCGATCGAGCACGCACAACGCGCCCGCTTTCGCGCTCTCGCCCCGCCTGATCGGCACGGCGACGAAGCAACGGATGCCCGCCGCGCCGACAACCAGCGGGTCGTCGGCGCAGCGCGGATCGACCCGCGCGTCGGGAATCTCCAGCACGCCGGAACTCGCCTTGGCCAGCACCCGCAGCACGCTCGGCTCGTCGATATCCGGCGCCGGCGCATGCACGGCAAGCCCGTGGCCGTCGGCATCGACCAGCACGATCAGCGCCAGCGCCCGCCCGCTCGCCGCCGCGGCGCTGCGCACGAGCGCATCGAACAGCGGTTCGGCGCGCGTATCCAGCGCACCCATGGCGCGCAGCGTCGCCAGGCGCAGCGTCTTGTCGGGATGACGGGCGGCAGCGGACATACGGGGCGGCAATCCTCGCGGGTCGGCACATCGTGCGGCCACCGTAACAGTCCGCATCTGAATCGGCCACGCATGCCGCCGCAGTTTCGGACGCGGCCCCACGAAAAAGCCGCCCGGATCGCTCCGGGCGGCTTCGTCATGCCGCGCTCAGGCGATGCGGATCACTCGGCGCTGCCGTCCAGCCCGCGACGCTCCAGCAGCGGTTCGATGCGCGGCTCGTGGCCGGCGAAATCGCGGAACAGCTGCAGCGCATCCTTGCTGCCGCCCTGCGACAGCAGCGTCTGCCGGAAACGGTCGCCGTTGGTGCGGGTCAGGCCGCCGTGGCTCTTGATCCACTCCACCGTGTTCGCATCCAGCACCTCGGACCAGATGTAGGCGTAGTAGCCGGCCGCATAGCCGCCCATGATGTGGCTGAAGTACGGCGTGCGGTAGCGTGGCGGCACCGGCGCGTAATCGGTACCGTTGGCCTTCAGCGCGGCCGCCTCGAACGCCATCACGCCGTCCGCGTCGGGGATCTTGTCCGCGCCGAGCTGGTGCCAGCTCTGGTCGAGCATCGCCGCGCCGAGGTATTCGGTGGTGGCGAAGCCCTGGTTGAACTTCGAGGTGGCCAGCACCTTGTCCAGCAGTTCCTTCGGCATCGGCGCGCCGGTCTGGTAGTGCTTCGCATAGTTGGCCAGCACGCTGGGCCAGTCGGCCCACATCTCGTTCACCTGCGAGGGGAACTCGACGAAGTCGCGCGGCACGCTGGTACCGCTGAAGCGCGGGTACTTCACGTTGGAGAACATGCCGTGCAGCGCGTGGCCGAACTCGTGGAATGCCGTGGTCACCTCGTCCCAGGTCAGCAGGGTCGGGCCGCTGGTCGGCTTGGTGATGTTGAGGTGGTTGGCCACCACCGGCAGGTTGCCGGTCAGCGCGGACTGGTCCACGTAGGAGTTCATCCAGGCGCCGCCGCGCTTGGACGGGCGGGCATACATGTCGGCCAGGAAGATCGCCAGCTGGCTGCCGTCTTCGTTGTAGACGTCGTACACCAGCACGTCGGGGTTGTAGACCGGCAGGTCGGTGCGCTGCTTGAACTTGAGTCCGTAGAGCTGGCCGGCGGCGTAGAACACGCCGTTCTCCAGCACGTTCTTCATCTCGAAATAGGGCTTGAGCTGGCTCTCGTCGAAGTTGTACTTGTCGGCCCGGACCTTCTCCGTGTAGTAGGCCCAGTCCCACGGCTGCAGCGCGAACGTGGGCTGGCCCTTGGCCGCCTGCTCCCTGTCGATCATCGCCTGCAACGCGGCGCCTTCGCGCCTGGCGTTGGCGACCGCCGGCGGCGCCAGCTTGCCGAGCATGGCGTTGACCGCCTCCGGCGTCTTCGCGGTCTGGTCGGCCAGCACGTAGGCAGCCCAGGTCGGATAGCCGAGCATGCCCGCCTTCTCCGCACGCAGTTTCATCACCTGCGACACGATCGCGGTGTTGTCGTACGCGTTGCCACGGCTGCCGCGCGTGATCGAGGCCTTGTACAGGCGCTCGCGCAACGCGCGGTTTTCCAGCTGCGCCAGCGGCGGCTGGCCGGTGGTGTTGAGCAGGGCGATCACGTACTTGCCGTCCAGCCCCTTCGCCTTGGCGGCGGCCGCCGCGGCTTCGATCTGGGCATCGGTGAGGCCGGCCAGTTCGGCGCGGCTGTCCACCACCAGTGCCGAATCGTTGACCTCGGCCAGCACGTTCTGGGTGAACCTGGTGCCGAGCTTGGCGAGCTCGCCGTTGATCTGCTTCAGGTGCGCCTTGTCGGCGTCGGACAGCTTGGCGCCGGCGCGCACGAAATCGGTGTGGTAGCGCTCGATCAGGCGCACGCCCTGCGCATCCAGGCCGAGGCTGTCGCGCGTGTCGTACAGCTTCTGGATACGCGCGAACAGCGCCGGGTCCAGCGCGATCGCGTCGCGGTGCGCGGCCAGCTTCGGCGCGTACTCGGCCTGCAGCTTCTTCAGCGCATCGTTGTTCTCGACCCCGGACACGCTGAAGAACACGGTCGAGGTGCGCTCCAGCACCTGGCCGGATTTCTCCAGCGCGATGATGGTGTTGTCGAAGGTCGGCGCAGCAGGGTTGGCGCTGATCGCCGCCACTTCACGCAGCTGCTCGGCCATGCCGCGGTCGAACGCAGGCGCGTAGTCGCTGTCCTTGATCCTGTCGAACGCGGGGTAGTGCAGCGGCAGCGTGCTTTCGGCGAAGAACGGATTGGCACGGACATCGGCAGCGGCCGCGTGTGACGCGTGCGTGCCTGCGTGCTGCTTGTCCGCCGCGGTGTCGGCATAGGCCGCCATGGAACTGGTCAACGCGATCGTCATCGCCAGGGAAAGGGTGGGCTTCATCAAGGTCCGCTCGACGTGGGGGGAGCCCCGATCCTACCCAAAGCCTCCGCCACGCACCCATGACTAAAGCCATGGGTGGACACCGCGAGATCCGCTACAACGGGTCCGCGTGTGTGGCGAAGTAAGCCTGCAGGAACGCCTGCCGCGCCGCTCCGCGATCGGCCTCGGTGCGGCAATGCGCCGCAATCACCTGACGCAGCAGCCCGCCATCGGATTCGCGCACCGCGGGCCAGGGCGGCAGGCCCGCGCCGTTGGGATCGCCGGTCTTGATGAACCGTGCGAAGTAGCCTTCCATCATGGCGGACGCGGCGCGGTCGGCAGCCGTCCACGCATAGACCGGATTGCCCGCCAGGTTGCCCAGCGCGTACTCGATCCCGGCGCTGTGCACCGCGCCGGGATCCGGGCTTTCGCCCGCCGCCGGATGCACCTTGGCCGGACGCGGCTGATCGAAGTAGTAGAAGTACACCGGCGCGCCGCCGTGGCGTCGCTGCAGATCCATCCAGCGCCAGGTGGTGTGCGCGATGAACATGTCGCCGGCCAGCGCCGTGGCGGAAGATTTCACCTGCGTCGTGTCCGCGCCGGGGTACAGCGTCAGTGCGCGCGCCGCCTGCGCGCCGAACAGCCGTTGCAGCGCCGTGCGGTAATGGGCCGGGGTCGGCGGCTGGTCCTTCAGGATCGCGGTGTAGTAACCCTCCTGCGAATTGCTCCCCAGCAGCAGCGGCACCTGTGCCTGCTCGCCGCGGGCCATGCTGGCCGCGGGTGACTCGCGCAGGAACCAGCCGTCGAGATTGACGTCGGCATCGCCGTGCTGCTCGCGCGTGGCCTGCAGCAGGCGGTCCGCCGGCAGCGCGCGCAACGCGGCCAGCGTGCCGGCGCCCAGCTTCCGTGCGAACGCCTCGCCGCGGCGCTCCATCGTCGCCAGCGGCACCGGCGCGATCGGCGCGATCAGGGCGCCGCTTTCGCCGATCGCGCGCGCAAACAGCCCGCGCGAAAGCGGCGAGGCCATCAAGGCACTCACCGCGATCGAACCGGCCGACTCGCCAGCGATCGTCACCTGCGCCGGATCACCGCCGAAAGCGGCGATGTTGTCGCGCACCCAGCGCAGCGCGGCGACCTGGTCGAGCAGACCGTAGTTGCCCGCCGCGTGCTGCGGCGACTCGGTGGCGAGTGCGGGCGTGGCGAAGAAGCCGAACACGCCCAGGCGATAGTTCACCGTGACCGTGACGATGCCGCGGCTGGCCAGGCTGGCGCCGTCGTAGCGCGGTTCCGAGCCGTCGCCGGCAACGAAGCCGCCGCCGAAGAAATACACCAGCACCGGCAGCTTGGTGGTCGCGCCCGCAGGCTTCCACACGTTGAGGTAGAGACAGTCTTCGCTCATGCCGGCGGAGCGGAACCGCATGTCGCCGAACAGCGGCAGCTGCATGCAGCGCGGGCCGAAGCGTTTCGCCTCGCGCACGTCGTTCCACGCGGAGGCAGGTTGCGGCGGCTTCCAGCGCAGATCGCCGAGCGGCGGCGCGGCGTAGGGAATGCCCTGGAATACCTCCAGCGCCACCGCATCGGCCTGCGCACGGCGGCCTTCGACCCAGCCATCGGCCAGCGACACCCGCGGCGGCGGTGCGGCGGCGTGGGCCACGAAGGCGGCGAAACCCGCCATCCCGGCGAGCATCCTGACGAATTGGCTTGCCTTTCGCGGCGCCGGTCGTGCAATCGGGTCGGACATCGACTCAACCCATGGGGTACGGGTCTCGCAGCCTAGGCGCCTGGTCGCCCCATGTCATCCCGGACAAGGCGACTCAGGCCTCGGGTGCGCCGCACGTTTCCACCGCGGTTGGCGTTGCGCAATCGACCTGTACGGCGACCGCGGGCGCGGCGCGACGGACCTTGGCCAATTGCGCCGACGACGGGCTGGCGGTCAGCATGGCGCCCATCACCAGCACGCAGACGCTGGAGCAAGCGACGAACAGCATGGTCAGGAAGATGGATTCGAATTTCATGACGCGTTCTCCGATGGAAGCAAGTCCCTGTGCTGTCCCTGGAGCAATCGCCGTGCCAAGTGCGGATGAAGACGCAAGTAAATGACTTATATTGAATTTTTCCCGTCGGCGTGGAGGCGAATGATTGTCCGCGGACAGCACCGCGCCGTGCAGCCGGACAGCGCTTCGGCCCGGGCCACGCGCGGGAAGTCCCGCGCGCGACGTGACTGCCAGGCCAGTTACACTCCATTAACAAACCGTCGAGTACATTATTGCCCATGTCGTGAGACATCCATCCCATCGTGCGGCGAGGCTCCCCCTCCTCCTCCGCACCAAACGCAGACGGATCCCCCAACCCGCAGACTCCCCTCTGCGGGTTTTTTCGTGCCCGGTGCCGCTACTCGCCTGGCGCGTACTTTTCGTGCAGCGACACCGGCGCCACCTGGCGCTGCGTGCGCCGGCGGATCGCCAGGTTGATCAGCTCCACGAACACCGAGAAAGCCATCGCGGCGTAGATGTAGCCCTTCGGGATGTGCTGGCCGAAACCGTCCGCCATCAGCACCAGGCCGATCATGATCAGGAAGCTCAGCGCCAGCACCTTGACCGTGGGGTGACGCTCGACGAATTCACCCAGCGGCCTGGCGAACATCAGCATGAACACGATCGAGGCAAGGATCGCGGCGACCATCACCCAGCGCTGGTCGACCATGCCCACCGCGGTGATGATCGAGTCCAGCGAAAACACGATGTCCAGCAGCATGATCTGCATGATCACGCCGCCGAAGGTCGCCGTGGCCGTGACCGCCCCCGTGCCGACGTGTTCGGTGGCGCCCTCCAGTTTCTGGTGGATCTCGTGGGTGGCCTTGCCGATCAGGAACAATCCGCCGCCGATCAGGATCAGGTCGCGCCACGAGAAGGCGTGGCCGAACAGCTCGAACAGCGGCGCGGTGAGTCCGACGATCCAGGCGATCGCCATCAGCAGGCCCAGCCGCGACACGGCCGCCAGCATGATGCCCAGGCGCCGGGCCTTGTCGCGTCGTTCCGGCGGCAGCTTGCCGGCCAGGATCGAGATGAAAATGATGTTGTCGATGCCCAGCACCAGCTCGAGTGCGGTGAGTGTGGCGAGGGCAATCCAGATTTCGGGGTTGGCCAGTTGTTCCATGGAAGGGTTCTCGGAAATGACGAAGAAGGGCATGCGCCCGATCCGATGGCACGCGGGGCAGGCTGCAACGATCGGCAGAACGGGAAGCGGAGATACCGGGCCAGGCCACGCCGCACGATGAGGTGCACGCGCAACGACCATGGTGCTCGCTGGGTATCGGGGGCGGGTGAACGTCTCCGGCGGGCTGGAAGGACCACGGCGGCGGAGGCATCTTTTGCGGACGCACCTTCGCCGTGGGACGGCGAAGGTCTTGCTCGCAAATGGCTGTGCCATTTGCTGCTGCACCGGGGCGCGAGGCCCGTCATGACGGCGACAGCGATCGGGAGCTACTCCCCTTCGGTGGCCGATGCTAGCACGGGGACCGGCACGCCACCGCTGCGTATGCGGTCAGATCTCACAATTCGGGAATCAGCGCGGAGAGATCGGTCACGCCGACATCGATGCCGAACTGGCTGAACAAGGTCGTGACCTGGCCGCGATGGTGGGTCTGGTGGTTGAACACATGGCGCAGCACCAGGCCGCACGG
Source organism: Rhodanobacter lindaniclasticus (assembly GCF_004799035.1). GTDB lineage: Bacteria > Pseudomonadota > Gammaproteobacteria > Xanthomonadales > Rhodanobacteraceae > Rhodanobacter > Rhodanobacter lindaniclasticus. The sequence continues at coordinate 23,032 of NZ_MWIO01000030.1, forward strand.
CTTGGCGTGGGATTCGCCGGCACTGTTCACGTAGCGCAGCGACTGCTCGTACAGCGTGTCGGTGGCTTCGCGGGTGAACGCGATCAGCGCCGCATCCACCAGCTCCCGATCATGGCGCAGACGGGCCAGCTCGGGGAACGTGATGCCGCGAACCAGCGGCGGCAGCGGCAGCGCGCGCACCGGGTCGAGCGATGCCAGCGACGGCCATGCGGCGGCGAAACGCTTCAGCCAGTGGATGTCGGCAGCCAGGATGTGCTCCAGCGTGGCGGCGATCGAGCCGAAGAAAGCGCCGCGATCGGCATGCCACTGCGCCTCGTCCAGCTGCGCGGCGGCGACATACAGACGCACGTTCATCCACTGGTTGTAGCGCGCGGTGAGTTCGAAATCGGACTTCAGCGACATGCCGGCCGATCCGCGTCAGCCGGCCGGATGCGCCAGCGCGAAGTCGATTGCCGCCGCCACCGCCGCCACCTGCGCCGCGTTGCATTGCGCGGGCGTGGCGCGCGGGCTGTCGGGGTAGACCTCGGTAGTGGTCCGGTACGGGGCGTCGGTAATGCCGGCGCACAGGCCAAGCCGGCCGTAGTCGTATTCGATCACGCCGTGCGCCACCACCGGCGAACCGATGATGGTGCCGTCGGGATCGGCCGGCGCGATGTGGGTGACCGCGGCCACCGCGGCGATGACCGCCTGCTGGAACGCCGGCTGCGACCGCGCGCTGTCGGCGCACAGGTAGAAGCCATCGGGAATCGTGCCTGGTTCGAACGGCTTGCCGTCGCGTGCCGCCAGTGCCGGGCGGAACTCGTTCTCGTCGCTGTCGGTGGTTTCGTGCAGGTCGATGTGCGTCGCCACGCGGTGGCGCAGCGGCGCGACCAGCGCCATCAGCGCGGCCGCTTCCTGCGCCGGGCTGTCCGCGTAAAACGAGCGGTTGGGATCGAGTGCCGCGGCGTTCCAGCGCTGGATGCGCTCGTAACCCCACGGGCTCACACACGGCACCACCAGCAAGTTGGCCCGGCCGGCGACGTCTGCCGCGTGCTGCTCGGCGAACTGCAGCGCACCATGCACGCCGCTGGTTTCGTAGCCGTGCACGCCACCGGTAACCAGCATCACCGGCAGCTCCTCGCGCCAGCCGCTGCTGCGCAGGGCGAACAGCGGATAGCGGGCGCCGGGATAATCCAGTTCGCCGTACTGCGACACCTCCCACCGTGCGCGCAGCGCGTCGATCCGGCGCAGCACGTCATCCGCGTAGCTGCGCTGCACGCGCTGGCGCGAGCGCCATGCCTCGCGTTCGGCCTCGCCCCAGGGCAGGCCCGGGGTGCCGACGGGATAAAAGCTGGACTGGTTCATCGTGGTTCCGTGCATGGGCGACGAGAAGCCGGCGGTCCTGCCGCCGGTCCCGATGGCCGGGGTCGCTTACTTCGCACCGCCGTTCGAGGCGCCCTGGGCCGGCAGCGGTTCGAGATTGAAGCTGATCGTGGTGAGCTTGGCGTCCAGGCCCTGCACGACGTCACTGGTCAGGTCGTTGGTGGTGTTGCCGCCCAGCACCGCGTCGCGGTTGAGCAGCAAGCCGCAACGGTGCTTGGTGTAGCTGGCGGCGACCACCGGCTGCGCCTCCTGGCCGATCCGCTGCATCACCTTGGCGCGGGTGAGCTGGATGCGCTCGTTCTGCTCGCTGGCCTGCGACTGGAAGGTCTGCATGCGCTGCTGCAAGGCCGCACCCTGCTGCTTGCGCTGATCCTCGGTGAGCGTGGAGGCCTTCTGCTGGAAGCTCTGGATATCCGTATCCAGCGGCTTGCGCTGGTTCGACAGCGTGTTGCGTGCCTGCTCGGCCAACTGGCCCAGCCGCTCACTGGCGGCCTTGCCGACCTTGGACTGGGCGAACACCGCTTCACGCGAGAGCATGCACACGCCGGCCACCGGGCTGCCACCCAGCTCGCCGGCGGCCGGCGCGCTCTGGGCGTGCGCGCTCTGGGCGGGAACGACGGACAAACCGGTGGCGAGGGCGAGCGCGGCAGCGAGCGTGAGACGAGGCAGGTTCATGGTGGCGGTTCCGGATGAATTGAGGTCACGAGTTCAGCCGACCACATGCCGGCTGCGTGGTTCCCCAGCATAGCCGATCGCACCGCGATCACGGTTCAGCGACTGTTCGGGAGCGTGCGCGGCGATTGGCCTCGCGCACCGCCTGCACGAAGCCGCCGAACGGAATGTCGGTGATGCCGACCAGGCCGATGTGGCTGTTCTCGCCGTCGAGCAGGCGGCCGGTGAGCGGCTGGTCGGCGTACTCGAACCAGTGTGCGCCGACCACCCACGGGTTCGCCGTGGCAGCGGCGAGATAGCGCGCGTAGGCCACGCCGCGTGCGGCCTCGTCGGCCACCGGTACCACGCCCGCACCGAACGGGCCGCGGTCGTTCGAGCCGAAATGGAACTCGCTGAGCAGCACCGGGCGATCCAGCGTCCGCATCAGCGCCATGTCGACGTGATGCTGCGGCAGGTCGGCATAGGCGTTGAAGCTGACCACGTCGCAATAATGGGCGCAGGCGGCGACCGCCTCGGGCGTGTACACCGCGAAACGTCCGCCCAGGAACAGGTGATGCGGATCGTGACGACGGATCGCCGCGGCCACGGTGCGGAAATAGGTGTCGGCGTAGCGGCGCAGCCAGTGGCCGTAGTCGCGGGCGAGCGCGGGATGCGCCTCGTTCGGCGCGGGTGCCGCGTAGCCGGTGGCCTGCAGCGCATCCCATGAGCGCAGCGCGATGCCCCAGGCTTCGCCCAGCGCGTGCGGCGTGGCGTACTGCTGGCGCAGCATCGCGATGAAGGCCCGCTTGGACGGGCTGTGCGCGTCGCCGGCGAGCGTGCCCAAGGCCAGTCCCCAGCGTCCCTGCGGCCCCTCGCCGGCCCAGGCCAGTTCGTTGTCGGCGAAGTAGCCGAGCAGCCACGGATCGTCGGCCACACCCACGCTGGCCTTCGCCACCGCCGCCTCGGTGGCGGCGGCGAAGCGAGGGTCGAACGGATCGGGCATGCGGCCCCAGTAGTCGTAGCCGCTGGCGACGCTGGCATAGTCGCCGGCGATGTTGATCGAGCGCGTGTACGGCAGACGATGCGCGGCGCCCAGCGTGACATCGCTCCAGTTGCCGATGGTGTTGAAGCCCCAGGCCTGCAACCGATCCAGCGCGCGTTTGCGCCAGACGGCCAGCCAGTCGCTGCCGTCGATCCGATGGAGATTGGCTGCGTAGAAATCGAACCAGCGGCCGTGGTTGTACGCGATGCCCTGGCTGGCGCCCTCGCCCGGGCGCCGGCTGTCGCTGCGTCCGTAAAAGGCCGCCCATGCGCCGCGATCGGGCGGCAGGCTGGCGAACATGAACTCGCGGCCCTCCACGTAGCTGCGCCCGCCATCGGCGTTGACCGCATTGACGCCCAGCGAGAAGAACGCATGGCCATCGGGCGTCACCAGCCACCAGCGGCTGCCCTGCTTTTGCGCGTGGAACCAGCCGGTGCGATCCAGCGCGGGGCCCGCCTGGCCACCGTAGGCATCGGCGGCCGGGGCCACGCTTCCCGCATCGACCCGCACCGCCGCCCGCAACGCGGCATCGGAGTCGATCTTCTGCGGCCACTGCGCGCGCGTGGATTGGCCGTAGCGATCGACGATGCCTGCATACGCCGCATGCAGGCCGATCTCGCCCGACAGCGTGCCGATGCCGCCGAGCAGCAGCGTCTGTGCCGCTTGCGGCGAGGGGATGCCGAGGCAGATGGCGTACACGTGACGCCGGTCCAGCGCGCCGCGCACGGTGGTCGCCAGCAGTATCCGGTGGCCGCCCTCGTCGAACGGCAGCGACGGGCCAACCTGCATGCCCTGCGCGCGCGGCGAGCTGGCGCGCAGCGGCACCACCAGCGTCTGCGCCGGCCCCGGCGGCAAGCCCACGCGTGCCTGCAGGCGCTGGCCGGCGCTGTCGATCTCCACATCGAACGTGACCGCCCACGGCATCGCGTTCTGCACGCGCAAGTGCAGCTCGCCCTGATCCGACCAGTCCCATGTCCCGCTGCGCGGCACGAGCACGATCGACGGCCGCGCTGCCGGCGCGAAGGTGTAGCGGCGCTGCGCCACGCCGTCGGCGGCGTACTCGACGCCGCCCACCCGTCGCACCTGTTCCAGCCGGATGGTGCCGACCACCTCGCGGCGCGCCGCATCCGCGCCCTCGGCATGGCCGGCGCCCAGCAAGGCCAGACCGAAGCAGGCAATCCACACACGCACGTTCATCGGCGTCCCCGCCGGCAGCAGCTCGCCGCCAGCCTACGCCAGCGGATGCCGGCGCACCCAGCGCTGCCAGCCGTAGTACACCGGCACGCCCAGCGCGATGATCACCAGGCTCATGCCGGCGTCGCGCGGGGCGTGGATCGCGCTGGCCACGATCACGCCGAACACGGTGACGACGAAGATCAGCGGCAGCAGCGGATAGAACGGCACCCGGTACGGCGCCGGCTCGTCGATGAAATGCTTGCGGTACCAGAACAGCGTGCCGATGCCGAACACGTGGCCCAGCCACTCGCCGACCGTGGTGTAGTTGAGCAACTGGCCGAAGGTGCCGGACAGTGTCAGCACCACCGCCCATGCCCCGAGCACGGCCAGCGCCACCTGCGGCGCGCGGGTGCGCGGATCGACCCGCCCGGCGGCGCGGAAGAACACCCCGTCGGCGCCCATCGTCTGCAACACGCGCGCGCCGCCGGCCACCGCGATCGCGCAATAGCCGAAGGTGGAACAGGCGATGCCGACCGCGATCACGGTGGCGCCGCGCTCGCCGAACAGGCGGCGCAGCAGGTCCGCCGCCGGCGCGTCACTGGCGGCGAGGCCGGCATGCCCCAGCCCGGCGAGATAGGCGTAGTTGGCCAGCAGATAGCAGATCACCACGCCGGTCATGCCCATGCCCAGCGCGCGCGGCAGCGTGCGCTGGGGATTGCGCACTTCACCGGCGAGGTCGTTGAGGTAGTGGAAGCCGCCGTAGGAAAACAGCACCGGCAACAACGCACCGGCGAACGCCCACGGCGAGGCCGGCGTGGCCGGCTGGCCGATCAGCGCCACGCCCAGATGTTCGTGCGCCAGCACCAGGCCGGTGATCACCAGCAGCACGATCGCCAGCAGCTTGAGCACGGTGAACACGTTCTGCAGCCACGCGCCGGCGCGGATGCCGAACAGGTTGATGCCGACGATGAACACGATCGCGCCCACCGCCACCGGCTTCACGAACGCCGGCCCATCGAGCCCCAGCGCACTGCACAGGTACTCGGCGAACATCGTCGCGACCGCCGCCACGCTGCCCGGGTAGTTGATCAGCGCCATGGTCCAGCCGAACAGGAACGCCGGCATCAGGCCGAACGCCTCGCGCAGGTAGACGTAGATGCCGCCGGCCTGGGGCCGCCGCGCACCCAGCTCGGCGTAGCACAGCACGCCGGCCAGGGTGAGTCCGCCGCCGATCGCCCACAGGATCAGCAGTTCGGCGCCCGATGACGTATGCCGCGCCACCGTCGACGGGGTGAGGAAGATGCCCGCACCGATCACGCCGCCGATGACGATCATCGCGGCGTCCCAGGTGTTCAGGCGGCGGGCATAAGCATTGGCGGGTTCGGTCAGCACGCCGGCTACCTTGCCATTGTCGGGGACGCTTTCACCAGTCCCCTCTGGCACGGGACCGCGCGCAACGCCGCCCAGCGCTGCTAGATTGCACCGATGCCGTTGCCCGATCGCCCCGCCCGACTCGCCCTCGCCACCTGTGCCGCGCGCGCCTGGATCGACCCGGACGACGCGCATCTCGCCGCCACGCTGGCGCAACTCGGCGCACCGCCGACGGTGTGCGTGTGGAACGACGCGCAGGTCGACTGGTCGGCGTTCGACCTGGTGCTGATCCGCACGATCTGGGATTACCACCAGCACCACGCGGCGTTCGGGCAATGGCTGGATCGCCTCGACCGGCTCGGCATCGCCACGGTGAACGACAGCCGCCTGCTGCGCTGGAACAGCGACAAGCGCTACCTGTTCGAACTCGCCCGCCTCGGCGTGGCGACCATCCCGACCCGGCTGGCGCACGGCGGCGAGCTAGCGCGCGTGCTGGCGTCGATGCCCGACGCGTCGGTGGTGGTCAAGCCGACGATCAGCGGCGGCGCGTGGCAGACGCTGCGCGGCGAGGTCGGCGACGCCGCATTCGCGGCGGCCGTGGCGCAGTTGCCGACCGCGATGGAATACCTGGTGCAGCCCTACCTTCCCGAAATCGCCAGCGCCGGCGAATGGTCGCTGCTGTATTTCGGCGGCGAGTACAGCCACGCCGTCATCAAGCGCCCCGCCGCGGGCGACTACCGCGTGCAGGACGAGCACGGCGGACGCAGCGAAGCGGCCACGCCGGATGCCGCCACGCGCGCCGCCGCCGAGCGCGCCCTGGCCGCGGTCGCCGCCGCGGGCCACGACGTGCCGGCGTATGCGCGGGTGGATGGCGTGGTCAGCGGCGGGCGTTTCATGCTGATGGAACTGGAGCTGATCGAACCGTCGCTGTTCCTCGCCGCGCAACCGCGCGCCGCCGAACGCTTCGCACACCTGCTCGCCGACCACCCCGCGCTGCGGCGCGCCGCGCTCGCCTCGCCAGGCCCCTGAAGCCACTCACCGGGAACCCCGCTTCATGACCGCCAACGATCTGCCGACCGAAACCGTGCAAGACGCCGATGCGCTGCCCGGCCACACCACCCCGACCTGGGAGGTCGAGTTGCTGATCTCCGGCGTGGCGGTGTTCGCCATGCTGCAACTGCCCGGCTGGCTGGACGATCGCTTCTTTGCGCTGGTGCCGCGCTTCGAGCAGGGCTGGGTGGCGATGCTGACCACCTTGTTCGTCTATCTGAAGTCGGCTGCGCTGATCCTGGCGATCACCTTCACCCTGCATCTGATCCTGCGTGCCCGCTGGATCGCCCTGGTCGGTCTGCGTTCGGTGTTCCCCGACGGCGTGCGCTGGAAGCACCTGCGCATGGGCCCGGTGCGGCGAGCCCTCGAACAACAGCGCCTGGCGCCGGCCACCGTAGTCATCGAGCGGGCCGACAACCAGGCCACCGTGGTGTTCGCGATGGGCGTGATGCTGGGCTGCCTGATGCTGGTGGTCAGCCTCGTCGTCAGCGTCGCATTCGCCATCACCGGCACGCTGCAGCGGGTGCTCGGCGTGAATCTCGATGTCGTCCTGCCGATCCTCGCCGTGGTCGGCGTGCTCACGCTTCCCTTCCTGGCCGCACACCTGGTCGATCTCCGGTTCGGCAACGCGCTGTCTGCCACCGGCTGGCAGCGGCGCGCGCTGGAGCGGATCTTCCGCGTCTATGCCCGGGTCGGCATCGGTCGCTCCCAATATGTGTGGCTGCTGGTTTCCAGTCGCGTCGGCGAAGTGCGCTCCGTGGTCATGCTCTGGTTGATCGTCATGCCGGTGGCGATCGGCGCGGCGATGACGCTGTTCCCCGCCAAATCACCCTACCGGCTGGGCAACTACGCTGCCTTCCCTTACCTCGCCAACGACAGCCGCGCCATGAACGCCGCGCACTACGACGATCAGCGCGACCTGGCGCACGACCCGGCCGTGCCTTACATCCAGAGCACGGTGATCGACACCCCCTACCTCCAGCTGGTGGTTCCTTATCAGCCCGACCGCGATGGCGCCGCCGTGCAACGACAGTGCGCGGCGGCACTCGACATGACCGAAGCGAAGGTGCGCGCCGAACACACCCTCGACTGCCTGGGCGAGCTGCACGCGGTGACGCTGGACGGCCAGCCGCTGCAAGCGCTGCGCTACCAGACGGGCAGCGATGCGCGCACGCGACGACCGGCGCTGGTGGCGATGATCGACGTGCGCGCGCTGGCGCCGGGACGGCACGAACTGCGCGTGATGCGGGCACCGGCTGCCGCAAGCCGCGACAAGTCGCGGGACGCCATCAACGAGTACGTCATCCCGTTCTGGCGCTGAAGGCCGCATCCACGCTGCGTACAATGAGCGGGTTCCTCCGCCACGCCAGGCCGCGATCCCCAGAATGTCCGCCCCGCGGAAAATCCTGCACATCGACATGGATGCGTTCTACGCCTCGGTGGAGCAGCGCGACGATCCCTCGTTGCGCGGCAAGCCGGTGGCGGTGGCTTGGCGCGGCGCGCGTTCGGTGGTGTGCGCGGCCAGCTACGAGGCGCGCGTGTTCGGCGTGCGCTCGGCGATGCCGGCGGTCAGCGCCGAACGCCTGTGCCCGCAGCTGGTGTTCGTGCCGCCGGATTTCGTGCGCTACAAGGCGGTGTCGCGACAGATCCGCGAGATCTTCGCCCGCCACACCGACCTGATCGAGCCGCTGTCGCTGGACGAGGCCTACCTCGACGTCACCACCACCAAGACCGCCCTGCCTTCGGCCACCGCCACCGCCGAGGCGATCCGCGCGGCGATCCGCGCAGAGACCGCACTGACCGCCTCCGCCGGCGTGGCGCCGAACAAGTTCCTGGCCAAGATCGCCTCGGACTGGAACAAGCCCGATGGCCTGTGCGTGATCCGCCCACGCCAGATCCTGGACTTCCTCACGCCGCTGCCGGTGGGCCGCCTGCCCGGCGTGGGCAAGGTGATGGAGGGCAAGCTCGCCGCCCTGGGCATCGCCACCGTGGGCGAGCTGCGCGAACGCGCCGCCGCCGAGCTGGAACAGCGCTTCGGCCGCTGGGGCCGGCGCCTGCATGAGCTGGCCCACGGCATCGACGAGCATCCGGTGCAACCGGAGCGCCCGACCCTGCAGATCTCGGCCGAGGACACCTTCGAGCACGACTTGCCGCTGGACGAGCTGGAGCCGCACATCCGCCGCCTGGCCGACAAGGCGTGGAGCGGCTACCAGCGCGAACGCGAACGCGTCGCCCGCACCGTGGTGCTGAAGCTGAAAACGGCCGACTTCCACACGCTCACCCGCAGCCTCACGCCGCCGCAGCGACCGCGCTCGGCCCACGAGCTGGGCGAGATCGCCTGCACCTTGCGCGAGCGCGTGGAACGCCCGGCGACCACGCGCTACCGCCTGGTCGGCGTGGGGCTCGCCGGTTTCGTCGACCGCGACAGTTACCAGGCCCAGACGGACCTGTTCGACACCGCCACGTCCTGAGCCGCGGCACGGGAATCGCAGGCTTCGACTACGAGAACGTGATGCTGGCGATCGCGCCGTTGGTGTCGGTGCGCGGGCGCATCGCCACGTCCCAGCCGTACAGTTCGCACAGGCGGCGCACGATCGCCAGACCCAGGCCCGCGCCGCTGCCGCCGGCGCCCTCGCCGCGCACGCCGCGCTGGAACAGGCGCTCGGCTTCCTCCGGCTTGATCCCGGGGCCGGTGTCGATCACCTCGACGCCGCCGTCGCCGACCACCACCTGCACGCTGCCCTCGAGCGTGTACTTGATCGCATTGCCGATCAGGTTGGTCAGCGCCACCGCCAGCACCGAGGCCGGCGCGTTGACGCTGACCGCACTGCGCACTTCCAGTTCGATCGTCAGCGGCTTGCCGCGCATCTGCGGGCGCTGACTCTCGATCACGTCGGTGGCGACCTTGCCCACCTCGGTGGTCTCGCCGCGCGTGGGCCCGCGTCGCTCGGCGCGCGACAGCAACAGCAGCGCCTCGATCAGCTCGGTGGCCTGGCGCGAGGCGCGCTCGATGCGCTTGAGTCGCTCGGCCAGCTTGGGCGTGAGGTCGGGCGAACCCTGCAGCAGCTCGGTGGTGCTGGCAATCACCGCCAGCGGCGTGCGCAATTCGTGGCTGACGTCGGAGTTGAACTCGCGGTCGCGCTCGACCATCGCGGTGAGCCGCGCCGAATATTCGTCCAGCGCATGCGCCAGCTCGCCCACCTCGTCGTCGGCGAAATGCGGCGCCAGCGGCTCCGCCTTGCCTGCGCGGCGGAAGTCGCGCAGGCGGTTGGCCAGTTCGCTGACCGGCTTCAGCACCTTGCGCGAAAGCCATACGCCGATCGCCAGCGAGAGCACGCTGAACAGGAACACCACGAGCACCAGCGCGGTGATCAGTTGGCGCTTGCCCAGCTCTTCGCGACTCACGTCATAGCGCACGAAACCGATGATGCCGTCCTTGCGCCGCACCGCCAGCTTGTAGTGGCGCGGGCGACCCTGCTCGTCCACGTCGTTCATGTCGTAGACGCCGGTGGACAGGGTTTGCCAATCCAGCGGCGCCTTGTAGATGGTGCGATCGCTCCACATCCAGGCATCGATCAGCTCCGAGCTGGCGGGCTGGTCGGGGTGGGCGATCACCTTGTCGACCGCCTGGTCCACGTCGTGTTGCAGCGCCGACACCACCAGCTGATCCTCCACCTTGGCGCGCACGTACAGCGAGGCCACGGCAAACAACGCGCTGAGGCCGAAGCCGAACAGCGCGAAGGAGACGATCAGGCGGTAACGAAGCTTACGCCTGGACTGCATCCGGCTCGACCATGCGGTAGCCAATGCCGTGCCGCGTGTGGATCAGCGGCTTGCCGAACGGCTTGTCGATCGCCGCGCGCAGGCCGTGGATGTGCACGCGCAGCGAATCGGAATCGGGCAGCTCCTCGCCCCACACGCGCTGCTCCAGGTCCTGCCGGGTCACCACCGAGGGGCTGGCCTCCATCAGCGCCTGCAGCAGCTTCAGGCCGATCGGGTTGAGCTGGATCGACTTGCCCTCGCGATTCACGGTGAGCGTGTCGAGGTTGAAGGTGAGGTCGGCGACCTTCAGCACGCGGCTCTGCGGGCCCTTGCCGCGGCGCGAGAGCACCTCCAGTCGCGCGGCCAGTTCCTGCAGCGCGAACGGCTTGGTCATGTAATCGTCGGCGCCGGATTCGAAGCCGGTCAGCTTCTGCTCCAGCGCATCGCGCGCGGTGAGCATGAGAATCGGCGTCTGCTTGTGCGCCTCGTGGCGCAGCTTGCGCGCCACTTCCAGGCCGTCCATGCCGGGCAGGGTGAGGTCCAGCACGATCACGTCGAAATCGTGCACCACCGCCAGGTGCAGCCCGGTCACGCCGTCGCCGGCGAAATCGACCACGTTGCCGCGGTCTTCCAGGTAATCGCCGATGTTGGTGGCGATGTCGCTGTTGTCTTCGATTACCAGTACGCGCATGTGCCACTCCTGCACAACCGGCGCCGGGCCGGTGGGGATTGCCAGCTTAACAAGCTTGCGTGAACGCGGCGCGCTGAGAGGTAGTGATTTTCCAACCTCTCAGCCCGGCCATGGCGAGGGCATGGATGCCCGAGTTGAGGCAACGCAGGAGCAGTTGCCCGATGCCCGGACGCGGACGGGCACACCGTGCCTGATTCGCGTGAGCAAGTCCGGGCGTGTACCGGACTTGCGATGGAAGAAAACCACAGGAAGTGGCTTTCTTCCCGGGTTCTCCAAGAAAAAGGCCCAGATGCACGACTCGGCGTCGCCCACCTGGGCCCAAACAACTGCCCCGCTACCATCACCTGCCGTCCGTCACGGGCTCACCCGCCGACAGACAACGCGGACCTTATAGCGGCTCGCAGGTTAGATGCCGGTTAACCGCCGCGTCGGGTCACATGCCGTTCGAGATGGCCCACGATCGCGCCGGCCACGTCGACGCCGGAGGCGGCCTCGATGCCTTCCAGGCCGGGCGAGGCGTTGACCTCCAGCAGCAGCGGGCCGCGCTTGGAGCGCAGCAGGTCGACGCCGGCGATGCCCAGGCCCAGCGCGGCGGCCGCCTTGACCGCGAGGCGCTTCTCCCCGGCGCTCAGGTTCGCCGCCACCGCGCTGCCGCCGCGGTGCAGGTTGGCGCGAAAATCGCCCGGGCTGGCCTCGCGCTGCATCGCGGCGACCACCTTCCGGCCGACCACGAAGCAGCGGATGTCGCTGCCGTTCGCCTCGCCGATGAACTCCTGCACCAGGAAGTTCGCGTACAGCCCGCGGAACGCCTCGATCACGCTCTGCGAGCCGCTGCGCTTCTCCGCCAGCACCACGCCGGTGCCCTGGCTGCCCTCGTTGAGCTTGATCACGTGCGGCGGCTCGCCGAGCAGGGCCAGCACGTCGGCGCTGTCGTCCGGGTTGTCGCCGAACACGGTGACCGGCATGTCGATGCCCTGCGCGGCGAGGATCTGCAGGCAGCGCAGCTTGTCGCGCGCACGCAGCACCGCGTCGGACGGGTTGGGCGTGTACACGCCCATCATCTCCAGCTGGCGCAGCACCGCGGTGCCGTAGAACGTGGTGGAGGTGCCGATGCGCGGGATCACCGCGTCGATGTCGCGCAGCGGCTTGCCGTTGTAGCGGATCGCCACCGCGCCGGGCGCGATGCGCACGTAGCAGCGCAGCGGATCGAGCACTCGCACCACGTGGCCGCGCTCGCGGGCCGCCTCGACCAGCCGCTTGGTCGAATACAGGCGGGTATTGCGCGACAGGATGGCGATCTTCATGCAGGGCTCGCGACGCCCGTGGCGGCGGTCGGCCACGGCGAGGATTGGGTATAGGAAAGCGAGGGATCGACGACGAAACGCCCGGCCAGCGCGGTGCGCCCGAGCAACAACGGAAACAGCATATGGCGGCGATCGGTGAGGTTGATGTCAATGCTGAAGCGCTCACCCGCCAGCTCCACCTCGCTGCGGATGAACCAGCGCTCGGAGCGGCGCCCGCCAGTGTCGGTGACCATGCGCCGGTCCAGCGCGCGGGCCTCGGCGTGCACCACCGGCGTACGTCGCCCGGGATGCAGCGAGAAGCGCAGCCACACCTCGCCGTCGCGCCGGAAGGTTTCCAGTGTGTCGACATGCAACGAGCTGCTGCGCGCCCCGGTATCGAGCTTGGCCTTGAGCCGCGCGATGCCCAGCGCCGGCAGGGCGAGCCGCTCGCGCCAACCCAGGATCATCAGCCGTGCACCGATCGGATCCGCCATGGTTCGAGACAGTTCGCAAATCGCGGGATCGGGGAGTGGAGCGGGTGAAGGGAACAGCACCCGGTCGCTAACTCGTTTATTACGAACGTTTTTTCCGATCCAAGCGTCACGGAATGGACTCGACTGTGGACTCAAGTCTTCGGCCTGGTCAACGCAGGCCGTTGCGGGTGATCCAAAGCGAGCCAAGCACATCCATCAACAGCCAGAGCATCGGATTTCATACCGAAGTCTATCTGTCCACTGGCACATCACGCCACAGGCCGCTACGGACAGGTGAGCTGCGTCCTCAAAGGATTGACTCATCATCGACAGGCCCGGTCCCGCCCGCCTTTCGCCCGCTCGATGAACCGCTTCATGGGCTCCGAGGGTTCGCCCCGGCGGCGCAGCAGGTAGGTAGAGAGCACCGGTGGGCTGCCGGCCAAGGGACGAATGGAGATGTCCGGGCGCTGTAGCGTCTGCACCTGCGAGGCGATGGCGAAGCCGATGCCGTAGCCGGCACCGACCAGGGTCAGCATCACGCCCAGGCTGGTCACTTCATCGACCAGCTTGAGCGGCGTGCCTGCGTCCTGCAGCAGCGCTTGAATCTGATGGCGGCAGCCCGATCCCGATTCGGGATGGCACAGAACCAGCGGGAACTTCAGGGCTTCGGCCAGCGGCACCTGCACGTGTGCCAGCAAGGGATGGCGTGTGGGCACGATCACCGACAGCGGATCGGTCCACACCGGCTCGGCGACGAGGCCATCATGCACCGCGTTTGACAACGCAAAGCCGATGTCCAGCAGATCGTTGTGCAGCATCTTGAGCTGCTGCGCGAACGGCAGCTCGAAGACGCGAATCTCCAGCTCGGGCTCATCCTCGCGGCTGCGTGCCAGCAAGGTGGCGATACGGGGCTGCGCCAGGCTGTCGCAGATTGCGATGCGCAGATGGCCCTGGTAGCCCTGTGCCGCCGCCTTGGCGCTCTTGACTGCCTGCTCCACGGTGGCCTGCACACGCCGGCATTCGACGAGGAACACCTGGCCGGCCCAGGTCAGCCGCGTCAGGCGTGTGCTCCGGTCGAACAACTGCACGCCAAGCTGGCTCTCCAGGTTGCGCATCGCACGCGAAAGCGGTGACTGCTCGATGTTCAGCCGCTCGGCGGCGCGGCCGAAGTGCAATTCCTCGGCCACCGCCACGAAGTAACGCAATAGTCTCAGCTCCATGGCGGCCTCTCTGTTCCTGTTGTTGTCGGCCGGTCGACGCGTTCCAGTGATCCATCTCTACATTGCGCTCATTAAGTGAATTGATGGAAATCAGGCTCCCCACCCTCAGACGACAAGAGCCAGTGGCCAAGCACGGCCTGCAGCTCCGTTGGCTCCACCGGTTTGCGCAGCACGAGATAGCCTTGCTCTTCCGCCTCCGCCAATTCCGGGGAATCCAGTTCGCCGCTGATCATGGCCCCGCTCGCATCGGGCAGGCGTTCAAGCAATTCGCACAACAGCTCGAAACCGCTCTCGCCCGAGCGCAGCCGCTGGTCGCAGAACACGACATCCGGTTTGAAGCCGGATTCGAGGAGGCGCAAAGCCTGCCCGCCCGATTCGGCGCAGGCGACCTGCAGACCCCAGGATTGCATCAAGGTTTGCCAGGCGCTGCGCACCAAAGGATCGTCATCGACCACGAGGCAAGCGCCCGACCAATGCGGCACCGCCTGGGGCAAGGTCGAGGCGGTCAGCCCAGCGAGGGCGGGATGCCCCACTTTCTTCGCCGCATCGAGACGAATCCAGAAACACGAACCCTTGCCCTCGCGGGAGCGGAATCCGTGCTTCGCGCCCATCATGGCGCAGCAGCGGGCGACGACGGCCAGCCCCAGCCCGTGGCCGGCACTGTCGATATCCCAGGCGTGCTCGTTGCGGAAAAAGGGCGAAAAGATGTCGGCACCGTCGCGCGTGGCGATTCCGATACCGGTATCCCAGACTTCGCATCGCCAGCCGCCGCCCCGTCGACGAACGGCCAGCAGGATGCCTCCTTGGCGCGTGTAGCGCAGGGCGTTGTGCAGCAGGTTGCTCAGCGACTGGCGCAGCAGCGTCCCATCGGCGACGGCCATCGCCCCCTCCGCCGGCAGATGCACGCGCAATTCCAGGCCGCGATTGCGCGCCTCCTCGCGAAAGATGGTCGCGACGTTGGCGATCACCGCGGCCAGATCGACGGCTTCGGTCTTGATCTGCACCCGGCCGCTCTCGATCCGGGACAGGTCGAGCAGGGCGTTGAACATCTGCGTGGCCGAACGCACGCTTTCCCGCAGGTCCGCCAGGGCGGCGTCGAGCGCCGGGTCGCGATTGCTTCGCGAAATCGATTCGACCAGGAAGCCCATGGCATGCACCGGCTGGCGCAGGTCGTGGCTGGCCGTGGTCAGGAACAGGTTCTTGTTATACAGCGCCTTTTCCGCCTCTTCCTTGGCCCGGCGGAAGTTCTCGGCCAGTCGCGCGCCTTCTTCCTTCAGCGCGATGTTTTGCACGAAGAAGCGATGCGAGATCGCCGAATGCTTGAGCATCGTGCGGATATAGATCAGGGTCAGCGGCATCACGTAATACCAGTAACCCGGAAAGCTGTATGGCACCAGCAGCGTCACGCTTCCCCAGCCGGTCAGGAAAAAGCAGCGGAACACCGACAGCACCGGCGATGAATGCACGGAATTGCCAGCGACGATGGCCGCGATCGTCACCAGATAGAGCAGTTGAAATTCGAACGTGGCGTGGTGGGCCGTCAGTAACGGCGGAACGGCCATGCTGCTGCCGTAAACCAGCGCCATGCCGTGAATCCGCGGCGACCAGCGGCGCAGGATCGCCGCGGGCTCGCCTTCGGCGCGCTCGCGGTGGTAGCGCCGATACTGCCAGCGAACCACCAGCAGCCCGACGAAATACCAGGCCGCCCACAACACAAGCCCGAGTGGGTTCTGACCGAGGTGGATATACCAGGCGATGAAGGGCAGGCTGACAACGACCATCGCCCCGAAGCCGTAGTTGATCCGGGCGAAAGCCACGTCAAACAGCCCCACCCGGCCGGCCGTGCTGATGTCGGCGTAGCCGAGCTCCTTGCCTGCTTCGGCCGGCCGCTCCTCGACCCGCTCAGACATCGATCCGCTTTCCCCGCAGCCGCGTGATCAACTCGACGCGACTGCGTGCTCCCAGCCGTTCCAGGATACCGCTCACATGCTCCTTGACGGTTTGTTCGGTCAGCGAGAGCTGTTGCGCAACCCGCTTGTTGGGCAGGCCCTTGAGCATCAGGGCGAGGACCTCCCCCTGGCGTGGCGTCAGGCCCAACTCGGCGGGGCTCAACGGCAGACTGCGCGCTTCGTCGGTCGCCTGGGCGACAACCGAAGTGTCGTCGAACCATGCATCGCCGCGCAGTACCGCAGCGACGGCCAGCACAAAAACTGCGGGGTCGGCGTGCTTCAGCACAAAACCATCGACGGCCAACCGGCGTACCTTGTCACGGATCACAGGATCGCCGTCCCCGCTGATCACCAGCAGTCGAGTTGCTGGATACTCGTCCCGAAACCGTGCCAGCATCGGCAACGCCGTACCCTCCGGCAGCCAGAAATCGATCATAGCCAGTGTCGGCGCTCCGAATTGCCCGATGTGCGCCCAGAGGTCGTCAGCCCGGCAAATCGCATCAGTGCGCGCAAACCCGCCATGCGTGCGCAGAAAGTCCGCGATGCCGCGCGCGACCAGTGGATGGTCATCCACAACCACGGCGGAATGTTCACTGGGCGGCATCATCGCAATGGTCAGAATCGTAAATGCCTTTTGTCATCGAAGGACTTACCAGCCAAACACTGCTTCAGTTCATCGCGTGCCTTGAGTCCGTCGTGCCACTCAATGTCGGCAATCGACTTGCCCTCGTAGACGACCTCAAAACGCCAGGTGTCTTCCATGCCGCCCATCAGCGCCTCGATGCTCGGCACGGCGAAGACGATCAGCGGCGGCGCGGTAGGGCTCACTTCCATGTAGATCGCATTTAGCGTCACCGGGGCCACATCGCCTTGTTTCAAGGTGACCTTGACCGGCTGCCGGCTCTTCAATTTCGGGAAGGCGTGGTCCTTGCCCAGTGGCGAGAACCCGAGCAGCGCGCCTCGATAATTCCCCCCGGGGCCGAACAGGGTGACCGCCATGCCGTCGGAAAAGCCGTCCTTGCGCTCGCCTTTGGCGCGCTTGGCGAGTTTGGCGCGCAGGAACGTCGCCGCGCAGTACTCGCCCGGCTTGGCTTTCGAGTTGACCTGCATGAATTCCCACCACCCGGCGATGATCTTCTCGCGGTATCGGATCGCCTCTTCCTTGTTGGAAGTCATGATGTTCGCAGCATTGATTTCCTTCACGTTGGTCTCCATCACGGAGCCCAACACATCGAAAGATTCCCCCTGGACTTCAGTCTTGGCGTGGCAGGGGACGGTCGCAACCATGAGCGTGGTGGCCAAAATCACTGTTTTCATCATTTTCCAGTTGCCTTTCATTGTTCGAAACCGCAGTGACAAGCAAGGATGGTCACTGCATCCGGTACCGCATGGTGTTGGGTTGTATCAGCGCTTGGGCCTGATGGCGTCGTTGCAAACGAGCCGGATTTCGCGCGACCCCGTTCCCTCGTAGTCTCCACGGACGACGATATCGTCCACCCGCCATTCGCCACTGGCGTCGGGCCGCACGCTGAATTCGGCGAAGCATTCGGCATAACCGCCTGGGTCCCCGCCGATGACGCCCTGCGCACCGTAAACCGTGACACCCTGCTGTTCCCACCAGGCGCTGTAGCGCAGGAAGCGCGCGTCGGCGGTCTGGTTGAAATCATCGGGGTTGCCCATGATGTCGACGACTTTCTGTTCGGGCTGGCCGATAAAGACCGCCGCCAGTTTGGCCTCGTGCTTGTTCATTTTCGAGCCATCCGGATGTTTGCCGGCGTTCTTGGCGACTTCGAGATCGGCCTTCATTTCCGCATTGGTCTTCTTGATGCTCTCCAGCAGACCGGCTCGAATCGATGCAGTGCCGGACTCCAGTTCCTGCTGTTTCCGCTTGAGCTTTTCGATCGCCGCCTGCCTGTCGGCTTCAGAAAGCGTCTGAGCCCATTTACCGCTCGGGTCGGGACGTTTCTTGGCAAGAACCTTGTCCCACCAGAAGCTATCCCAGGCGAAGTCCAGGAATTCAGACGGCAAAGTTGCGCCGATGAGCAGCATATCTTCCGGCAGACCCAGCTTGCCGATGCGCTTGCCAAAGCCCTCGAAATCGAAGGTGCCGCCCTTGATGGCGGCGTGCAAGGCCTTATCGAATTCGATGTCGTTGCAGGCAATCGTCCCGGCTTTCGAGAGCATCGGCGCGCTGGAGGTTTTCCAGTCGCTGGCAGCCACGGCTTCGGTTTTCAGATCGGAACGCCTTAGCTTGTAACTGCCCGGTCCGATGCGAAAGGTAACGACATTATCAGGCCGGACCTTGTTCTTGTTTTCGGTGATCTTGCGGCTGGCCATGTCCATCGAAAAGGCGTTCGAACACTGGAACTGCAATTTCATATGCACGAACTCAGGCTTGTTTGCGTTCTCATATACGGCCGTAACAGCGATTTCCCTGATTTCTGTCGGGCCCATGACCTGATCTGGCGGCGTCCGATTCAAAATCGTTCTGACATCGGCAAAGTAAGCAACCCGGTCATCGACCTCGCCTTCGTATTGCAGAACCACGCCAAAGGCAAAAGCCTCTCCAGGCAACAGGAGTGCCCCGGCAAAAAGCATCGGCAACCAGCGTGGCGTAATCATGCGGGCAGCCCAACTCTATATTCCATATCGATGCTACTCATGGCTCACTAAACCGATAGATGAAGATCAGCGTGTACGAGACGCGCTACCGGGCCGTACTGCGATCCGGTTCGCGGGCGCCCACCAGCAGAAGCCACAAACAGGTGCCGATCTCGCCGATGGCGGCGGGCAGGCCCGCATAGTTCGAAACCAGCGTCAGGGTGTAGTTCGGAACGAGAAGTTCCCCGAATACGTTGACCATGTAGCCAAGGAAACCCAGCATCAGGAATACGCCAAGGAGCTTCGGCAGGAAGCCGGACTTCACGACCAGGTAGCCTAACGGGAGCAGCCAGAGTCCCCAGAACAGCTTGGTGATGAGCAGGCCCGTGCCGTAAGCACCGAGAGACGCCTTCGCGGCGGCCTGCAAGGGCGCGGGCGCGAGGGCCTGGCCGAAATAGGGATTGGTCAGCAGCGACAGCGCGTCGAGCCGGTTCGCCAGGCTGGCCAGTCCGATCGGCACGCTCACGACCGCGAAGGTCACCATGAGCGCTGCCGCGGAGCGGTCGACATCACGAAAGAGTTGAAAGAGCGCCAGCGGCAACAACAGAAAGGCGACCTGCATGACCATGAAACTGGCAATGCCATAACGGAACAACGGTTCGGACGAAACGATGTTGCGCGCCGTTGCCTGGAAATCGTCCGCGACATTGATCTGCGAAGGGACATAAGCAAGGCTGAACATGCCCGTGACAACCACGACGAGGTACAACAGGCCGGCCAATCTGCTGATCTTGCGATGGGTCATCATGCGACTCTCGTCCGTGTTGATGAAATGCCCGCGAGGAAATGGATCTTGCTGCAATCTGCGATTCGCGCCCGGCGACGGCCGCCTGCAGCGGCGCATCAGGCCGATGGCTCCGGCGTGCGCGGCCAACGCCACGCATATCCGACCACGAGCAAGGTGAGCGCAATCTCGATCGCGGCAAAGAGCATGTAGAAAGCCCAAGCGCCGCCGAGAAGGATCAGCAGCATGATGGCGGCATAGAACAGGCCGGCACCAATGTTGAGCCAGCGGGCGGCCATGGCCGGCAAGACGAGCGAGAGAAAGATCATGAGGCCGGGCACGGCCATCAGGCTCGCCGTGCCGAACAGCATTCCCTGCGTGACGGTCCCCAGCGCCATCTTGCCCTCCAGCATCTCCTGCAGCTTGCCGGGAACATAGAGTTCGAAGTAGTCGCCGTACACGTAGCAGAACATCACGCTCGCCCAGAGAGCGGACAACTTGCTTCGGGTGGGCATTCGCTCGTCAGCCAGAGCATGCGAACGCATTTTCTTTCCCCCATGTCTTCTTTCGAATGATGAGCCATTGTCAAATCTGGTGTTCAGGAAGTTGATCAAGCGGCGGCCCGATCGTCTGTGTTCACCTCGATAGCATCTTTGAATCTGACCCCGGTAGTCACCTTGGCCACGTCACTGAAGCCGTGCTGGCGGCGCCAGTTCTTCTGTGCACATTCTCCCAACTTGAAGATCAGAAATTATGGAGTATCGACTCCATCGAGCGAAACCCTACCGCGGTAGGGTTGAATGATCACAGCAGCTCTGGGACATTCCTCGTGCATATCAACAACTCTGAAAAAGGAACGCACCCATGAAGAAGAGGCTTGCGCTGGCCTCGGCGGCCGCATTCGTTGTCCTGTCCTCTGGCTGCGCCTCGTTTGCGGTCAGCGATGACGCCATCGAGCGAAACACTGCCCAGGCCCTCGGCTTGGCCAAGGGCTCGTTCACCATCGCTGATCGCGTAGATGACGGTGTAAAAGCGAGCTACACGGTCAAGACGAACACCGGCAAGCAATACTCCTGCTACGTCACTGGCTCGGTGTCACAGCTCGGGCGCGCCGTGTCCGATGCGATCTGCTCCGAGGTCGGCAAGGGAGGCAAGCCTGCGGCTGGTAGGTCGTGCAATGCGCTGCTGAAGGCAGCGGGCAAGTGTTGATGGTGCCCAGCGCTTCATAGACCTTCGGCGGCTTAAAGTCCCCTCGATTGCCCGTACTACTCAGGGTTTTGGAATTGTGACGTTCCCCCGGAAACCTGACAGTTCCAAACTACAGGTAGAAGTCTGCACGGCAGAACGCACCTCCTTCGATTGAATCGCGTCGAAGCACTCATGTCTGTCGGGAGCAGGCCCGTCGCCGACACGCGCGGAGCTGGCCGGCGCACACAGCCGGACACTGAATGCTGATGGCCAGTGTTTGCTGCTGCCATGCCAGGGCGGGCGGCCAAGCAATATGACGCAGGCGTTCCTGCGAACCGGGGCCGCGAAGACGATGCTGCGTCCGCAAGGCTGGTAAATCAGCCGGTGTGCCGAGCACATGAACTTACGCCATCTTCGCTGCTTCATCGCCGTGGCTGAGGAATTGCACTTTGGCCGGGCGGCGCGACGGCTGCATGTGGAGCAGTCGCCCCTGTCGCGAACGATCCGCCAACTGGAGGCGGACCTGGGCGTGACGCTGCTGGAGCGCACGCCGCGCGGGGTGCGCCTGACCCCGGCCGGGCAGGTGTTCCTGGAGGAGGCCCGGCGCGTAATGCTGGCCTTTGAGCAAGCCCAGACCAAGGCGCAGGCGGTGGCGGCGGGACACCGAGGCACCCTGCGCATCGCCTTGGCCGGCGGCGTCGGGCGGGCCCGGCTGTCGGCGCTGCTCGCGCTGTGCCGCGAGGAGGCGCCGGAGGTGGGCATCCGGCTGTTCGAGGCGCCGCTGTCGCAGGTGGTGGGCGGGCTGAGCAACGACCTGTACGACGCGGCCTTTGCGATGGCCGACGAGATGGAGGCCGGGGTGGTCGCCAGGCCGGTGTGGCAAGATCCACTGGTGGTGGCCATTCCGGCGCGGCACCCCTTGCTGGCGCACAAGCGGGTACCGCTGGACGAGGTGGTGGGCTACCCGCTGGTGCTGTGCCACCCGCAGGCTTGTCAGGAGTGCAGCCGGCAATGCGAGCGCCTGCTGCGCCTGGTGGAGACACCGCCGGTCGTGGCCGAGTACGTGACGACCCACTCGTTGATGCTGGCCCTGGTGGCGGCCGGCTATGGCGTGGGATTTTCCACCGCGGCCCACGCGGTGGCATGCCGGCAGGCGGACGTGATCGTCCGGCCGCTGGACGAAGATTCGGCGGCGTTGACGACCTACCTGCTACATCCCGAGGGCGCGATGTCGGAGCCGCTGCGCCACTTCATCGACCGTGCTCAGCGTGTCGGCCATATGCCGTTGGATACGCAACGGCTCGCATGAGGCTGCTTCAGGCGGGTTGACCGATTCCATTTTGGTCAAAGCGCCAGACCTGTTTTGCCACAGCGGGATTCCATTGGCGGTGCACGGGCGCGCTGCACTCAGGCGTTGCTCGCGCTTGCCGTTGGCATCCTGCGAGCAACTTCGCATGCCCATCGTGGCGCGTCACAGCGAAGACGCGCGGCGCAACAGTGCTTGCCGTATGCGCATCGGCTCTGGCCTGTTGAGCTGATCGCGCTTTACTGGGCCTCTTTCCCTGCAAAGACTTTGGCCTGGTTATCCGGGTCAAGCATGGTGCCCGCGAATGACGCTGGTGACAGCGTGTTTCGCGGCTTGCGAATTGTGAGTGATGGCGCCATGCGCGGCAAGGCGCGCATCTCGCAACGAAACCGGCGGCATCAACGATGCCACGGTCTTCGCCGCTTCGCCACCTGCTCGTTTCGCCCGGAGATTCCTGGACCGCCACGCACGCCGCCGGTACGGCGGGTGCGCGGCGTGGACTCGGTGCGATGACGAATGGAGGCGCGCGATATGCCGAAGTCGAGCAGCCTGGCCGATGGCGCCAAGACCTACTACCGCCCGATCGAGGCGGCAATCCGCTGGAGCGGATTGCTGCGCTTCGAGCGGCGCATCCTGGCGACCTTGGGACAGCGGCCTCTGCCGGAGGCAATGGAGTTTCCGCGCTGGCCGATGCTGCGGTTGAACGCCGAAAGAATCTTCGATGCGCTGGCTCACGGCGAGATGCCGTATGGCAAGGAGGGCTTGGGGCGGGACACGCAAGGCCTGGCGATGGACGACTCGTCGCTGACGGTGCGGCACGTCGATCTGAAAGCCTGGATGGCGCACTACTACCCCGGCGAGAAACCGGCGTTTCTGTTCGATGAGATCGAGCGTGCGCTTCACCCGGCGATCAGCTTGGACACAGTGGGCGCATTGCTGGTCGAGCGGGAAGCGATCAAGGCGCGGCTGGCGGAACACTTGGGCGTGCATGAGACGCTGCGCGCCGAGCATGAGGCGCTGCTCAGAACGCACGCCGCCTGCGCGGCCGACGCGGAGCGTGCGAACACGCCGGGGCAGCGCAGCGAATCGACCTACCTGAACATCGTTGGCGGGTTACTGACGCTGCTGCTGGGCAAGTCGCCCAGCGGCATGCCGTATTCCAGCTTCCTGACGCAGGAGGCCATCATCAGCGCGATGGTGGCGCACCACGGCAACGCGATGGGCATCACCGAACGCACCCTGCAGGCCAAGTTCGCACTGGCTCGGCGCAATTTGCAGAGCACAACTTCCTGAGCGATGCCAGACCGTATCTGCGGTCGCGAATACCGCATTTGCGGTGTCTTTCTTCAACGCGGCGTTCTTAATTCGAGTCACGCCAATCAGCGCCACTGAGCGTTAAGGAGTGACCCTCATGTCTTCGCAGACCGCCGCCACGGCAGCACCGATCGAACACCGCATCCTGCGCCGCGCCGAGGTCGAAGCCAAGACCGGCTTCAAGCGCGCGCACATCTACAGCCTGATGAAGGAAGGCAAGTTCCCCAAGGCGCTGCGCCTGGGCGTGCGCGCGGTGGGCTGGGACTCGGTGGAGATCGAACAGTGGATCGCTGATCGCCTCAAAGAACGCGCCTGACGCTTCTTCTCGGTTCATGCCATTCGACGAGGAGAAGCTCATGCAAGTGGTGTCCATCATTTCGACCAAGGGCGGCGTGGGCAAGACCACGACGGCGGCCAACCTGGGCGGCTTCATCGCCGATGCCGGGCTGCGCGTGCTGCTGCTGGACCTGGACGTGCAGCCCACGCTGTCGAGCTACTTCACGCTGGACGTGCGCGCGCCCGGCGGCATCTACGAGATGCTGGCCTTCAACGAGCGGCGCATCGAGCAACTGGTGTCGCGCACCGCGATCGCGGGCCTGGACCTGGTGCTCTCCAACGACGACCGCGGCGAACTGAACACGCTGCTGCTGCACGCTCCGGATGGGCGCCTGCGACTGCGCCATCTGCTTCCCGTCTTCCGCACGCACTACGACTTGCTGCTGATCGACACCCAGGGCGCGCGCAGCGTGCTGCTGGAGATGGCGGTGCTGGCGTCCGACCTGGCGCTGTCGCCGGTGACGCCGGAAATCCTCGCGGCGCGCGAGCTGCGCCGCGGCACCCTGCAACTGATCGAGGACATCGCGCCGTATCGGCACCTGGGCATCGAGCCGCCGCCGCTGCGCCTGATCATCAACCGTGTGCATCCGGTGTCGTCGAACGCGCGGCTGGTCCAGCAGGCGCTGCGACAGGTGTTCCAGGAACAGGCCGGCGTACAGGTGCTGGACACCGACGTGCCGGCCATCGAAGCCTATCCGCGCGCTGCGACACGAGGATTGCCGGTACATCGGGTGGAGTACCGGCAGCCGACTGGGCGCACGGCGCCCGCGGCGCTGGACACCATGCGCACGCTGGCCGGTGAGCTGTTCCCCGCGTGGCGGGAGCGCTTCGCGCTGGTCACCGGCCGCGCCGATGCGGGAGGGGCCGGCCATGGCGAGCGCGCATGAACTGGCGCGCGGCCGTGAACGGCTGCGCGCGCTGATCGAGTTTGCGCTGGGCGAAGGCTGGCGCGTGGTGCGCACGTCCGGCGGGCACCTGAAATTCACGAAACCAGGCTGCGCGTCGATCTACACCAGCTCGACTGCGAGCGACCACTGTGCCGACCGCAATGCCCGCGCGCAGCTTCGCCGCGCCGACCGGCAGGCGCAGGAGAACGGCCGTGGCTGAGCTGACGCCGCAGGACATGGCTGCCAAGCTGCTGGCCACCGGCTTCGAGCGCAGCGGCCCTTCGGCCGCGACCTTGAGCGACCCCATCGCCGACACGCCGATGGTGGTGACGCTGGACCAGTTGCGGCCCTACGACCACGACCCGCGCGTGACGCGCAACCCGGCCTATGCGGAGATCAAGGCGTCCATCCGCGAACGCGGGCTGGACGCGCCCCCCGCGATCACGCGCAGGCCGGGCGAGGTGCACTACATCATTCGCAACGGCGGCAACACGCGGCTCGCGATCCTGCGCGAGTTGTGGAGCGAGACCAAGGAGGAACGCTTCTTCCGCATTGCGTGCCTGTTCCGCCCGTGGCCGGCGCGCGGCGAAATCGTGGCGCTGACCGGGCATCTGGCCGAGAACGAGCTGCGCGGCGGGCTGACCTTCATCGAGCGGGCGTTGGGCATCGAGAAGGCGCGCGAGTTCTACGAGCAGGAAAGCGGCCAGGCGCTGTCGCAGAGCGAACTCGCGCGGCGGCTGACTGCCGACGGCTATCCGGTGCCGCAGTCGCACATCAGCCGCATGAACGATGCGGTGCGCTATCTGCTGCCGGCGATCCCGACGTTGTTGTACGGCGGATTGGGCCGGCATCAGGTGGACCGGCTCGCAGTGCTGCGCAAGGCGTGCGAGCGCACCTGGGAGCGGCGTGCGCTGGGCCGCACCGTGGCCGTGGACTTCGCCACCTTGTTTCAGGACGTGCTGACGCAGTTCGACACACAGCCGGACGACTTCTCGCCGCAGCGGGTGCAGGACGAGCTGGTGGGCCAGATGGCCGAGCTGCTGGAGGCGGACTACGACACCCTGGCGCTGGAGATAAACGACAGCGAAAGCCGCCAGCGTGCGCTGACCAGCGAACCGGCGGCGCCTGTCGTGCCTGCTGCACCGCCCTCGCCGGTCTCCGCGCCTCGGCAGCCACGCGCCTCGTCTGTGCCGCGCGACACCACGCCGGTCGCGCCTCCGGCGCCAGCAGCGACGCCGCCTGCATCGCCCGAAGCACCGGAGGAACAGCACGGGCAACGCGACGAGCGCCTGCAAGGGCACATCGTGACGCCGGCACCGACCACCGAGCGTCTGCAGTCCATCCAACGGATGGTCGCGGACCAGCTCGGCGACAAGCTGCCCGACTTCGAGGCCGATGCGCTGCGTGCGATCCCCGTGCAGGCCGGCGGGCTCTATCCCATCTCGGACGTCTGGTACATCGAGCCGGGGCTGGACGCGCCGGATCGCCTGCGCGTGCACATCGCGCAGTTCGCGCGCGAGATCGCCGGGGATGCGGCGGTAGCCGACCACATCGAGGCCAGCGACGGCGGCATCGGCTTCGTCTGCGTGGCGCCGGCCATGGGTCAGGCGAAAGCGCTGCCGGCGTTCGCGCGGGCGGTGCTCACCCTGCTGCATACGCTGAGTGCGGCGCCGCCCGCCGCGAACGGCTTGGACCGCGCGCGGCTGGCCGACGAGCTGGCGGCGCTGCTGCATGGCCACGGCGGCTCGGCCACACGCCTGAGCGATGCTGCGCTGGTGAAGCTGTTCCGTCTGCTGCGCCTGGCGCGCCGGCTGCTGGATCTGGAAGCCGGCGTAGCGAGCCAGGATTCCTGAGCGCAGGAGGCTCCCGTATGTCGGCACCGCACCCGCTCAACCAGGCCGTGATCGCCCAGGCCCTGCATGACCTGCGCAACGGCCAGTTGCGCCGCTGCAAGGCCATGGGCTTCGGCGAGGAGGAGCTGGATGCGCTGAAGCACCCCGAACTCGTGAGCATGCTGGTGAATGCCACGGTGTCGTGGTGTTCGGTGTCGGTGAACCGGGAGGTATTGAAGCGGCTTCTGAGCCAGGTGCACGACGTGGAGCGGGAGATCGCCACGGTGGACCGCATGCTGCGCCTGGGGGCGAGCACGGAGATGGTCAGCAAGTTCTACGGCCTCACGCATCAGGAAGTGGCGCTGCGCCGTGACATCCTCG
Source organism: Rhodanobacter lindaniclasticus (assembly GCF_004799035.1). GTDB lineage: Bacteria > Pseudomonadota > Gammaproteobacteria > Xanthomonadales > Rhodanobacteraceae > Rhodanobacter > Rhodanobacter lindaniclasticus. The sequence goes on from NZ_MWIO01000030.1 coordinate 49,691, forward strand.
GGCTGCCCAAGCGCAAGGGCCGGCATCCGGTGCTCGATGAGGCGCAGGACGTGGCCTTGTGGGAGCGCTGGAAGGCCGGCGTCACCAAGCGCCATATCGCCCTGTCCGACGACATGGCGATGCTGGCGCTGACCATGGACCTGGCCGAGGCGCTGAGCCTGCCGATGTCGGTGGTGTGGGCGGCAATACGAAACTGGATCGACCAGGGGCTGGTGTAGGCCATGAGCACGGGTGGCGTACCACGGCGCGAAGGCCCCGTCGCGCTGTCCGCGCTCTTCGACGAGGCCCTGCAGCACCTGCAGCCGGCGCAGGGAACGGCGCCGGCCGCCGATGGTTTCCTCTACAGCGGCAACCGCCATGAGAGCGTGCCGCGCAGGCTGTTCCTCGACCGACGTCTGACGCCGCTGGAGCGCAACGCCTGGCAGGTGTTCCGCCTGCAGCTCAACGACGACGGCGTGACCGCCTTTCCCACCTACGACCAATTGCGCCCTTACTTGGCCTCGATGCCCTGCGCGGCACAAGCCTCGCACGAGACCGTGGCGCGCGCCCTGACGCTGTTGCGGCTGACACGCTGGCTCAGCCTGGTGCGGCGGCGGCGCGACCCGAAGACCGGCCGCATTCAAGGCAACCTCTACGTGCTGCACGACGAACCGCTGTCGCCCTTCGAGGCGATGCAGCTCGATGCCGACTACCTCGGCCTGGTCAGTCAGGCGCTGACCCATGCCGCCAAGGCGGTACAGATCGTGGGCATGAACACGCTCAAGGAGATTGCCGAAGACCCGCTGCTCAGCGGCCGCACGCTGCCGACCCGCTTGCAGGTGCTGGCGCAGCGCATGGCGCGGCATGGCTGGACGACGCCAGGTTATCCACAGGAGGGTGCCGACCACGAATCCGAAGAAGGCCAGGAAGCCCTGCTTCGGAATGCTGCGCGCCCGTCTTCGGAATCCGAAGCAGGGCCGAAACCCGCGCCGGACGGCTCTCTTCGGATTCCGAAGGAGGACCGTACAGTACGTAATGATCGTATAAATGAAGTACGTACAGTACCGCGCGCGAGGGCCTTGCAGAACCTGCGGCTGCCCGAGCGTTTCCTGCGCTTGAAGGACGAGCAGCAGGCCGGCGCGCTGGTGGCGCTGAAGCAGGTGGACGAGGCGCAGAGGCAGGCCGTTCTCGACGAGTGGTCCGCACGCTGCCACAACAGCGCGGTACGCAACCCGGCCGGCTACCTGTTTGGCATCATCCAGAAGGCGATCCGCGGGGAGTTCAAGGCCTGGGCTGGAGAAAGTGCATCGACGCCGCCAGCGCCCCCGCCACCTGCGCCCTCGTCACCGCCGGCATCCCGTGCGGCTGACCCCGAGGTCGCACGAGCCTACCTGGCTCAGCTCCGAGAAGCCTTGCGTGATCGCTGATGCTGACTATCCCCAGGGGATAGCTGGAACAGACATCTTTCCGCCGCGCTCGATTGTTGCCCGCCGAATGACAGGCGAAACTGTCGCCTGTGAATCAGACGAGGACAGCCACGCACGAGCCCGGCCGACGATGGACATGACAACTTCCCCCGCCACAAACGCACTGCAACCACTACAGCGAGACGTTCAGCGCTTGCTGGGCAGATGCCTGTTGCGCCTTCAACAATACGAGCGCCTCATGAAAGCCATCGTGGCCCACCACGAGATTTCAGGCCCGGCGCATTCGCTGGAGGCCATTCGCGCAGCGCGGATTGAAGATGCCGCGACCAAGACCCTGGGCACGTTGGTCGGACAACTGTTTGGTTCGTATGTCGTCACCGATGGAAATGGCGGCGAGGAACGCGACGACGATCTTCCCGGCGACGTGATTTCCTTTCGCACGCGCGTGCAACTGAGCCTGTCTGCGCAGGACTACGCCAACACCCAAGCCGACCTCAAAGACCTGGTATCGCTGCGCAACACCTTGGTGCACCACTTCATCGATCAGCACGATCTATGGACCGTGGACGGGTGCCGCGCTGCACAGGACGAACTCGGTTCCGCCTACACGCGCATCGATCAATACTTCGAGCAGCTGCGCGGCTGGGCCGAGCACATGGATCAGGCGCGGCGCCTGACAGCGGAATTCGTCCAGTCGGATGTGTTCCACGACCTGGTGGTCAATGGCATCGCGCCGGACGGCACGGTGGACTGGCCGGCCGCCGGCATCGTTCGTGCGCTGCGCGAGGCCGCCGCGCAGTTGGCCGTCGAGGGCTGGACACCCATCGCCGCCGCTGGCCGCTGGATCGCGGACCGGCATCCCGAGCAGCTTCCAGCCAAGTACGGCTGCAGCAGTTGGCGGCAGGTGGTGCACGAGTGCCGCCTGTTCGAGCTTCGCTACCGTGAGGTGGAGGGGCAACGGGCCGCCTGGTACCGACCTCGCGAGGCATAGCCCCGCGACGCGGTCTCACCTCCGCGCGAGCCGCGAACGACTCCGCCGAGCTATCCCCAGGGGATAGCCGGCACACACAGCCTTCCGTGCGGAACAAACCGGGCGCGCATGGGCTGCGGTTTGTTGACTGACGGCCTTCCGGCCGATGCCGATGCTGGCGACTCGCCCCTTCACCGCGAGTCGCTCCCATGGCCAACGAACGCACAGAACCCCTGCAACTGAATCTCGGATCGCTGCGCAGCGCGATGTCGCTGACGCTGCACACGCACCACGCATCGCGCATCTGGCACGGCCGCGCGCCGACCGAGGGGCGCCCCGGCATCATCGGTCTCAACGGCTTCATCGGCGCCATGAACAAGATGAAGCGCGGCGCCGAGCAGGACGACCCGTACTCGGACTGGTGGATGTTGCGGATCGAGGACAAGCTCGCCGACACCAAGACACGCCTGCAGACCCTGCGCGAACAGGTGGATCAGGCCTTGGCCGACGTGCCAGCGGCGCTGTCGCTGGGCGAGAACATGAACGTGCAGCCGGTGAAGCTGCCGCTGTTCGTGAACGCCCAGCTCGGCTTCATGGCGGTGTACCTGCTGGCCGACTACGACGACCTGGCACGCAAACTCATCCTGGCGCATCACACGGCGCTGATCGACCGCAGCACCTTGGAGCGCTGGCTCAATGATGGTGCGCACGCGCTGCGCAGCCTGTTCTCACTGGCCCAGCAGTACCGCTACTCGGGCACGACGCGCGACGACTTCGCGGCGAAGAACGCCGCGGCGCGAGCGGCGCTGGAGAAGTTCGGCGAGCTGCCGCAGGACGTGCTGGAAGGCACGCGCCGCTCGCGCTTTGCGCCACCGATCGCGCGGCGGACGACCAAGCCCGGCACGCCGCCTGCAGCGTCCGCCATCGAGCCCGATACGCCGGCTCCCACGGGTGGCGCAGCCGATGGTGCGGCGGGCAATGAGGGTGCTGGCGCATGACAGCATCGCCCCCCATCAGCCACTCCACGCGCTTCGTGGCGCTGGAACAGGCGGACTTCCAGCGGCTGGAACACGCAGGCTACCTAAAAGGCCTTTTACAGCCCTTTAAGGGTAAGGGGAGTCTGGAGACCTGGGCCAGCCAGTGCGCAGCGCTGCGCGACGACGTGATTGGCCTGGCGCAGCGGCGCGTGCTGCCCCAGGCGCGCGCCTATCCCTTCAGTCTGCTCGACGTGCAACTGGCCCAGCAGGCCACTGGCGCAGGGACGACCTTCCTGCGCTGGCGCAACCTCGACCGTTCCTCCATGGGCGTGGCGTTGTGGGAGGCCCTGCTGGCCAACCCCGCGACGCCGGCCTCGCTGATCGACGAGCTGTACGCGATCGAACTGCAGCGCATCGTGCTGAACATGCAGATCAGCCTGACCCACAGCATCGCTCGCCAAGCCCTGGAATGCGCCAACAAGGCCGCGCAGGCCGAAGCGGCTTACCTGCGGCGCGTCCACGGGCATACCGCGTCCGTTCCACCCACCACCAAGGAGTCACCATGAGCACGCACTTCGTCGGCGAGGGCAACATCGGTTCTGCGCCGGACTACCGCGAATTTCCGAACGGCAACGACGAGCCACGCCGGCTGCTGCGCCTGAACGTCTACTTCGACAACCCGATCCCGAAGAAGGACGGCGAGTACGAAGATCGCGGCGGCTTCTGGGCGCCCGTGGAGCTGTGGCACCGCGACGCCGAGCACTGGAAGACGCTGTACCAGAAAGGTATGCGGGTACTGGTCGAGGGCCGCACCGTGCGCGACGAATGGGAGGACGCCGACGAGAATGAGCGCGTGACGTTCAAGGTCGAGGCGCGGCGCGTGGGCATCCTGCCGTACCGCATCGAGTCGGTGGCGCTCAGCGCCAAGCCGGCCGGCGGACAGTAATTCGCTCATCGCCGTTCCCCCGAGGGCGGCTGTAGCAACCGTCATACGCCCGCGATGCACCAGCGAGCTATCCCCAGGGGATAGCTCCAAGGTCGTCCACGGCGTTCCAGCCGCCCTCCCGAAACGACGCTCTTGCTGTGCCAGCTCCTGCGGTCCATGCGCACCGTTGCGGCAACGGACCGCCTGCCGATCACAAAGCGGTGGCTGCATCAATCGGCTTCCTTGCTGCCGGCATCTCCTGGCCCCGCCAAGCTGACGCCCATCCGATGAACCGCACATTTCCAAGGAGGCTTCATGCGCGTGTTTCTGTGCGAGAAGCCGTCCCAGGGCAAGGACATCGCCCGTGTGCTGGGCGCCGGCCAACGCGGCAATGGCTGCTACAGCGGCGCGGGTGTCGTCGTGACCTGGTGCATCGGTCATCTGGTGGAGGCGGTTCCGCCCGAAGGCTATGGTGAGCAATACAAGCGCTGGGCCATCGAGCAACTGCCTATTCTTCCTGAGCGTTGGCGTGTCGAGCCCAAGGTGGCGACCGCGGCGCAATTCAAGGTCGTGCAGCAGCTCGTCGCCAAGGCGGGCGAGCTGGTGATAGCGACCGACGCCGACCGCGAGGGCGAGATGATCGCCCGCGAGATCATCGACCTGTGCGGCTACCACGGGCCGATTCAGCGCCTGTGGCTGTCGGCGCTTAACGATGCGTCGATCCGCAAAGCGCTGGGTGCGCTCAAGCCGTCCGCCGAGACGCTGCCGCTGTATTTCTCCGCACTCGCCCGATCGCGCGCCGACTGGCTGATTGGGATGAACCTGAGCCGCTTGTTCACACTGCTGGGGCGCCAGGCCGGCTATACCGGCGTGCTGTCGGTGGGGCGCGTGCAGACGCCGACGCTGAAGTTGGTGGTGGATCGTGATCGCGAGATCGCACGTTTCGTCTCAGTGCCGTTCTGGGCGATCGAGGTCACGCTGTCCCATGCCGGCCAATCCTTCATCGCAAGTTGGACGTCGCCGCAGGGTTGTATTGACGATGCTGGCCGTTGCTTGCAACAGCCGGTCGCCCAGCAGGCCGCCGACCGCATGCGCGCCGCCGGCAGCGCCCAGGTGGTGTCGGTCGAGACGGAGCGCATGCGCGAAGGGCCGCCGCTGCCGTTCGACCTGGGCACGCTGCAGGAGGTGTGCTCCAAGCAGTTGGGCCTTGACGTGCAGGAGACGCTGGACATTGCCCAGGCGCTGTACGAGACGCACAAGGCGACAACGTATCCGCGCTCGGATTCGGGCTACCTGCCCGAGAGCATGCTGGCCGAGGTACCGACCGTACTCGACAGCCTGGTCAAGACCGACCCCAGCCTGCGGCCGCTGATCGAGCGCCTGGATCGCCAACAGCGCTCGCGTGCATGGAACGACGGCAAGGTGTCGGCTCACCACGGCATCATCCCGACGCTGGAGCCCGCCAACCTGTCGGCCATGAACGAGAAGGAACTGGCCGTCTACCGACTGATCCGCGCCCATTACCTCGCGCAGTTCCTCCCGCACCATGAGTTCGACCGGACGGTGTCGCAGTTCTCGTGCGGCAGTCAGTCGCTGGCGGCCGTGGGCAAGCAGATCGCCGTCACCGGCTGGCGCGAGGTGCTGGCATCGCCGGCACCGGACGATGCCGATGGCGAGGATGCGCTGCGCAGCCAGATTCTGCCCGCCCTGCATGCGGGCCTGTCCTGCCCGGTCGGGAAGGTAGATCTCAAGGCGCTGAAGACGCTGCCGCCCAAACCCTACACGCAGGGCGAGCTGATCAAGGCCATGAAGACCGTCGCCAAGTTCGTGACCGACCCGCGGCTGAAACAGAAGCTGCGAGATACCACCGGCATCGGCACCGAGGCGACACGCGCCAACATCATCAACGGTCTGATCGGTCGCGGCTACCTGGTCAAGAAAGGCCGCGCCGTCCGCGCTTCCGACGCGGCATTCACGCTCATCGACGCGGTGCCCTCGGCCATCGCCGACCCCGGCACCACGGCGGTGTGGGAGCAGGCGCTCGACATGATCGAGGCCGGCCAGATGGCGCTGGACACCTTCATCGAGAAGCAGTCCGTGTGGGTCGGTCAGCTCGTGCAGCAGTACCGCGGCGCGACGCTCTCGCTCAAGCTGCCGCCGGCGCCGGCCTGCCCGCAGTGCGGCGCACCGATGCAGCAGCGCACGGGCAAGAGCGGCGCGTTTTGGTCCTGTTCGCGCTACCCGGACTGCAAGGGCACGTTGCCGATCGAGTCCCCGACGGGCCGGCGCAGCGCACCGCGCAAGCGGCGCGCTGCCTCCAAGGCGTCCTGATCCTCGCTTCCCCCCTGCCGCGCCGGCCACTTCACTGGCGGCGAGGCAAACGTCCCGCACCGCGCGGGACTCCAAAGCGCGCGTCTCCTTCTGCAACGGTGTGCGCGCCCCGTCTGCCCGCCATCGGGCGACGGGGCGAGAAGGTCATTGCTCCACGAATCGCGCCCGCCGCCATTCCCTTGATCGGTGTGCCTTGCCTCGGCCACGAGGGGCTTCCTGACGCCTTGCCGCCGTGCGAGCCGTGAGGAGGCCCCTTGGGCCGAGGGTATTCCGTGCCGGTGCCCGCCGGCGGAACAACGGGCTCCCTTTGTGTGTGGATGCACGCCAGAGGTTTCCGGCCCCAGCCACGAAACGGGCCGGGTGCGATTGCTGACGCAGCGAACGGCTTTGACGACGGCCTGCGCTGACGCAGCCCACAGGTGGTTTTCCTTCCTCTCCAGCCGAAGGCCCGCGTGGCCTTCGGCGCCCTGGTCCTTGCCTTGTCCCGTGACGCGGGCCTGCCTTAAAGCGGGCCGTCCGCGATTCGGTTTTCCCTGCGACGGCAGCCATGCTTCGCGCCCATCCTCACGCCATGCGTTGCTGACAGTCGTCAGCGGCATGCCCTGGCAGTCTCGGTCTTCAAGACTGCAACGCGGTTCGCCGCGTTGACCGATCCAGTCCGCTTCGCATCGCCCACCGCGGACGCTCGCCGGCCTGGCGACGATGCACTTTTCTCAACCACCCGAGGGGAACTCCATCCTCTACGGGATGCGTGCTCCCCGACCCACCAAGGAGCACGGCATGTCTGAACCTTCTGCATCTTCCTCTGCAACCGCAGTGCGCAGTGGTGCGCTGGCGCTGGCCTGGACCGGCAAGCGTTTGCCGCTACAGGTGCTGCGCAGCGCGGCCGGCCACTACATCGGCACGCAAGACGACGAAGGCCCGGTATCGCGGGAGTCCGTCGAGTATTTCCCGACCCACCTCGCAGCACAGCGCGCCCTGGATACCCATGCCTGGACACAGCGCGCTCACCCCTGATTCCCACCCTTCAAGGAGTTCTCTCATGAATCTGTCTTTACCCGAAGACGTGCTCGATCAGATGGCGCTGGAACAGGCGCACTTCGACGCTGCACCGCAGGCCTTCTTCGAGGCCTGGAAGCGCGGCGCGCAGATCGCCGGCCACGAGTGGTTCGGCGACGGCACACGCGAAGGTCTGCAGCGTGCCACCACCAAGTGGGACCTGCGGCCCAACATGCTGATGCTCAACGACGCCCTGGGCGTGCTGAGCAGCGGTCAACGCATGTTCCTGTCCGCGATGGTGAGCTTCTACAACTCCCGCGAGGGCGGCGCGATGCTCAAGCGTTGCGGCTTCGAGGGGCTGTCCGACTTCGGCGGCCTCGATCTGGAACGGCGCCAGGTCATCGCCGACCTCACGCTGCACTACAACGGCTGGTGAGCCGCGCCTGGCAACCCACCGTCCTTTCATCCCACCCCACGAGGGACATGCGTCCCCGTTCGGGGCCATGTCCCTCCTTCTTTTCGCAGGAGCGGCCATGTCCCGAATCAGCATCTTCCACTGACCTGCACCGCCCGCCACCACGGCCCGACGCCGCGGCCGGTTGACCGGCTGCCACTTCATCCACTCGCTGGGGTTCAATCCCCGGCAGGGGATTGCCTCGGCCATCCTCTGCTGGAGGAATCCCATGTCCCATTCCAACAATCCCTTCGTCCGCGGCTACGATGGCCTGTCCGTGCAACGGCTGCTGGCGATTTCCTACGACGACGACTGCCCGCTGAGCTATCTGCCGCTGCACGTCTCGCAGTCGCACCTGCCGGACAGCCAGGTCGAGCGCCATGCCTGCGTCTTCTGCGACGACTTCGCGCTGATCACCGAGGGCCAGAACGTGCCGCCCGAGCTGGACGCGCAGTGCCCCAGCCACGGCATCGCCCGAAACCTCGTCTACGCCGTCATGGCCGAAGAAGCCGGCAAGCCGCTGCACGTCGGCGACACCTACTCCGAGGAAGCCGCGCGCGAGGTGGTACGCCGCCTGCGCTTCGAGACCGGGTTCTACAGCCGTGCTTGGGAAATCAGTTCGGCGCACATCACCGAGGAGGCCGGCCGCTTCCTCGCCGAACTGGCGGACATCGCCACGCCGAGCGGTTTTCTGTTCGTGGCCTTCCGCATTCCCTACAGCCCGGCGGTCGGCGTGAAGCTGATCGCCACGCCCTGGACGGATGCGAACGTGCAGCAGGTCGAGGGCATCACCGCCGAAGAACTGCGGCAGGAGCACCGGGCCAAGGGCATGCCGGAGTCCCTCGTGGAAGTGTTGCACCTGGCTGCGCTCGCCGACGTTCGCATGTTGGTGTTCGATGCCGGCGCGCCCGTGCTGGACGGACTGACGCTCTACGACGACGAGTAACCCCCTCTTGAGCCCCGTGCGGGGCTCTTCTTTTCCGCGGAACGCGGTGCCGGCGCGTTGCCGATTCCAGGCGGACGGCCGCCGCCATGTGCCGCACGCTGGCCGCATGTTCGCTGGCGTTGCCGGCAGCATGCCCAGGCAGTCGAGACCTTCGAGACTGCGGCGCGGTTCGCCGTGCTGGTTGTTTCGTTCTCCGGGCGCACCCGCGTCCATCCACCTCACCCTCAAGGGACAGACCTCCCTTGCGGGCGGGAGTCCCTTGGTTGCCACAAGGAGTCTCCCCATGGATACCCAAGCCATCCGCGCACAGATGCCGACGCTCGTTGTCGGTCATGTGCCTTCCAACGTCCGTTCGTTCAAGTTCAACATCTTCGACGGCCAGCCCAAGGTTTCGACGCTGGGCTTTCACATTGACCCGAAGCCTTTCGAGGGCAAGGTCATCGCCACCACCGACGAGGCCATCGTCGTCAAGACGGGACGAGCCGAGTTCGCGGTGCTCGATCGAACGCTCGTGACCGAGGTGCCCGACGAGGGCGCCAAGGTGCAGGTCGAACCCTATGTCAGACGCCGCTTCGACGGTCAGCGGGCGGACACGCCCGAGGAGCAGACCGAGTTCACCGCCGACGGCCAGCCCTACACGGTGAAGCGGTTCGTGCTCGGTTCCGCACCGGCGAAGCTGCCGATCCCCGAGCCGCGCTGCCCCGAGCTGCAGGAACTGATCGACCAACTGGAGCAGTTGCCCGCTCCCGACGGCTTCCGGCGCATCACCCACATGCTGGTGGATGCCGGTGCGCGGGACATCACCTGGGTCGATCCGCTGCCCGCCGACATCATCCGCACGCCGCCGGCCATCGGCTTCACCGTCGCCACGATGAAGTTCCAGGGTTGCGTCACCGTGCTGTATGAGCGTGGCCTCGACCTCTACGCGGTGGAGCTGCGCCGCGACGGCGAGCTGATTGAACGGGTCGATGAGGTGTTCTTCGACACCCTCGGCGAGACGCTGGAACGGCTGATCGACGACGGGAGCTGGCGCCGCATCCGAGTGCAGTGCCTGTTGTCGGGTCGCAAGGCTGTCCGGCACTGATCTCCCAGCAGCTTCCCGCCTTCGCGGCGGGAAGCCTCTCTTCCTGCATCCCTGGAGATCACACCCATGACTGTTCGATTCAAAGGCACGGAGCTGCGGCCCGTGCTCGCCGAAGCGGTGGCGAATCAATGCCGCGTCATCCTGGTCAAGGATCAGGGCGTGTACTTCCTGGCCGAGCGCGGCGAGCGCCGACCCGATGGTCGCCAGAAGACCATCGCCTATGCCGCTGGCTGCAACCCGGATGTCGATGCGTTCGATGACTGGTGGGAGCTGGCGCGCGCCGAGTTCGGCGGCGATGACTTTGGCGAGTTCTTCGATCCGAAGGAGGGCGTGTTTGCGTGCATCCTGCACAGCGAGGACGATCTCGACGTGTCCGCCACCGCGACACACCTGTCGCTGCAGGCGGTTCCTTCCGCGCCCAGCGGTAACTGACCGCCCATCCCTGGCCCCCGCTCCGGGGGCCTCTTTCTTCCCGGCAATGCGGACAGCCGCGAGTGCCAATTACCGCTCGCATGCGCGCCGCCCCGGCGCCACGCTTCCGCCCATGTTCCGCTGACGTCCGTCAGCGACATGCCCAGGCAGCCACGATCTTCAAGGCTGCGATGCGGTTCCGACCGCGTTGATCACCCCAGTTCGCACCGGCATCCATGCGCGAACGGCCATCGGTTCTCGATGGCGATGCCACCAAGCTGTTCCATCAACCCACGCGGGGGTTCCACACCTTCCCCGCCTTGGGTCGGGTGTGTCTCCGCCTCATTGTTCTCAGGAGATTCACCATGACCACTTCCACCGAAAAGTCCTACTTCGATCTGCACATCACCGGCCTCGGGTATCTCAATCGCATCCGCGAAGTGAAGCCCAAGAAAGGCGATGCGTTCCTGGCCTGCGACATCGCGGCTCTGAACGGTCCCAGCGATGACGTCTCGTATGTGCGTTTCGACACGCGCGTATCGGGTTCGGAAGCGCAGCACCTGGTGCGCCGCTGCATTCAGGCGGTCGACGCCGAGAAGAAGGTGATGATCGGCTTCCGCCTGGGCGACCTGTGGGCCGACACCTTCACCTACTCCAAGGGCAAGCGTGCCGGCGAGCAGGGGGTGAGCCTCAAGGCCCGCCTGCTGTTCGTCAGTTGGATCAAGGTCGACGGCAAGCTCGTCTACAAGGCCGAACCCAAGCCGACCGAGACCGACGAGCGCGACCCGGAAGTCCCTGTGACGTCCGACGCGCCCGCCGCGCAGCAAGCCTCGGCACCGGAGCCTTCCAAGCCCGACGCCGATGCTGCCGACGACGCTGCCGATGCCCCCGCATTGGCCGTTGCCGAGTCGTTCTGATCCGCAAGGCCCCATCCCCGGGGCCTTGTCTTCTCTTCGTCAGCAGGAGACCTTCATGATCACCATCCCCGGCCAACTGGCCATCAAGACCATCCACGGCAGGAACGGCGACTTCAACGTCGGCCGCCTGGCGACCTCGATCGGCGAGTTCGTCGTGAAGAACGCCGAACTCGATCAGTACCGCGAGGGCAAGTACGACGGTGATTTCGTCATCGTCGAGATTCGCCCCTCCACGTACAACGCCAACGGCCGCATGGTCATCGAGATCCGCGCCCATCTGGGCGGGATGACACTGTCCAACATCGACGCCCTGAGCCGCGACGAAGCCCGCCGGCTGAGTCCGCAGGAAGTCGATCCGGTCGACGAGGAGGCGCAGGCGCCCGTGCCGGCAACGCCCCCGGCCAAGCCGAAGGCGAAGCCGCGCAGTCCGCGTGATCCCCTGGTCGATACCACGCCGTTCGGCAGCGAACCGGCTCCCGTGTCCGCTGCGGCCTCGGCCGAGGCAGACGACGCGGCGCTGTTCGGTGCCTTGTGGCCCCTGGGCGAGACCGTGAAGCTCGATGCGACCGTGGATCGTCGTGTGCTGCGTCAGCAGCGCGACCGTCTCGACAAGCTGGGCTACGAGTTCGCTCCGTTGTCCCAGGACTGGCACCTCAAAGCTGCCTGATCCATCCGCCGCCTTACGCGGCATTCCGCCACCCGCCGGGGTTCTCCCCCGACGGGGAGGGCTCCGGCCTTTGCTTCAAGGAGACCCTCATGGGCTGGACCTTCGTTCGTCAGACGCGCGATCAGTTGATCCGCGAGCTGATCGCTCCGCAGGCGTCCGAACACGCTTGCTGCGAAGTCATCGACCACACGCTGGACGGCGACGTTCTGTGGACCGTGGTTCGCGTCACCGCCAGGCAGGCGGGCGTCATGGGCCTCGTGGCCGGTGAGTCCGTCTGCTACATCGGCTGCCATCTGCTGGAAAGCTCGGGCGGCGATTGGGGCTACAAGTCCCTCGATGAGTCCGTGCATCCGTACTACTACTCGTGCCCGCTGCGCTATCTCGACATGGCGCCGGTGCAAAGCCCCGAGTGGCGCGAGCGGGTTCACCGCTTCCACGCGGGGCGCGCTGTCTAGCGGCACGCATCTTCCTTCACCCAACCGGGGCGAGCACGGCCCCGCGGGCTGTGGTTGCTCCTTCATTTCCAAGAGGACATCACCATGCCTGCACCTTCTTCCGCGAAACCGCTGTACCGCATCGACGAATGCCCCGACCTCATGGCCGACGGTTGCGTCGGTGACGAGCAGGGCAATCTCGTCTTTCTCTCGATCTGGGCGCGCGACACCGCCGTTCAGGAGTTCCTCGCCCGCCTGACCCTCGGCCGGGATGAACAGGGACTGGATCAGTTCCACGTCATCACCGAGCAGGGCGCATCCATCTCGGTCTTCGTCGGCAACGTCGAGAACCTGGAAAAGCGCATCACCCGCGCCTATCGGCGAACGCTGTTCGGTTCGCTGACGAACGTGTGGCTGTTCGATCGTCGCTGCGTGAAGCCAGACAAGGCCAACGCCAGCGCGCTGGCGCTTCTGCCCAGGGATTCCGCTCACCGGCTCGACCGGCTGTGGACGCTGGTGCAGGACACCTGCCCGCTGCCACTGCTCGACCACTGGCGCGACACCGTGCTGGAGCTGTTGCAGACACGGCGGATGCTGACCGGTCTTCCCTTGGCCCTCGGGCCGCTGGAAGGCCATCGGCTGGCCCTCGATGTCCCGGCGCTGACGAAGGCGTTGGGCGAGCTGATCCGCAACGGCACCCTTGGCGCCACGCAGTACGAACTGGCCGCGAACGCACCGCTTCGGCGTGTGGCGTGAGCCATCCCCACGGGCATGCGCGCCGCGCGTGCCCGCCTTCCCTCATCCATCATCAGGAGAAATCCATGGCACTCATGTTTCCGCGCCTGGCGCGCAATTTCATCCGTAACGGCTACTTCCCCACCGACGAGCCGACGCTGGAGCGGGCCTTGTCCGCACTGGCGCCGTCTCCCGGCTCCATGTCCATCCTCGATCCCTGCGCCGGCGAAGGCGTGGCGATTGCCGAAGCCGCCCACGCCCTCGGGCGCGAGCAGGTCCAGGCCTTCGCCGTCGAGTACGACGCTGAGCGTGCCCGCCACGCACGGCAACTGGTCGATCGCTGCATCCACGGTGACCTGATGGACACACTGATCTCGCGCCAGTCCTTCGGGCTGCTGTGGCTGAACCCGCCGTATGGCGACCTGAGCAAGGACGTGAACGGCAACATCGGCTATCAGGGCCAGGGCCGTGCGCGGCTGGAAAAGCTCTTCTATCAGCGCGCGCTGCCGCTGCTGCAGTACGACGGCGTGCTGATCTTCATCGTGCCGTCCTACGTGCTCGACCCCGAGCTGGTCGGATGGCTGACGCGCCACTTCGCCGACCTACGCATCTACCGTGCGGTGGAAACGCAGTTCAAGCAGGTGGTGATCTTCGGCCGCAGGATTCGTCAGCGCGACCAGGCGTCGGAGTCGGTCAAGGCCGTGCGTGGTCTGCTGCTGCAGATCGGACAGGGCGACGCCGAAGCCGAGGAGCTGCCGCTCGAATGGCCGTTCCTGCCGTACACCGTCCCTGCCAGCCCGGCCGAGCCGGAGCACTTCTATCGCGTGACGATGGAGCCCGAGCAGTTCGCCGATGAAGTCGGCCGGCTGCAAGGTCTCTGGCCGGCGCTCGATACGCACCTGGGCGCCGCGCAGCAATCGCTGCGTCCGCCCGCGCGGGCCTTGTCGCACTGGCATCTCGCCTTGGCCTTGGCCGCAGGCGCGATCTCTGGCGTAGTGAAGTCCAAGAGCGGGCGCGTGCTCGTCGTCAAAGGTGATACCCACAAGGAGAAGACCCTCCAGACGGAATACACCGAACGCGACGACGGCTCCGTGGCCGAGACGCGCATCCTCACCGACAAGTTCGTGCCGGTCATTCGTGCATGGGACTTGACGCTGGGCTCGCCTACGTGGGGCGAAGTGCTGACCATCCGCTGATCGCTGTTCCCTGACGGTTCGCCGTCGCTTTCATCCACCCACCGGGGTCACGTTGCCCCGATGGGGTGCCGTGGCCCCTTCTTCCAGAAGGAGAAACCACCATGGCACTCGCAGTCCTCAACCTCGCGTCACAAGCACGCTTTTCGCCAGGGCAGGTGGTCATGACCGCCGGCGTCGACGAGCTGGTCCGACAGGGCCGGCTCAACCCCTCGCCGTACCTGCGCCGCCATCTTCATGGCGATTGGGGCGACCTGGACGACAGCGATCGACGGCAGAACGACGCCGCGCTGAAGTCCGGTGAGGATCGTCTGTTCTCGTCCTACCAGGTCACGCGCGACCTGAAGCTCTGGATCATCACTGAATGGGATCGCAGCGTCACCACGCTGCTGCTGCCCAGCGAATACTGATCCGCATCCCGCGGTCTCGCGCCGCTTCATTCTTCCCACCCAGGGGCATGTCACCGCCCCGTGAGGGAGGTGACATGCCCCATTGCCTTGGAGCATCACCATGTCCCTCGATCTCGAAACCGTTCCCGAAACCGCTGTGCAGGGCGACCTGCTCGAAGCGGCCGCTTCACCCCTCACGCTCAGCCTGCAGGACTTCGTAACGGAGTTCGGCGACGAGTTGCTCGATTCGCTCAACCGTGCCAATCCGCCGGTCTACACCGGCCAGGTGCGGGTGCATCGGCAACTTATCCTCGCCGCGCTTAAGCGCAAGCTGTTCCCCGCGCAAGCCGATGTGGTCCATGCCGTCACCGAGCTGCTGGTCGACCGCGGCGAACGCGCCGCGATCGTCAACGGCGAGATGGGCTGCGGCAAGACGACGGTGGGTATTGCCACCGCCGCCGTGCTCAACGCCGAAGGCTACCGCCGCACCCTGGTGCTCTCGCCACCCCACCTGGTCTACAAGTGGCGGCGCGAAATCCAGGAGACGGTGGCCGGTGCCAAGGTCTGGGTGCTCAATGGCCCGGACACGCTGGTCAAGCTGCTGAAACTGCGCGAGCAGTTGGGCGTGCCGGCCCAGGGCCAGGAGTTCTTCGTCCTGGGCCGCGTGCGGATGCGGATGGGGTTCCACTGGAAACCTGTCTTCGTTCGACGGCGCACTCCTCACGGCGACGTGGGGGGCTGCCCGGATTGCGGGCATGTCATCACCGACCTCGACGGCGAGCCGATCAACCCGGTCGAACTCGAAGCCGAAGAGTCCCGCCGCAAGTGCAGCCACTGCCATGCACCGCTGTGGTCCTTGATCCGTCCCAGAGGCCTGTCCGCCAGCGACCAGTCCTCGACCGTGCTCAAGGCGCTGAAGCGTATTCCAACCATCGGGGAAGTCACCGCGCAGAAGCTGATGCAGAAGTTCGGCGACGCTTTCCTTGCGTCGATGCTCGGGGACAACATCCACGAGTTCATCAACCTGATGGATGGCAACGGCGAGCTGGTCTTCTCGGACCGGCAAGCCCATCGCATGGAACGCGCGATGGCCAACATGGAGTTCGGCTTCGGCGAGGGCGGCTACCAGCCTTCCGAGTTCATCAAGAGGCAGCTTCCCCAAGGCACGTTCGACCTGCTCATCGCCGACGAGGCGCACGAGTACAAGAACGGCGGCTCCGCTCAGGGCCAGGCCATGGGGGTGTTGGCGGCCAAGGCGCGCAAGACGCTATTGCTCACCGGCACACTGATGGGCGGCTACGGCGACGACCTGTTCCACCTGCTGTTCCGAGCCCTGCCGGGGCGGATGATAGAAGACGGCTACCGGCCGACCAAGAGCGGCAGCATGACCTCGGCCGCGATGGCGTTCATGCGCGATCACGGCGTGCTCAAGGACATCTATTCCGAGAGCACCGGCACGGCGCACAAGACGGCCAAGGGCACCAAGGTATCGGTGCGAACGGTCAAGGCGCCGGGGTTCGGTCCCAAGGGCGTGCTGCGTTGCGTCCTGCCGTTCACAGTCTTCCTCAAGCTGAAGGACATCGGTGGCAACGTGCTGCCGCCCTACGACGAGGAGTTCCGCGAAGTCGCGATGGACACGGCGCAAGCCGCGGCCTACCGCGATCTGGCGGGTCGGCTGACCCAGGAGCTGAAGCAGGCCCTGGCGAAGCGCGACACGACGCTGCTCGGTGTAGTCCTCAACGTGCTGCTGGCCTGGCCGGACTGCTGCTTCCGGTCGGAGACAGTGGTGCATCCGCGCACGCGCAACACCTTGGCGTTCGTTCCGGCTCAGTTCAACGAGCTGGAGGTGATGCCCAAGGAGCGCGAGCTGATCGAGATCTGCAAGCAAGAGAAGGCAGAAGGTCGCAAGACCCTGGTCTATTCGGTCTACACCGGCACGCGCGACACCACGTCGCGTTTGAAGGTGCTGCTGGAGCAGGAAGGCTTCAAGGTGGCGGTACTGCGCGCGAGCGTGGATGCCTCCCGCCGCGAGGACTGGATCGCCGAGCAGTTGGACCGTGGCATCGACGTGCTCATCACCAATCCCGAGTTGGTGAAAACCGGCCTGGACCTGCTGGAGTTCCCGACCATCGTGTTCCTCCAGTCGGGCTACAACGTGTATTCGTTGCAGCAGGCCGCGCGGCGCTCATGGCGCATCGGCCAGAAGCAGCCGGTGCGCGTGATCTACCTCGGCTACGCCAACTCCTCGCAGATGACCTGCCTGGGGTTGATGGCCCGGAAGATCATGGTGTCGCAAAGCACGTCGGGCGACGTGCCGGAGTCCGGGCTCGATGTCCTGAATCAGGACGGCGACTCGGTGGAGGTGGCACTGGCACGGCAGCTTGTCACGGTCTGATCCATGTGCTCATGCCGGCGGCCCCTCGGGGTCGCCGGCTTCTTTCCACGGCCCTTCGGGGCTGCCTTCTGTTAGGTTATCTTCGATCTCTTTATGAGGCGGGTAATGAACAAGAACGGTAAGCAGAGGGCATTGGTCGTGATGGGGGCCGGAGCCTCGGTGGAGCTGGGCATCCCCGCTACGATTGGATTCGGGAATCTTATCGATGACGCCATCAAGGCCGACAAATACTGTGCCCATGTGGGAGGAACGGAGGTCTATTTCGACATTCGAGACAAGTTGCGCACCTACTATGCCAGCGAGGCCGAAGCCCACTTTGAGCGCATCTATCACGTCATGCACGAACTCAGCCAGTTGCGCGCAAAGCAAGGCGCGGTTCCCAAGTTCCTACCCGTGATGTATCCGTTCCTGGGCACCGCTGTGACGCACCCTGAGCAAGCACTCAAGGCCGCCTGCAGCGCGATGCTTGATTTCATCTATGCGAAGGTCTCGGAAGTCTGCGACAACCCAGCCCTACCATTGAATCCCTTGTCTGCGTTCTTCGAGGTGCTGGAGCAGCAGTACGTCCCTCGCGTGTACACGACCAACTACGATGATTTCGTCGCCCAGGCGACCCAAGGGCGCTACTTCACCGGCTTTACGCAGCGACATGGCGATCACTCGGACTTCGACGGAAAGGCTTTCTGGGCGGAGTGGGGCAAGCCGGCCTTGTTCCATCTACACGGATCAGTCCATATGGGATTCTCCGTGCCCGGCGAGCATCAGATCGGTGACATCGTTTGGTTCGATGACAAGGCCGTGGCACGTCGGCAAGCCAGATTCAATGGCTCGGGCGTTGACAGGATGGATGGCACCCACGTCGAGCGGGGCGCGATCATCACCGGATTGGACAAACTCGGCCGCCTTCAGCAGTCGCCCTATGCGTTCTACTACTCGGCGCTCAACCGGGAGGCCATGGAGGCAGACCTGATTCTGGTGCTAGGCAGCGGGCTAGCGGATCTCCATCTGAACACGTTCCTGAAGGCTGCCCGGCGTGCCAGACCCGACGTGCCGATTCTCTACGTCGGCTATTGGGGGCGAGAGGCGCTGGACTTCTACAGCACCATCCATTTCGAGTTGGAAGATCGTGACATCGCGCTGTTCCATGAACTAGGCATCGATCTGGTAAACGTCGCTGAAGCACGCTTCAAAGCGGACGACGGCTGGACTGTGGATGCCCGTGGCAAAGCGGCGGTGTGGGCTGATGGCTTCCAATCGTTCCTCCTTGCACCAGAAGCATTCACGAAGGTATTGCTGAAAGTCGCTGCCACGTAGGTACCTGTCCAGGGCAACGATTTCTTGACCCACCGCACTAATCGGTCGGCGTCCAGTTCCCTTTGTTTGCTGCCAGCGCTCGTCACGGCAGCGATGGTGACGGCTCCACATTCTGGGGAGCCGAACCATGCGACTGTTCGCCCGTTTTCGTAGCCCTCCCACAATCTACGGCGCGATAGCCAGCTCCGTCCTGGCCGCCGGCTGCGCCACGACCGCCACGCCGTCTGTGCCAGCGGTGCCGGCCGCATCGCCAACCGCCGTCGCGCCGGAGCCAGGTTTCGTTCCGGTGGCCCGCTACGGCCGCTACACCCTGGTCGAGCTGGTGCCGGAGCCCGCGCAGCGTGATCTCTTGCAGCAGGCGGTGGAGGTCTCGATTCCGCCCATGCTCGATGCCAGCGTGGGCGATGCCATGCGCCATGTGCTCCTGCGCTCGGGCTACCGGCTCTGCGATGCGGCCGAGGCCGCCGCGCTCTACGCGCTGCCGCTGCCTGCCGCACACCTGCGCCTGGGCCCGCTGATGCTGCGCGATGCCTTGCTGACCCTTGCCGGCCCGGCCTGGGAGCTGTCGGTCGATGACTTGAGGCGCCAGGTCTGCTTCAGCCGGCACGGTGCTCCCACCTTCCTTTCCGCTGACCCGCCCGGCACCGCCACGCCCGTGCCGGACGCCGACCGGCCCGAGGAGATGCAGCCATGACCTTTCCCCAAGCGCCATCCGAGCGCCATTCCCGCACGCGCTGGCTCAAGATCGCCGCAGCCTTCTGGCTACTGCTCATCAGTGCCGTGGCACTCATCAACAGCGTCGGCCTGTCGCGGCTCGCCGAACAGACCCAGGGCAGCGCACAGGATGCGCAGGTCAACGCGCTGGGCCTGCGCGTGGCCGATCTCGAACAACAGGCCGATGCGGACAAGCGCCGGCCGGCGCCGATCAGCCAGGCCGAATTCGCCACCGCGCGGCAGGCGCTGGACAAACGGATGACGCGTCTCGAAGAGGCCGATGAGGCGAAGGCTCTGGCCATCGACCTGCAGACGCTGCAGGCGCGCGTGAACGCAATCGAAACCCGCCTGGAGAAGGCCCGGCAGGTGGCATCCGCCGCTCGCCCGCGCATTCCGGTTGCGACGAAGCCCAAGGTGCCGGAGCCGCCGTTCCGGGTGCTGGGCGTGGAGCTGCGTGGCGGCGAGCGCTTTCTGTCGATCACCTCCACCGCCGCGGCCTCGCTTGCGGGCGCCCGGCTGCTGCGCCAGGGCGATGCCGAGGGCGGCTGGCAACTGCAGTCCATCGAGGCGCAGGCCGGCGTGTTCCAGGTGAACGGCCAGACGCAGCGCGTTGCGGTGCCGTAGGAGGTGCCATGACCCCCACGCTCACTTCGTTCGCAGCCCCCCGAGGGGGCTTCAGCCTCCTTGAGGCGGCTCGGCGGAGGCTGACCATGAACCTGCGGCCGTTGCTCGCTACCGTCGTTCTGTTCGCCGCTTTCGGCGCATCCGCCCAGCCGGCCCCGGTGACGAACTCGCGCATGGTGCCCGCCCAGGTGCAGCCGGGCGCTGATGCCGCGCTCGACGAGAGGCAGGCGCGGGAGTGGGGGCTTCAGCCCGAGGAGTGGGCACGTTACCGCCAACTGATGCAGGGGCCGCTCGGGGTCTATTCGCCCCAGCTCGATCCGCTCACGGCGCTGGGCATCGAGGCCCGCAGCGACGAGGAGCGCAGGCGCTACGCGGAGTTGCAGGTGCAGGCCGAGGCCCAGCGCGTCGGCAAGACGCTGGCCTACCAGCGCGCCTACGACGCGGCGTGGCAGCGCCTGTTTCCCGGCCAGCCGCGCGTGAGCCTGCCCGGCGCCAAGGCGCAGGGTGCCGGCAACACCGGCTCCGGGCGCCTGGCGGTCTTCGTCAAGGCCGACTGCGCACCGTGCGCGCAGCGCGTGCAGCAGTTGCAGGCGGCCGGCACGGCCTTCGATCTCTACATGGTCGGCAGCCGTCAGGACGACGCGCGCATCCGGCAGTGGGCCACCCAGGCGGGCATCGACCCGGCCAGGGTGCGCGCCCGCACCATCACGCTCAACCACGATGCGGGACGCTGGCTGTCGCTCGGCCTGCCCGGCGATCTGCCGGCCGTGGTGCGCGAGGTGAACGGCCAATGGCAGCGGCAATAGGTGCTCCGGGCCGGGAGCACCGGCCGTCCCGCGTCGCCATCCGCTGCACCAGCGCCGCGCTGCTGCTCACCACCGTCGGCTGGGCGCTGGCCGCCCTGGCGCGGGAAGTGCCGCCGCCGGCCTATCAACTGGCGGCGCATCGTGCAGACGTGCCGGCGGCCGTGCTGTACGCGGTGGCCTTGCAGGAGAGCGGCGCCATGCTGCGCGGGCGCCTGATCCCCTGGCCGTGGACGCTCAACGTCGCCGGCTCGCCACAGCGCTACGCCACCCGCGTCGAGGCCTGCGCGGGGCTGCACCGTGCGCTCGCCCACACGCCGGCCAATCGCATCGACGCCGGCCTCGGCCAGGTCAATCTCGGCTACCACACGCATCGCTACACGCAGCCCTGCGAGCTGCTGGACCCGTACCGCAACCTCGCCATCGCTGCGGAAATCCTGCGCGAACAGCACACGCCGGGCGAGGACTGGCTGCTTGCCATCGGCCGCTACCACCGGCCCGCCGGCGGGGCACCCGCGGCGCGATACCGGCGCAGTGTGCATCGGCACCTGACCCGCGTACTCGACCCCGGCGTTCCCGTTCCAACTCTCCAGGCCACCACGCCATGAACCACACCGTCCTCATCGCCGCCATCGGGCTGCTGTCCACGACCACCATCTTCGCCCAGACCGTCTCCGGGCCGCTGATCGTCGTCGAAGACCGCGGCGGCGACTCCGCGCTGCCGTACTACCAGTCGCTGAATCCTCAGCCGGATCAGGCCACACCGCCGGCCCCGATGCCGGCCCCTCGCGTGGGCAATGCGGCCGACGCCGAAGCCGCCATGCTGCCGGTGCGCTCGACGCAACTGTCGCCGGGCGAGGTGCAGCGCCGCGTCAACCGGGCGCCGGGCCTGACGGCGCTGTTCCTGATCGGCGACGACGAGCGTTCGCGCGCCTGGCTGCGGCAGCGGCAGACCGCGCTGCGCGAGCTGCAGGCCGTGGGCCTGGTGGTCAACGTGGAGTCGATGGCCGCGCTGACGGCGCTGCGCAGCCTGGCTCCCGGCCTGAGCCTCTCGCCGGCCTCCGGCGACGACCTGGCCCAGCGCCTGGGCCTGCGCCACTACCCGGTGCTCATCACGTCCACCGGCGTCGAGCAGTAGGTGCGCAAATGGCCCAACCGCATGCGGTCGAGGTTCTGCTGCGGCCAGCGGTGGAGCTTCATACCGTGGCGGTCTGCACCGGCGCCGCGATTCTGTGCCTGGTGGCACCGTGGTCGCTCGCGCTGAACCCGCTGCTCGGCCTGGGCTCGGCACTGGCCTTCCTGATCTTCGGCGCGATTCGCCTGCGCGATGCCTGGGCGATCCTGCGCTATCGCCGCAACATCCGCCGCCTGCCGCGCTACGTGATGACCAGCCGCGACGTGCCGGTGAGCCAACAGCGGCTGTTCGTCGGCCGAGGCTTTCGCTGGGAGCAGCGGCACACGCACCGGCTGATGCAGACCTACCGGCCGGGGTTCCGCCGCTATGTCGAGCCGACGGCGATCTACCGGGCCGCCCGGCGGCTGGAGGAGCGGCTTGAGTTCGCGCCGTTTCCCGTCTCGACACTGGCGCGCGCGCTGGCCTGGGACAGCCCGCTCAACCCGGCGCGACCGCTGCCGCCGGTCGGCGGACTGCCACGCCTGCATGGCATCGAGCCGCACGAGGTCGACGTCACGCTGCCGCTGGGCGAGCGCGTCGGCCACTCCCTGGTGCTGGGCACCACGCGCGTGGGCAAGACGCGGCTGGCCGAGCTGTTCATCACCCAGGACATCCGCCGCAAGGTCCGCGGCGAGCACGAGGTGGTGATCGTCTTCGACCCCAAGGGCGACGCCGACCTGTTGAAGCGCATGTACGTCGAGGCCAAGCGCGCCGGGCGCGAAGGCGAGTTCTACGTGTTCCATCTGGGCTGGCCCGACATCTCGGCGCGCTACAACGCCGTGGGCCGGTTCGGGCGGATCTCCGAGGTGGCCACGCGCATCGCCGGACAGCTCTCGGGCGAGGGCAACAGCGCGGCGTTCCGCGAGTTCGCCTGGCGCTTCGTCAACATCATCGCGCGCGCCCTGGTCGAGCTGGGGCAGCGTCCGGACTACCTGCTGATCCAGCGCCACGTCATCAACATCGACGCGCTGTTCATCGAGTACGCCCAGCACTACTTCGCCAAGAACGAGCCGAAGGCCTGGGAGGTCATCGTCCAGCTCGAAGGCAAGCTCAACGAGAAGAACATCCCGCGCAACATGATCGGGCGCGAGAAGCGCGTGGTGGCCCTCGAACAGTACCTGTCCCAGGTGCGCATCTATGACCCGGTGCTCGACGGCCTGCGCAGCGCCGTGCGCTACGACCGGACGTACTTCGACAAGATCGTCGCTTCGCTGCTGCCGCTGCTGGAGAAGCTCACCACCGGCAAGATCGCGCAACTGCTCGCACCGAACTATTCCGACCTGTCCGACCCGCGGCCGATCTTCGACTGGATGCAGGTCATCCGCAAGCGCGCGGTGGTCTACGTGGGGCTGGATGCGCTGTCCGACGCCGAAGTCGCGGCAGCGGTGGGCAACTCGATGTTCAGCGACCTGGTCTCGGTGGCCGGCCACATCTACAAGTTCGGCATCGATGACGGGCTGCCCGGCGCCGCGGTGAGCGCCAAGATTCCGATCAACGTCCACGCCGACGAATTCAATGAACTCATGGGCGACGAGTTCATTCCGATGGTCAACAAGGGCGGCGGTGCCGGCGTACAGGTGACGGCCTACACGCAGACCTTGAGCGACATCGAGGCGCGCATCGGCAACCGTGCCAAGGCCGGCCAGGTGGTCGGCAACTTCAACAACCTGTTCATGCTGCGCGTGCGCGAGACCGCCACCGCCGAGCTGCTGACGCGACAACTGCCCAAGGTCGAGGTGTACGCCACGGCACTGATGAGCGGCGCCACCGACAGCTCCGACCCGCACGGCAATACCGCGTTCACGTCCAACACGCAGGACCGCATCAGCACGACCAGCGTGCCGTTGATCGAGCCCGCGCATGTGGTGGCGCTACCGAAGGGGCAGTGCTTCGCGCTGATCGAGGGCGGCAACCTCTGGAAAGTCCGCATGCCGCTGCCGGCACCCGACCCCGACGAAGCCATGCCGAAGGATCTGCAGGAGCTGGCCGGCTACATGCGGCAGCACTACGTCGAGGCAGGAGACTGGTGGGAGAACCAAGGCATCCCCGGCCTGCAGGACAAGGCGCTGCCCGACGACCTGCTGGACGACTTCAAGCGGATGGCCGCCGCTGAAGAGGCCGAAGCATGAGCGATCCGGCCGTCGCTGCCCAGCGCCAGCAGCAACGACAGCAGGGGCTGATCGCCGGCCTGGTCACGCTGCCGTTCCGCTTCTTCGGCGTGCTGTGCGGCGCGCTGCTGCTGTGCATCCTGATCGAATGCGTCGGCATGCACTTCTTCTGGCCCGAGCAGGGCTGGCGCCACGCGCAGGGCATGCTGCACTACGAGCTGGATCAGCTCTCCACGCATTTCACGCGCAGCGCGCTGGTGCAGGAGCCGGGGCGCACCGCGCACCGGCTGGTCGAACTGGGCTACGACTGGCTGTTCGTGAAGAGCGGTCTGCTGGACTGGATACGCGACGCCTCGGCGCAGGCCGGCGCCGGCAGCCATCGCCCGACCAAGGATTTCCGCTACTACATCGGCTTGGTCTACGTGAACGTGGAGAGCTACCTGATCGCGGCGGCCTACACGACGCTGGTCTTCCTCGTGCGGCTGCTGGTGCTGTGCCTGACCCTGCCGTTGTTCCTGATGACCGCCTTCGTCGGACTGGTGGACGGCCTGGTGCGCCGGGACATCCGCCGCTTCGGCGCGGGACGCGAATCGGGGTTCATCTATCACCGCGCCAGGGCCAGCCTGATCCCGCTGGCCGTGCTGCCGTGGGTGACTTACCTGGCACTGCCGGTCAGCGTGAACCCGCTGCTGATCCTGCTGCCCAGCGCCGCACTGCTCGGCGTGGCGGTGTGCATCGCGGCGGCGACGTTCAAGAAGTACTTGTGAAACACCCAGGAGCGTCACTCACGCCGGTTCAGTGGGGCGAACGCGCAGCGGTGCGCCGGGCGCACTGTTGCGCGTGTACCGGCTGGGCTGCGAACTGACCGGGGGATTCTGTCGCTAATTTCGCCGGACAAAATCAGCCGCAAGTGCTTGTCACGGCACTAATTTCACTGGTTCCGCTAGTTTCTCCTTGTGCTTTCGTCGAGTGCTGTACCATCTGAAATCAGCAGGGGTTGCCCAAGGCACGCGGCGCGACTCGCACCTACAGCTTCGGAGGCAGGCCAGATGCAGCAGCTGCGATGCTACGGCGACGACAGAAACAATGGGTTCTGCGTGCATTGCGGCGGGCCAAGCGAAACCATCGATCACGTCCCGTCGAAAGTTCTCTTGGATGAGCCGTATCCAGAGAATCTCATGGCGGCTCCGGCGTGCCGTGAATGCAACAACGGCCTTTCACTCGAGGAAGAATATCTGGCCTGTTTGCTCGAATGTGTCATCGCCGGGGACATCGCACCCGAAAAACTGCACAGGGCCAAGATTGGCCGTATCTTGCGTGCGAACTCCTCGCTGTTGACCCGATTGCAGCGGGCACGCACAGATGGTGCAGAAGGCCCTGTCTGGGCAGCCGAAAACGACCGCGTGAGTCGCGTCATCCTCAAATTGGCTCGATGTCATGCCGCATTCGAACTCAACGAGCCACAACTCCACGAACCATCACGCCTCGGATTCAAGCCGCTGTCGCTCATGACGGAAAAAGAGCGCACCGCATTCGAAAGCGATGACGACGCGTTCGATGTCTGGCCGGAAGTCGGGAGCCGTGCGATGCAGAGGCTGCTTGTGGCGGGCACCGACACTTTCACCGAGGGATGGTTGGCCGTGCAAGAAGGAAACTATCGCTTCCATACCAGCCAAGCCAATGGGCTGACCGTGAAAATCGTCCTTCGGGAATATCTCGGCTGCGAAGTCGTCTGGGACTGATCCGGCAGGACGCATTCGTTTCGGCAGGCAGATGGATTTCGAAGTAGCGATTCAGACGGGTGAAACCGTCTTCGTGTCTACCAGCGCCTGCAAATGGTCTAGTAGCAGCTTGGGAATCTGCCCGCCGGTGAGAAGCACACCGGCCTCCATGTTCTGCTCCATCGCGTGGCCGGTCAGGTTGGCGCTGGTGATGAAACACATCTTGCCATCGGCAACGGCGACTTTGGCGTGAACGCGCCCGTCAGAGAACGGGGCGGCTTTGTCTCGCCAGGAATAAAGCCTCGCAGCGGAGACCAGCGTGCTCATCTTGCCAATCGCGTCAAACGAGATGCTGCCGCCGTGGTCCTGAGACAATTCGAGCAGCATGGAGATGACCACTCCGCGATCACTTGCCGCATTCAGCGCCTTGACGATGGTCGAGACGTTGTAGGCCACGAAGCTGGTGATGAACAGGGTCTGCTCAGCGGCGTTGATGACCTGCAGTAGCGTCTGCTCGGTTCGTCGAGCCGAGACGAAGGGTGTCGTCGGTCCCGTCCACACGAGTTCGGTGGATTGTTGATTCGTAGCCTTGGTGAAAACATGGCCGGCGGCGAGCAGCATCGATGCAAGCTCATCGGCGCTGACCTCACTGGCTCGCCAAGCATCGATGAGCTGATCCACAACCTCAGCAGCAACGGGGGTGCTGACCACGCCCGACAGCGCACCGGCTGCTTTGCTGGCATCGGTCCGACGAATCCGGCTAGCTATGGCCTGTACCTTCTCAGGAGAGACCAGACAGACCACAGCTGCGACGGCGTCCAAGAGCCTCTCCATGTCACAAGCCCTTGAAGAAAGCCGCGTCGATACGTTCCAGGGTCGGAACCAGCAATGACCGATCCAGG
This sequence comes from Rhodanobacter lindaniclasticus, assembly GCF_004799035.1. Lineage (GTDB taxonomy): Bacteria > Pseudomonadota > Gammaproteobacteria > Xanthomonadales > Rhodanobacteraceae > Rhodanobacter > Rhodanobacter lindaniclasticus. The sequence goes on from NZ_MWIO01000030.1 coordinate 76,284, forward strand.
TAGCGATTGCCGCGCTCGCAGGAGGTCTCGGCCACCAGGCTACAAGCGTGGCACGCCGCAGCATGAAGTGAGCGATCTTTCTCGGGATCGTGCTCGGAGCAAAGCGGGTCAGAGGAGCAGATCTTCGAGCGATTCAAGGCTTGTTCCAATAGGCGACCCAGATTCTCCGGCTTGCCGAGATCGACGAGACCGCCCAGCGTTCCATCGGAGTCCGCCGCTGCCGTGTAGATGAGGATACCGGCCTGCGGACTCTCGCCCGAGGTGTCGGCATAGATTCGCTCGCGGATACTCGCTGCGTTGTAGCCGCACTCCAACGCCAGCTCACGAATCAGCAAGTGCGATAGCGTGTGGAGCAGGGCGTAGCGAATGCCGGGGTAGCCCTCGTCAGGATCGAGATGACGTGAATTGCGCCATCCCCTGTGGCCGCCCCGGAGCATCTTGTCGACCTGCGCGACGGCAGGTAGTGCTTCCCAAGCGACGAGCGCCGGTTCATCGAACTGGATGAAGATACCCTCACCATGTACCTGGTTCGCGGGAACCCAATCCGGTTTGCTTCGTGAGAGGTTGGCCATCTGGGGCCGTTCGTTCGGGTCGCCAGTTTCTTCGGGCGCCTCCACCCGAGTAAAACCGAGCAAGGCATTGACCTCTCGCAGTCGCTCCAGAAGCAGCACTCTGCCGATGTGCTTCGCAAAAGCCGGTGGCGTGCCGACCTTCTTGCTCATGAAGTGCGGGTAGTCCGTGGGCGGATTCGCTTCTGTCAGCACGTCCCATTCGGGGCCCTTGATATCGGCCTCACCCACGACCTCCTGTCCGCCACCGCTACGGTGCGCCTCGATAGCCGACCAGATCGACGCCGCAGGATATTTGTCGATCCCTGGCAGCGCTCCGGTCTTTTTAAGCGTCTTCGCCGTCACCAACACTTCCGCTTCGGACTCCAGCTCTTCAAAGAACTCCCAGCCATCCTGGATCAGTTGACTGAGTGGGTCCTTGGTCTGGGGAATCGCGAGCGCCGAAAGTGTGATTGGGAACCAACTGTTCGTGGCGCCCAACAGAACCGCCCGCGCTTCCTCGTCACATTCGTTGTCGAAGTGGTCGAGGTGGGGATGTCGTCCTCGGCAACCCGGCAGATTCTCTTTTCCGGCCTTGCCGAAGGCGTGGGCCATGCTCCTCGACGCACCACACGTATCGCATTTCGCCCATAGATTCTCCGTCTGCAGCGAGGCGCCGCTCTCGAAGAAGCGTAGCGTGCCCTTGCATGAACTGTTTCCACCGTGGACGAAGTAGTGCCAAGGGAAGTCGTCGAGGTGACCATCGCGACAGGCCAACAGGAAACGTGCCGGTACGGCATCGGCGTCCTTGGCGGGTTGATCGCCCTTCGAACCCCGACATCCTTTGTGGACGAACCGGGTTCGCTCGGGCCTGAAGCGGTTCTCCTTGATCTCGAACAGTCCGGCATCGAAGGGGGACAGCAGGCCGCATTTCACGCAGCGCATCCAGCGCGGGAATGGCCGGACGGGAACGCCGATGTTGGCCTCGGCCGACCAGACATCGACGAGCTCGCTTTTCTGGAACGGCGGCATCCGCAAGTTCTCGACCTGTGCTCCAAGCACCTTCCGAACGGCGGCCAGCAGTCTGGCTTCCTGGATCGGTTGGCAGCGGTCCTTTTCCCATCGGTCGATGCCAAGCGTCACGACGGACAGGCTCGGCAGATCGATCAACGCCCCTGGCCCGTAGGTCCAGAGCAACTGGCTGGGTCTTACTTCTCCGACTGGAGTCTTATTACTCGTCGTCATGTTCAGTCCTCATCCTTCGTCGCGGGACGAGGCTTCCAATCGTGGTCGTCCGTGATGTGGCTTGTATTCATGATCAAACGCACGCCGGGCTCCACTTCGCGCATCGACATTGGTACGGTCCAGTTGTCCCAGGCCTGGATGCCCGGTGACCTGATCAATGCAACTGTCTTGTCCTTCTCGGGGCCGCGCTTCTCATAGGCCAGGATGCGGCCACCTTTGCCTACTTCCTTGGCCCACTCATCTGCGCGCTCCTTGAGTTCCTGTTCGGCCAGGCCCTTGGTGCTGGACAGCTCGCTGACATTCCAGGCTCGTCTGACGAGCACATCGATGGCATCGGTGATCTCGGTCTGGTCTGACTTGTCCAACTTGCCTGCCCCCTCGTTGGGGCTGAAAACATCGTTCTCCAGACGCATCAGGCTCAGCAGCGAGCCGGTCAGGCCACGGTCCATCGCGCGCGGCGAGAACGGCGTCACCGACTGCGCTTCGACGTGCTTGTAGAAAGTGGCGTGGTAATGCTCGAAGGTTTCGTAGTGCGAGAGATCTCGTGGTCGTGCCCAGGTGAGCACTGTGCAGACCAAGCCGGGGAAGGAACGACCCACTCGGCTGGTGGCCTGGATGTACTCCGCCGTGCCTTTGGGCTGGCCGTTGACCGCCATCAGTCCCAGCCGATTGACGTCGACCCCCACCGACAGCATGTTGGTGGCCAGCACCACATCGATCGCCCGGGTGTCGCCCTCTTGCCACTTGGTCACGTACTTGCCGGCTGCGGCATCGAACTCGGACTTGAACTTCACCTCGAGGTTGTCGAGGTACTTCGGGATGTCTTGGCTGGAGACCCGTGAGGTCAGCTCGCGGATGTTGCTGACGCTGCGTTGCGCCAACGCGGGCCGCTCGACCATGCTCATCTGCACCCGGTAGGAACGCGTCTGCACGTCGTCCTCGGCCAAGCGCTTCATGCCCCCCAGCTCGCGCAGCGAGTTGAAGTAGCCGACCATGGTCATGTACGGATCTGCTGGCTCGCCGAAGTGATCGAACAGTGCCTGAGCAGCAGTCAGGAACGCCGTGTAGACGCGGATCAGCATCGCAGGTCGTGAACTTCCGGGAGAGCAGACCCCGAGGTAGCGCCGTCCCGGCTTGTCCTCGATCGGTCGCTGGACCGAGAAATAGTTGTCTTCCACGTCCAGCCCGTGCGGCGGGAACACCGACACACGCCGCATGAAGACGTTGTTCACCTGCTCGCGGGCCTTACGCACCGTGGCGGTCGACGCGATGATCTTCGGCTTGACCATATGTTCGCCGAGCTTCCAGCCGCACAGCTCGTCCACGGCCGTCTCGTACAGGCCAACCATGGTGCCGAGCGGCCCGCTGATCAGATGAAACTCGTCCTGGATGATCAGGTCCGGCGGTCGGATCGGGCTGATGTTCTTGACCTTGGTGGCAGCGAGCCCCTTTCCGGCCTGGTGGTTACCATGGCAGTCCGCGCCTTGCCATAGCAGGCCGTGCCGCTCGCATTCCTGGCCGACCCGACCGAACAGCGTGCGCACTTGGCCCCGCCACGCCATCATGGCGAACTTGTCCACGGTGGCGATCATCATCGTCGGGGGACGGTGGTAGATCTCCTCGTCCACGACCAGTACCGGAATGCCCGCGTGCGGGAGCTTGCTGGACTTGCCTTTCGAGAAGTCGCAACGGCCCTTCTTGTCGCCGCAGTAGACGAAGGTGCGCCCACGCCCCTTGTCGACCTCCACGTCGCGCCCTGGGGCGACTTCCGAGCCACACCAAGGGCAACTGGTCAGTTGCGCAGGAGACGCCGCGCCGGCGTTGTACTTACCGGGATTGCGGATGTCCTCGATGGCCCGATGACTGTCCTCGGTCGTGCCAGGGGTCACCTTGTTGCCCACCCACAGTCCGATGGTGAAGGGTTCGATGCCGAGCGATTCGTCACCCTTGGCCAGCGCCTCGCGACGCAGCACCTCCATCGCACAGATCAGTGCCGTGGCACGCTGAAACTGCTGCAGCGTCAGCAGGCGCAGGGTGTAACGCATGATCACGGCCAGACCGCGCGAGCCGTCGTAGCCGCCCAGGTTGCCCTGCATGCGCCGAATGGCCATGGTGAAGGCGGCTACACCTAGGTACGCCTCCGTCTTGCCACCGCCGGTAGGGAACCACAGCAGATCGGCATAGGCTTCGACCGGTTGCACACGATCCGGGTGCGTCGGGTCGGCCAGCGATGGGATCGACAGCAGCAGGAAAGCCAACTGGAACGGGCGCCAGCTGCGGTTCTTCAGTACGTCGAACTGCTCGACGGTGACGTCCTTGCCACGCCGGATTTCGAGGGCGTATTGGCTACGCACGCGCTGCGTGGCCATTGCCCGGTTGGCGAAACGGAAGGCCGCCAGGGCATTCGCGTCGCTCTTCAGCGTATCGATACCCTGCTGCAGGCGAGTGTGGATCTCCTGGCATCGATCCATTGCCTGTTGCGACTGCGCGTCGTAGCCAAGCACGTCGATGCCGACCCGAGCACGCTGCTCATCGATCCACGCGGCGTAATCCTTGGTCAACAGGTTGAGGGCGTCGACCAGCGGATCGATGTCCAGTGTGGCGAGGCGCTGCATGTCGAGCAGGCCACTGCTCACCATTTCCTTCATCGCCGGCCGGTCGGCGGGGTCCAGCCCCGGTGTCTCGGTGACCTGCACCTCGTACTGCGGCATGACAGTGATGCGCACCTCGGTGGCCAGCGTCACGTCATCCGCCGCTTCGGCATGGACGGCGACGCCGTGCCCCACCGCGAACTCCACCCGGTTGCGGTAGATCATCTCCAGCGATTCACGCTCCGGGTCCATACCGTCCGCATCCAGCACAGGCCGGCGGCGGAAGATTGCGCGCTTGGGTGCTTCAGCTTCCGAACGCACGATCAGCTCCGGCTGGAAGACCCAGGCGGTATCGCGGTTGGTCTCGGGTTCTTCCTGTGCGTTGACCAGGAACAGCGTCACCAAGCGATCGCCATTCGCGTTCTTGGCGCGCACGGAGCCCTGCACCCGCACTTCGGGATAGGTCTTGTCCGGCGCCTGATGAGGGATCACGCCTTCGGTGAGCGGCAGCACCAGCTTGCCGCCACAAGGGATGCGTTGCCAGACCTTGGCCTTGGTCTGCTCCTCGGCGCCGGTCTCCTTGTTCTTGCGGATGCGGAAGATCTCGTGCTCATCGCTGCGCTCGTAGCGACCCCAGCGCACCTCGATTTCGATCCGTTCGGCGTCACCATCCACACAGAAGGTCATGCCCAGGCTGCTCGGTACCAACGATTGATTGCTGGCAGCGTCGATCTCATCGGCGGCGTCAGACTCGGGCTCGACACGCCCCGTCGCCGTGCCGAACTCCGCACCGGGTTCATGCTGGCCGGGCGCCTTCGGGTCGGTGGGCTCTTCGACCTCGTCGTTCGCCAGTGGCCCTTCGAGCCCTTCGATGCCACCCTGTGCCGCCTCACGCGGGGCGAGCTTGCCCACCAGATAGCGATCCCGCACACCCATGTCGACGATGCGCTCATGAGGGCCGCCAGCCGGGCCGAGCAAGTCGTCCATCACGGCCAGTTGCAGCAGTTCGCGGATGTAGGCGAGTTCCTGCTGATGCTGGGGAGATCTGGGATCGGAACCGACCGTCGGCACTTCGGCGATGGTCTTGTGCAATGCCTTGGGCAGGGCTTCGACGAAATCGGTCCACTGGACCCGACCGATGCTGCTCGAAGACGGTGGCGTGAGTGCAGTGAGGCCGATCGAGACGGGGTCTGTGATCGACAGCAGTCGGTCGAAATAGAGCGTGGTGGTTTCGAGATCGGAACGAACCCGCAGCACACGCCCGACACGGGTGATGCTACCAACGGGGTTCAGGACCAGAACCCAGTCGTCCTCCTCGATGGCCTGATAGAGAGAACGCTCACCCTTCAGAACCAAGATATAGGGCGCGAGCCTGTGGTCGGTGCCGAGGCCATGATCGATGGCGATCCATGCGTTGGAAGTTTTCGTCATACCTTGGTCACCTCAAATCCTGTCCACGATCTTTTCGAGCTTGTCGAGTGACTTGCTCTTCTCGATGTATGCCGAATACGCCTCTTGAGCGCCCCGAATCAAGGTGTCGTAATGGACGATGCGGCTGCCCGGTGAGATCGATGTCATCGATGACTTGAGGCGGTCGGGGTTCGATGCCTCTTCGTTGACGGTCTTGCCAAGGACGAAGATCACCTCGATATTGGGGCTGACATCGTTTTGCTCGCGCAGGATCTTTTTCAGCTTGTCGACGTAGGTCTGACCTTGCTCCACCAGTTCGAGCAATCCCATCTTGCGGCCGACCTTCTTGAGCTCGACGATGACGTGCTTGCCCGCATTGGTGCGATAGGCGATGTCGACGCGGCCCAGGCGCTCTTTCTCGGTCATGTCTTCGATCAGCACGCCTTCCGTCGTCAGGCGCGATTCCATGATCGGGCTGCCCGTGGCACGCTCCCATGCCGGGTCCAATAACCAGAGGTGATCGAACAGGTACTTCTGGAGCACCCGTTCCTTTGCGTCCTCATCGATGATGGTCTGGAAATCCCGGATGGCATCCAGACGCGATTTGACGATGTCCCGGTAGAGGGATGCCTCAAGCGAGTCTCTGTCGGCGAGCACGGCCAGCAGCCTGTCGGCACTCTCGATGCTCGTCACAAACTCCTCGGTCGAGCCGCGCAGCTTCATGCGCTCGAATGCCAGGATGCCGTGCCGGTACATGAGCTTCCGATCCTCTTCCTCATCGACCGGCAGCGCACTGAGTTTGGCGATCAGCGTCTCCGCGCTCTTTTTGTATCCCTCGGGGAGCGTATCGAGCCACTCGGCGAGGGCGGGCGATGTTTCCTTCGCTTTCTCGACCTCGTGCTTCTTGCGCCATTCCGTCCAGCGCTTCTCGACTTGCGTAAGACGTGATTTCAGGAAAGCGATCAGCTGCCCATATCGGGGGTCATCCTCCTGCACGCGCTGCCGATCGCTGGTCGCGATGTCTGGTGCGTCGTCGGCGTCTAGGAAATCGGCCTCGATCTGCCCGGTGAGGTACTTCGTGTAGAGCCGCCCGTCGTTCAGTTTGTCGAGGATGTTCTCGTGAAACAGGCGGCCACGGGCGAACACGACGATGCCATTCAGATTGCCGGCATCCTCACTATCCAGTTGTTTGGGGAACCTAGCCGTGCCGATCCAGCCACTGACCTTCCACCCTGTATCCCAAGCATCGAAGCGGTTCGGAAGCGATTCCTTCTCCAGGAGCTGACCGGCGGGACTCAGGTCGAGTGCGTCGTCACCGAACTGCCAGAGGAACTGCACCATCGGCAGGTCGCCACGATCGGAGGGTGTGATGGGCTGCCCATCGAGATCGATCTTGAACCCGTGGGCCTCCCCGATCACAGAGAAGCGGCGCGCCAGGCGCTTGCGAAGAGCCAGCGCACCACGACCGAGCCGCTGGCGCTTGATATCGCGCAGAACGATTCGTGTTCCCTTGGTTACCGCGATCTGATCGGCGGGCAGGGACTCGGGGCTGTAGAAGGGCTCCCTCTTCTGAACCGATTCGTGGATTCCGTCCACGGTCATGCGGAGGCCATGAGCTGAGCCATCTCTGGCTGACTCGACTTCGATGACGTTAGCAATCGAGAACAGCGAGAGTTTTCCCAGCCCTTTGCGGCCCATCACCGGTCGGCCCTTGGCAGTCGTCTTGCCATGCTCGAGATCTTCATCTCGCCGTCGATAACCGACCCGCAGGTACTTGCCGTTCATGTCATCGACCGACATACCGATACCGTCATCGAGGATCTCGATCCGGTTGCCGTCCGAATCGATCTTGATGTCGACGGTCTCGGCGTCGGCATCCCAGGCGTTCGCGACGGCCTCGGTCAGAACGGCGGCGATGTTGCTGTAGAGGTTGATCCCGAGGTGGTCGAGCACGTTCAGGTCGACCGTCATTCTGTATTTGTCGCTCATAGCTCTCCCTCACCGAACAGCCCGTCGAGGGTGGCGGGAGAGGCCGCCTTCGGTCTGCGTCCGCGTTTGGACTTTGTTGTTGTGGACGCGCCGCTGCTGCTACTCGCAGCTGCTTCGAAGCGTTCACGATTGAGTGCGGTCAGCCGTCCAAGGAGGTCAGCGGTAAGGTCGCTCGACAAAGACCAACGCCAAGGATCATTGGCGGAGCCTCCATCGATCTCACGGAAGTCGTAGACGATCTCAAGGTCATCCCACCCATAGGCCGCTGTCACCTCGTTATCGATTACGACCAGTAACTGCCGCAGCTCGACGATCGTTGCATCCTCCTCGCCAGGGGTATGGATGGCGTTCATGACGTCGGTCAACCCGCATTCGTGCGCAGCGCCGAATGCAACCGCCAAGTCGTTGAAACGCTTTGCCGCATCGATGCCCGCCCGGGAGACTTCACTGCTCGGAACTGGGTACTTGGCGACCGACTCGCTGATGGAAAGCGATAGCGTCTCGCCCAGATTCCCACCGCTGAATCGTTCGAGCCACGCACGAAAGCCTGTGCTTAGCGAGATGGCATAGAGGTCATCCCGCTCCATTCCGATCAGAAGTACCTTGTTCGTGTAGATCCAATCGGACGGAGCGAGCATGCCAACCGGGTACTTTGTGTTCTTTGAGTAGCCGATGAAATTTCCGCGCTGCCGTATGCGCCGCATCAGGTCGGCGCGGTGGTTCCAGAATTGCCACCAACGATCGATCAAACCTTTGTAACTCTTGAGAGCGGCGACCGTGCGAGTCGGTTGCACTTCTTCGACGATGAAGCGATGGGCGATCGGCCATCGTCTGGCGATCTCGTCCAAACTGCGATCACCGATATCCAGCGCCCATCGACCGATGCGATTGAGCGCCGAGCTCGTGATGTCGTCACCTGTGATGTAAGGACGGAGCAGGCTGTCCGGTTCATTCTGGAGTCGCTCAAACCAGGGGCTGTCCGGCGTGATGACGAATGCCAGACCTTTGCTGTTGTTTACACCTTCGAAAGCAAAGAGTGCATCCGGCAGGGTTTGTGGGGCCCAGACATCCGAGGCTTCTGGCTCCAGCCTCGGTCCGATGCGAGCACACTTCCGGCCATCGGCATCGCATTCGGCCGGCCATTCGCCCTTGATGAAACCAACGATGGCAACCACCACGGCTGCCGTGCCGGGCCAAGGCATGCCTTTCTTGGCGAAATAGATCATGCCGTTCTGAACCACTACACCGAGGCCGACATCGATGGCACTACCCTCGGCGATGTTGCTGGTCGCGAGCAGCCCATAACAGCCATCGGTTCGCAGCAGGTCGACGGCACGACGATGGAAGACCACGCACAAGTCGATCTTGCCCGGAGATGCACCCAAGACCATCTGGCACTGCCATTGCAGCTTGTCACCCATTGCGCTTTTCCAGAGGCGGTTGCCCAGGAACGGCGGGTTGCCGACGAGAGCATCGAATCCGGAGAGCGATCTCGCAAAGACCTCTGGAAATTCCAGTGGCCAATGGAACGGCAAACGTCTTGTCTTTTCAGGAGGGAGATCGGCGCTCAATGCGTTGTGCGCTCGCCGAATCATGGTTTCTATCGCGTCGCGCTTACCATCGACGGCCTGCCCGGCGTGAATCGCGAGCGTGCCGACGGTACTGGACAGGACGTTGGCATTCCCTCCCGAAGAAAGCACTTCGGCGATGAACGCATCGGCGATGCGCTCCGGCACGTCGAGCTTCTGGCGTGCATCGGCATCCAGTCGCGCCATAGCCTCGACGTCACGGATGTCCCGGATGGGCATCTGGCGCAGCGCTTGCCGCAATTCGATCGCCTCGCGCACGGCTTGTTCGATGTTCTGCCCGAACAGGCGTTGCTGACCTTTCCCGGTCGGCGTCATGGTGAGTTCGGTGAGCTGATCCAGCCGATGAATACCGAGCAGGCTGTCGCCACAACGTAGGTTGTGGTCCAGAAAGCCGAACGGCCTCCCCTTGGCCAGCGTCACCAGCCAGATGGAGAGCTTGGCGAGTTCGACCGCCAGCGGATTTAGGTCCACGCCGTAGAGGCAGCGCTCGGCGATGAGGCGGCGGGCGATCACGGTGCGTGCCTCGGTGTCGCGGGGCAGAGGCTCCTTGGTGTGCGGCACATCCAGGACTTCGCCATCCACGCTCACCGGATTTCCACTGCCTTCAGCCAGTGACCAGGCCTCGACCAGGCGATCGGCCAGCCAGCGGCAGGCCTGCACCAGGAAGGCGCCTGAGCCCATGGCAGGGTCGCAGATCTTCAGGTCCAGCAGTTCGGCGGGTGACTTCAACACCCACTGCTCACGCGGGGTACCTTCGGATGGCCCTACGTACGCTATCGGCGTCAACGTCTCGGTGACGATGGTCTCGGTCAGCGATTTTGGGGTGTAGTGGGTGCCAGTCTCGCGACGGTCAGAGCCGGTGGTGACGATGAAGGCCCCGGCGGGGTAGACCAGCGGATAACCCCATGGATCGGTGCGTACCAGGTAGGCAAAAGGCTTGATGCGATTACGGAGGTTGGTGTCCCCATGGCAGGCGGCCAGCAGACGGTCGGCGAGCGTATCGTCGACAGGCTTTACCAGATCGTTGCGCACGCGGCTGGCAGAACTGCCGGAGCGCTCCTGGAGCAGTTCGGCAAGGCGTTCGGCACCGTCGAGGCGGGCGGATTCCAACTCGGCCAACTTGACCCAGGGGGCTTTGGCATTCTTGGTCCCATCCAGTTCCAGCGTGACCTCGGCGGTGCGCTTGACGGTGCGTTCCAGCAGGCCCTCGTAGACGTAACCGATCTGTTCGACGTCCAGCGCACGGTAGGACAATGTCCTGCCCTGAAACTGCTGGATGGCTTCGAGCAACAGCAGCACGGTGCGGTTGTCGATCGGCAGCGGCTTGGCCGGGTCGGTGCGCCAGTCGGAGCCCTTGGCGCGGCCCTCGAGGAAGGGAAAACGATCCGGGTCGAACAGCGAGCCGCCCAGCGCTGGAAGGCGCAGGTTCTCGTGTTCGATGCCACCAAATACGGCACGGAAGATCGCCAGCAGGCGCGACCAGGCATCCCAGCGGCGTTCGAGGATCTCCTCGGATTCCTTGCGCAACTGCATGCGCAGGGTCGAGAGCGCATAGTTGGCCTCGTAGCGCTCGTCTCCGAGCAACAGCAAGCCGCGTTCCTCGGCGGAAAGCAGGAACACCAGCCGCATCATCACCGTCAGCGCGGCTTCGTAGAGCACCGGCTCTTTCACGTCGCGCAGCAACTCGCGGTCGCGGTCCTGGTCGGCTTTGTCGAGGGCCTGGATCAGCACTTCGACGGCGCGCCGCACCTGCTCACCGAGGGCGTCGGTGACTTCGTCCTGATATTTCAGCGAGCGGTCGAACAGTGCCGGCAGTTGCTCGGTTTCATCGACGAAGAAGCGACGAATACCCAGCAGGTGCACGAAGGCTTGCAGGGTGATGGGTTCCTGACTCCAGATGCGGGCGTACCAGCTGGCAAAGGTGGTGACGGCACCAACTGGGGCGTCGACCAGCATCCAGCGCTCGCCATTGGTCACCAGCCCGAGGCGGCAGCCGGTGGCGCGGCACAACTGAACCATGCGATCGGCCGGGGTGGCGGCCCATCCGTCCAGCTTCAGAGTGGCATCGAGATCGACATCCTGTCCGTAAGTGTGGATGAGCATCTGCGGCTTGTCGGCCCGTTGCTCGTCGATGACGGCGAGGTCCGGGGACAGCGTCACGCCGTGTTCTGGCAGGCTCACATTCAGTTCGGCCGCGCACCAGTCGGCGCGCTTCAGAACGTCGCCTTTGCCATCCTCGTCGAGTTCCAGCCCGCGCGCCAACACCTCATCAATCCACGCAGCGTGCAATTCGGCAAACTGCGGATCGTCCGTCTCCAGCGCCTCGCGCCATTCCTCGTAGGCCTGACGCAGCCGTTTGCGCTTGGTTCCGTCGAGTTCTTCCAGACCTTGGGGAAAGGCTTCCTTGAGAACGGGAACGGCGAGGAACGGGCCGGAGATCTCGATGAGCGCCAGCCAGTCGTGGTGCAGGTCGTGATTGCTCATGCTGCATCCCCTTGCATGGCTGACTCGGGAACCAAGAAGACGACGGCAACAGGGAAAGTGCGATCGTCGAGCTTGGAATAGCGGGTTTCGATGGCCTGGACCTCTTGGATGCGCTCGGCCGGGATGCGCGCGAGGCGTGCCTCCAGCGCGGCGGTATCGCGTCTGAGCTGAGTGCGCTCGTCCTCGGTGAACAGCGAAAGCTGCTCGGGCTGTTGGTCTTTCTTCAACTCGCTCTGGATAGCCTTCTCCAACTCGTCGAGCACGGTACCGATGTCATCCATCTCTTGTTGCTTGCGGGTCTGCAGAGTATTGGCCAGAAACTTGAGTCGATCCTTCGAGCGGGCGTCGACCGCTTGCAGGATGGCGGGCTGGGCGCGATCGAAGCGCACCCGAATGGCATCGAGTAGCGAATCGCTCGCAGTGACTGGCTGCGCCTCGTCCAGCCACTGCTGGACACGCGTGACACCCTCTTCGCGCCGGAACGACTGATCGCGCAGATAGCCGCCCGAGACGGTCAGTTCCTCGTGAAGGCGATGGTGGTTGCCACCGGTGATGACCAGCCGCGAGATGACGACCACAGCCGGGCCCTCGATGCTGCCATCCGGTAATGTGCGCACGGTGACGCGATGGAGTTTCTTCACGTCATCCTGCGCCCAGACCTCGGCGCGCAACAGCCTCAGGCACATCTGCACCAGTCGATGATTCAGGTGGACCAACACGACATCGTCTCGCCCCTTGGCCACAGCGTGGTCAAAGGTGATGGGGCGTATCTGCTGGGTATGCGGGTGACGCAGGCCCTCCAGACAGCGCGCCCATGATCCCGATAGGGGTGGCATCCTGAATGCGCTGCCTTGGGGTGCATCTGCGAGGGCGACGGGTTCCAACGGGGGGCGGCCCGCTAGCGCGAGACCAGTCTTCACCGCCATCTGGATGTGATCGGGCGTGAGGTGAAAATCCTGCTGGGTGGCGAGGAGTCGTTCATGGAGCTTGGCGACGCGCTCTTTCAGCTCGCGTTCGGCGCGCACGAAGCGCCTGGCCTTGGCAATCTTGGCCTCCGCGAGGCGGGTGTCCAGATCCTTCAGCGAGCCTTCGATGAGCCCGGACATCTGGGGCGCGATGACCGGATTGACGCTGCCCATGTCGGCGCGCATCGACTCCAGTTTGCGCAGCGCACGCAGAATGTCGTCACCATGGCCACCGACCGATGCATGGCTTTTGTCACCGCCGTCGACGGGGTGCCAGATCAGCACCTCTTTCTCGCGTTGTCCGTGACGGTCGATACGCCCGTTGCGCTGCTCCATCACGTTGGGGTTGTAGGGGATCTCCAGGTGGATGAGGCAATTGCAGTGGTTCTGCAGGTCGATACCTTCGGAGGCCGCATCCGTGGCGAGCAGGATGCGGACGGGGGAATCCTTGGGAGATGCCTGGAAGGCTGCCTTGATGGGCTCCCGCTCATCCTGAGTGAGTCCTCCGTGGAGCAGACCGAGTCGTTCGCCACCGAAACCATGGCTGGCGAGGATCTCGTGCATCCACTGGTGGGTGGTGCGGTATTCGGTGAACAGGATCACCCGGCGGTCATTCCACTGACCTCCCGGTTTCAGATTGGCTGAGAGCCAATCTAGGATGGCTCTGGCCTTGGAGTCGGTCTGGTTCTTGGCGCGCTGTGCCCATTGCCTCAAGTCGGCCAGAATCCGTTGTTGCTCTTGCGTAAGCGGTTGGGAACGGCGTGATGCCTCCTCGACGGCCTCCGATTGAGCATTCTCGACTTCCTGGTCGTTGGCGTAATCCTCGTCTGCTTTCAGGATGGCTTTGCGCAGGATGCGCTCGGCCATGGCATCTCGACCCTTGGGCTTGGCGCCATTCGACAGCGAGGCGACGTGCTTCTCGAGCGTGGAAGCGAACGCGGCGGGCGACGAGAAGAGGCGCTTCTTGAGCAGTTGATTGACGAACGAAGTGCCGAATGTGCTGCCGGTCTTCTCCGCGTCTTTTTCGCGGCTGGCACAGTAATCGTTCAGCTTCTGGTGGATCTCCCGTTCCTCGTCCGTGTGTGGGACCGCCAGCGCCTGGAGCTTTCGCTGGGCATACAGGGGCTTGCCGTCAGCATCGACGAGATCGCTCTTCAGGCGACGAATCATCACCTGGCTCAGCTGCTTCTCGTCGGGGAGGATGTTCCGGGCGAAGCGTTGATCGTCCAGCAACTCCAGCAGTGAGGTGAACGACTCGGTGTAGCCGTTGTGCGGCGTTGCGGTCAGGAACAGGCGATGCTGGAAATGCGGGCTGATCGCGCGGATGAAGCGGGTCCGCTGACTCTCGAGGGCGTAATGCGCGCCGGCGGCGGGGGCGATGTTGTGCGCTTCGTCGACGACCAGTAGATCGAACTTGCGCGGATGGCCGGCATGGGGCGGCAGGACATCGCGCATGGCGCGCAGCCCCTCGCCACTCTTGACCCAGTCCATCGAGGCGATGAGGCGCGGATGAGATGTCCACGGATTGGCGTGGATGCCGCGTTCGCGCCGCAATTGCTTGATGTAGGCAGTGTCGACCACGCGGAAGTCGAGGCCGAACTTCTCCAGCATCTCGATGCGCCATTTCTCCTGAAGGGATGCAGGACAGATGATCAAGACGGTGCGGGCACGGTGCCGGAGCAGCATCTCCTGGATCACCAGCCCCGCCTCGATGGTCTTGCCCAAGCCGACGTCGTCGGCGATGAGCAGGTTGACGCGCGCCATGTCGATGGCGCGCACCAAAGGATCGAGCTGAAAGTCCTCGATGCTGACGCCACTGCGGAACGGTGCCTGCAGAAACCCTCGGTCTGCATTGGTGGCGGCGCCCCATCGCACCGCATCCAGGAAGGCTTCGAGCGTGTCGGAGTGGTCTTGCCCGGTAATGGAAGGCAGGCCCGCACGCTCGATGACTTGTGCGCCGGGTTCGATCTCCCAGATGACTTCCAGTTCTTCGCCGAGGCCGTCCTCGTCGATGGAAGAAAGCGTCACGCAGTTCTGCGACGCCGAAGCCGATTCCAATTTCGAGGAGGCGACATCCGCCACGACCCACTGGCGCCGGCGAACCTCGACCAGCTGGCCGGGCTCCGGACGGGTACGGTAGGTGTGGTGCTTCTGATCGTTCGAGATTTCCATGCAGTCTGCCATCTTCCTGTTCAGTTCTTCTTGTGCGCGCCAGCAGGCGATGTGCAGTGCTTCGCTCTCGCCATGGCGACCGCCTGTGCGACGGTTTCCGTGGCTTCGATCGGGGACTCGTGTTCCCAGAATCGCAGTACCGTCCAACCGACTTCGAGAAGCCTCGAATTCGTGTCGGCGTCCCTGAGGCGATTCGTCTCGATCTTCTGCCGCCAGAACTCGGCGTTCTGCTTCGGCCAGGTGGCATGCTCGGGGCACCCGTGCCAGAAGCACCCGTCGACGAAGACGGCGATCCTCAAACCCGGAAATGCCACGTCTGCGACGCGGCGAGGTTTCTTCAGGACCTCGTAGTCGATCCGGTAACGCAGGCCCCTTCGGTAAAGCTCTCTTCGCAATGCGATCTCGGCATCGGTTCCCTTCTGCCGAACCTTCGCCATGCGGCGACTGGTCTCGGGGGACGAGGGCTGAATGCGCGACATCGGAAGCCCTCGTCAGCTCGTCATCGGGCCGTGACCGATGCGATATGCGTGTTGATGCTGCGCGCGATGGCACGACCGAGATCGACGGGAACCGCGTTGCCGATGAGCCGCCCGAGAACCTTGAAGCTCACTTCGCCGTCATCCGGCACGAACGCGTAGTCGCGTGGAAAGCTCTGGAGGATCGCTGCCTCCCTCAACGAGATGGCTCGGTCCTGTTCTGGGTGCCCGAAACGGCCATTGCCAAAGCCGTAGCATTGCGTGGTCATGGTCGGGGCGGGTTTGTCCCACTCCATGCGGCCGTAGACGCCCGGGTAGGTGCGTCCGCTCTCGGCGCGGTGACAGTCGGCGACCAGATCATCCGGCCAATCGCGCCAGGTGCCACCGGGTTTCGATACCTTGATCCGTTTGAGATTCTTTTCCGATAGCGTCGAAGTGACGTGCAATTTGTCCCTCGGAGCCGCTTCACCAGCACTCAATGGGCGCAAGCGGCCAATGGCTTGACGAACCGTCTTCGGTTTTTCGTGGGTCGGTTCGATCATCGTGATGTCACCATGTTTTGATGCCAGCAGCACCATGCGTCGCCGCATCTGCGGCACGCCATAGCGGGAGCTGTCCACGACATCAAACCAAACGTTGTAGCCGAGCCGTTTCAGCGTATCGACAAAGTCATGAAACACTTCGTGCTTCGCGACGGTAGGGACGTTTTCCATCGTGATGACATCGGGCTTGGCGCCTTTGGCGAGACGCGCGAACTCATACAGCAAGCCCCACTTGCCATCCTTTCCGTCGAGTTCGTAGCGCTGTGCGTAGGTCGAGAAAGGTTGGCACGGTGCGCAGCCCGCGAGAATCGTCAAGTCGGCGTCGCCGAACAGCGCTTTCAGTTCAGACGCGGTGACCTTGCTGATGTCACGTTCGACGAATCGGGCCTGGTTGTTGGCTTCATAGGGAAAGCGGCAGGCCGGGTCCAGATCGATACCGGCAACCACGGGCAGCCCCTCCAGCACGAAGCCGTGCGTCAGCCCGCCCGCTCCGCAGAACAAATCCACACAAGAAATCGTTGTCACATCAAATCTCCTGCTTCCACTTCGATACTTGAACGAAGTAGGCGAAACCCATGGCAAACCAGTACCTCATTCCTTGCCCTTGCTCTCGGCATCCGCCGCCCCTCCAGAACGGGCCCATTCATCCACTTCTTCGGTCTTGAATTTCCACAGCCGGCCGATACGGTGAGCCGGCATGTTCCGCTTGCTGATCCATGCATAGACGGTGTCCTTGCTGACGCCGAGATACTCTGCGATCTCCTCGACCGACAACCAGCGATCTGACATGACATGAGCTTCCATCACAGGGTGGGGCGGAGTACGGGCAATGTTGAGATATTACATCAACCGGCCCACTTGAACAGCCGAATTAGCCCGATTGGACCTGGTTTGAGCGGATTTCATCGGACTTGACGGCCTCATATCTCACCCGGGCTCAGCATGTAGACGCAGCCAGTCATGACGTGAAGCTTCGGGCCTGACATATGGAGGTGAGACCGGGAATCCGGTACGGCACCGGTTCCGATTCTTTGCAGCATGGACATCCGCTCTTCCACACCATCACGCCATTGCCTTAGCTGGAAGGAATGGCACGATGGGACAGACCAACCGCCGCGCATCCGCATGGCCTTCGCTGGTCGTGCTGCTGGCCGTGTCGCTCTCGGCCCTGCAGCCCGCCATTGCCGACGACGCTCCTGAGCGTGAGCAGCTCGCTGCGCTCGCCCGCCAACTCGACCTGATCGACCGCATCGCCGAGCACGCCGCCAGTACCGCTCCCCAGGAACGCGCCCGCTACCACTTCGACTACGCCCGGCTGCGCGCAGACCTGAAGCGCGTTCGCGCCGGCCTGCAGGACTACCTCGTGCCCCAGCGCGCCCAGCCGCGCGATCCCGTCCCGTTGGCCGGCGATTACGTCCGCCACGACCGCGCCGACGACGAGGCGCCATCGCCATGACGCCCTCTGCCGATCAGGTCGCCGCCTTCCAGGCCAACGGCGGCTTTGCGCCTTCGGCCGTCGCTGCCGTGGTGCTGGGCTTCGTGTTCGCCGTGTTGCTGCTGTGGGGCGTGTGGGCCATGCGCACCGCCTACGTCGGCTGGGCCGAGCACCGCATCACCGAACGTCAGTTCCTCGCCGTCGTCGTGCGCTTCGTGGCGATGTACCTGGTGCTGACGTTCTTCCTCCTCTCCTGACCGTCACGAAGGGCCATACGCCATGAACACGCCAACGACATCCCATCGCATTCCGTCCCGCATCGTCGCACCGCTGCTGCCGCTGGCGCTCGCGGGCCTGCCGCTGTCGGCCTTCGCGCAGGGCCTGCCGACCATGGAGGACCCTTCGCGCGGCCAGGGCAGCGGCATCCTGCAGACCTTGCAGAACTACGGCTACGACATCGTGCTGCTGATCGCGCTGCTCGTGGTCGCCTCGATGTTCGTCGGTGTCTGCTATCACGCCTACACCCGCTACTCGGAGATCCACACCGGCCGCGCCACCTGGGGACAGTTCGGCCTGACGGTCGCCGTGGGCGCGATCCTCCTGGTGGTCGGCATCTGGCTGCTCACCAAGGCCACCGGCGTGCTGTGAGGGCGGCAAGCGATGGCCGTCCCTTCGGAGACCCCGCAAGACACGCTGGTGACCTTCCTGCCGCACCGGCTGAACCGCCAGCCGGTGGTCGTGCGCGGGCTGACCGCCGACGAGTTGTGGATCTGCACCGGCCTGTCGGCCGCAGCCGGATTCGCGCTCGGCCTGCCGCTGGCCTGGCTCACGCACAGCATCGCCATGGTGCCGACGCTGATCGTCGCCGGTATCGCGCTGGGCGTCTTCGTCGGCGGCGGCTTCCTGCGCGCGCAGAAGCGCGGCCGGCCCGACACCTGGCTGTACCGGCAGCTCCAGTGGCGGCTGGCCCTGCGGTATCCGGCGCTGGCGGCACTCCTGGGCGGGCAGCGCCTCATCACCCGCTCGGGCTACTGGACGACCCGGCGCAACGCCGATCGAGGTGCGCCATGAGCCGTTTCAAGAACGAGGTTGCGCACCTGCAGGCGCACGTGAAGACGCTGCGCCTGGGGGCCGGCGCGTTGTTCGTGGTAGCGCTGCTGCTCGGCTTCGGCTGGTGGAGTGCGCCGAAGAGTCTCACCATCCATGTGCCGCCGGACTTGCGCTCGGGCAGCACGCGCAAGTGGTGGGACGTGCCGCCCGAGAGCGTGTATGCCTTCTCGTTCTACATCTGGCAGCAGGTGCAGCGCTGGCCCACGAACGGCGAGGAAGACTATCCGCGCAACCTACGCGCGCTGTCGGCCTACCTGACGCCGAGCTGCCGGGCCTTCCTGCAACAGGACTACGAGTACCGACGCGCCAGTGGCGAGCTGCGTCAGCGCGTGCGCGGCATCTACGAGATTCCCGGCCGCGGCTACGGCGATGATCCGGCCTCGCGCGTCAAGATGGTCTCCGACCGCGATTGGATCGTCATGCTCGACGTGAGCGCGGACGAGTACTACGGCTCCGAGCAAGTCAAGCGCGCCCTGGTGCGCTACCCCATCAAGGTCGTCCGGCTGGACATCGACCCCGAGCGCAACCCCTTCGGCCTGGCGCTGGACTGCTACGCCGGCGCACCACAGCGCATCGAACCGCCGCCGACGCCGACCCAGGCCGGCGCGCCCGCCAACGCCTCCGGCCACCTGCAGGGAGACTCTCCATGAAGTCCGTTGCCTTGTCGGCCCTGGCCGGCGTCCTGCTGATCCTCGGTTTCGTGCCGGCCAGCCAAGCCGTGGAAATCCTGCGCTGGGAGCGGCTGCCCCTGCCGGTGCCGCTGGTGGTCGGCCAGGAGCGCGTGGTCTTCATCGACCGCAATGTGCGCGTCGGCGTGCCGGCCAGCGTTGGCGATCACCTGCGCGTGCAGAGTGCGGGCGGCGCGATCTACCTGCGGGCGAGCGAGCCGATTCCGCCCACGCGGCTGCAACTGCAGGACGTGGAATCCGGCGCGCTGATCCTGCTCGACATCGCCGCCGAGCCGGCGAAGGACGGCCAGGCGCCGCTGGAGCCGGTGCGCATCGTGGATGCGGAAGCCCCCGCCAAGCGCTACGGCGGCGGTGCAGCAAGCGGCGCGGACGAGCAGGCCGATGCGCCCGCGGGCAAATCCGTTCCCCGGCGCGAAACGCCGGTACCGGTCGTGCTGACGCGCCATGCCGCACAGAACCTGTACGCGCCGCTGCGCACCGTCGAGCCGGTCGCCGGCATCGGGCGCGTAAACCTGCGCCGCGGCCTCGCGCTGGACACCTTGCTGCCGACGTTGCCGGTGCACGCGCGGGCACTGGCCGCGTGGCGCCTGGAAGACCAGTGGGTGACGGCCGTGCGACTCACCAATACCTCGGCGCGCTGGCTCGACCTCGACCCGCGCGCCCTGCAGGGGAACTTCGTGGCGGCGACCTTCCAGCATCCGAACCTGGGGCCGGCCGGCACCGCGTCCGACACCACGGTGCTCTACCTGGTCACGCGCGGCCACGGCCTGGCCGAGTCGCTGCTGCCGGCGCTGAGCCCGATCGACGCCAGCGTGAACCTGCCGCCGGCCGCCGCGGCCGGCTCGACCGGAGGAGCGCGCGATGAAAAGTAATCCGTTGCTCAAGTGGCTGCTGATCCCGATGGCGCTGCTGCTGGTGTTCGTCGGCATCAAGCTGTTCTCCGGCGCGCCCGGCGGCCAGCCCGCTCCCAAGGGCGCGGCCAGTACGCTCACGCCCGAGGAGATGAAAGCCCTGGGCATCGCTGGCGACACGCCGCGCGATACCGTCGCCACGCTGGTGGCCCAGGTGAAGCAGTTGCGCACCGAGCTGCAGAGCGCGCTGGGCGACAACAAGCAGCACAAGGCCGAGAACGAGCGCCTGCGCGCGCGGGAAAGCGCGATCGACCAACGCATCCAGAGCGCGCTGGAAGGCGAGCGCAGCCGCCTGGAGCAGGAGCGCAATCAGGTGGCCAGCGACAGGCAGCAGACCCAGGGGCTGCTGCAGGATCTGCAGCGGCAACTGGACGGCCTTTCCGGCAAGGGTGGCCCGTCCGATCTGCCCGTCGGGCTGGGGCTCGAAGAGGGTGACGGCCAGCGCTTCAACCGCGGCGTCGCTAGCACGCAGTGGGTCGAGCCCGACGATGCCAAGGTCGACGCCAAGAACAGCAGCAAGGAGCCGAGCTTTCCCCTGAGCTTCGGGCCGGCCCAGAAAAGCCTGTCGGCCGCAGTGGAATCCGTCGCCGACGTCGGCAGCCGCGCGGTGGGCGCATCCACGAAGGCTGTCTACACCGTGCCGTCGAACTCGACGCTCATGGGGTCGATTGCCATGACGGCGCTGATCGGGCGCGTGCCAATCGATGGAACCGTCAACGATCCCTATCCGTTCAAGGTGCTGATCGGCCCGGACAACCTCACGGCCAACGGCATCGACATCCCCGACGTGGCCGGCGCCGTGGTCAGCGGCACGGCCTCGGGCGACTGGACGCTCTCGTGCGTGCGCGGGCAAATCCGCTCGGTCACGTTCGTGTTCCAGGACGGCACCATCCGCACGGTGCCGGAGGACAGCAGCAAGGGCGGCAGCAGCGGCGGCAACTCGGGGCACAACGGCGCCAGCATCCAAGGCGGTCTGGGCTGGATCAGCGACCCCTACGGCATTCCCTGCGTCAGCGGCGAGCGGCGCAGCAACGCCCAGCAGTACCTGGGCAGCCAGGCGCTCATCACCGCGGCCGGCGCCGGCGCGGCCTCGCTCATCAAGTCCGACAACGGCAGCGTGGCCGTGGTCGCCAACAGCAACGGCTCGCTGGGCACCGTCGGCATCAGCGGCAACGAAGCGATGGGCCGCATCCTCGCGGGCGGCGTGCGCGACATGGCCGATTGGGTCAACAAGCTCTACGGCCAGGCCTTCGCGGCGGTCTACGTGCAGCCGGGCGCCAAAGTGGCCGTGCACCTGGAGCAGCCGCTCGACATCGACTACGACGCCAAGGGGCGTCGGGTCCACCACCGCACCGGAGAAGCCCATGCCTCGGATCTGGATTGACGCGGCCGCCGTGCTGCTGGCGGCCACCCTGCTCGGCGGCTGCGCCACCAGCAAGGAGAAGCTGCTGCCGCACGGCGACAGCACCATGCTCGACATCTGGCATCAGGAGACCGGCGGCAGCGCAGGCGGGGGCCAAGCTGCGCGGCAACTGCTCGACGCGCGCCAGGGCCTGCGCCGGCCGCTGGCCGATGCCGATGTGCAGGCGGCGCCCGGCGTGCAGGCGCGCTACACCCGCACCGCGCAGAACGAGATTTACCGCCAGTTCCACCGCCTGCCGAACCCCGACCTGGTGATGTACGTGTTCCCGCACCTGGCGGGCACCGACCCGGTGCCGGTGCCCGGCTACAGCACGGTGTTCCCGCTCTACCAGCGCGTGCAGTACGCGATGCCGGGCGAGCGCGTGGAGGACTATTGATGGCCTGGTCGCTGCCGTGGTCACGCAAGTCCGACGCATCGCCTGTTGACGCCGCGGATGCGACCGATGATGCCTGGGCACGGCACGTAACGGCCTTGGCGGCACAGGGTGTCGCCGAGCCGGGCAGCGCGCTCGGCCGGGGCCGGCGCAGACCGGCCACCCAGGCCGACCACGATGCGCTCTATGGCGTCGCGCCGTCGTTCGCGGACTTGCTGCCCTGGGTCGAGTACCTGCCCGGCAGCAAGTGCATGTTGCTGGAAGACGGCCAGTCGGTGGCGGCCTTCTTCGAACTGGCGCCGGTCGGCACCGAGGGCCGCGAGATGGCCTGGCTGTGGCAGGCGCGCGATGCGCTGGAGAACGCCCTGCAGGACTCCTTCGACGAGTTGGACGACAACCCCTGGGTAGTGCAGCTCTACGCCCAGGACGAGGCCGACTGGGACAACTATCTGCGCTCCCTGGCGAACTATCTGCAGCCGCGTGCGCAGGGCAGCGCGTTCAGCGACTTCTACCTGCGCTTCTTCGCCCATCACCTGCGGGCCATCGCCAAGCCGGGTGGCCTGTTTGAGGACACCACGGTGACGCGCCTGCCGTGGCGCGGCCAGGTGCGGCGCGTGCGCATGGTGGTCTACCGCCGCACGTCCGCGGCCACGACCCCGCGGCGTGGCCAGTCGCCCGAGCAGGCGCTGACCACGATCTGCGACCGCCTCGCCGGCGGGCTGGCGAATGCCGGCGTGAAGGCTCGGCGTCTCGGCGCGGCGGACATCCACGCCTGGCTGCTGCGCTGGTTCAACCCGAATCCGACCTTGCTCGGCACCACTGCCGAAGATCGGGAACGCTTCTACGCGCTGACCCGCTACCCGGAAGAGCAGGAGGAGGGCGAGATCGAACTCGCCAGCGGCACCGACTTCGCGCAGCGCCTGTTCTTCGGCCAACCGCGCTCGGACGTGCCCAACGGCCTGTGGTTCTTTGACAGCATGCCGCATCGGGTGATCGTGATGGATCGCCTGCGCACGCCACCCGTGACCGGCCATCTGACGGGCGAGACGCGCAAAGGCGGCGATGCCATGAACGCGCTGTTCGACCAGATGCCCGAGGATACGGTGATGTGCCTGACGCTGGTCGCCACACCCCAGGACGTATTGGAGGCGCACCTCAACCACCTCGCCAGGAAGGCCGTCGGCGAAACCCTGGCCTCGGAGCAGACCCGGCAGGACGTGCAGCAGGCGCGCGGCCTGATCGGCAGCGCGCACAAGCTCTACCGCGGCGCGCTGGCGTTCTACCTGCGCGGCCGCGACCTGGCCCAGCTCGATGCGCGCGGTCTGCAGCTCGTCAACGTGATGCTCAACGCCGGCCTGCAACCGGTACGCGAAGAGGACGAGGTGGCGCCGCTGAACAGCTATCTGCGCTGGCTGCCGTGCGTGTTCGATCCGGCTGCCGACAAGCGCCAGTGGTACACCCAGCTCATGTTCGCGCAACATGCGGCGAACCTGGCGCCGGTCTGGGGCCGCAGCCAGGGCACGGGGCATCCGGGCATCACGTTCTTCAACCGCGGCGGCGGCCCGATCACCTTCGATCCGTTGAACCGTCTCGACCGGCAGATGAACGCGCATCTGTTCCTGTTCGGCCCCACGGGGTCGGGCAAGAGCGCGACGCTCAACAATATCCTGAATCAGGTGACGGCGATCTATCGGCCGCGCCTGTTCATCGTCGAGGCGGGCAACAGCTTCGGCCTGTTCGGCGACTTCGCGGCACGGTTGGGCCTCACCGTGCATCGGGTGAAGCTCGCGCCGGGTGCGGGCGTCAGTCTGGCCCCGTTCGCCGATGCCTGGCGCCTGGTCGATACGCCGAGCCAGGTACAGACGCTGGACGCCGATGCGCTCGACGAGGACCAGACCGATGCCGGCATGGCCGTGGAAGGCGATGAGCAGCGTGACGTGCTCGGCGAACTGGAGATCACCGCACGACTGATGATCACCGGCGGCGAGGACAAGGAAGAAGCGCGCATGACCCGCGCCGACCGCAGCCTGATCCGCCAGTGCATTCTCGATGCGGCACAGCACTGCGTAGCGGAGAAGCGCACGGTGCTGACCCGCGATGTGCGCGACGCGCTGCGCGAGCGCGCCCGCGATGCCACGCTGCCGGAGATGCGGCGCGCACGGCTGCTGGAGATGGCCGACGCCATGGACATGTTCTGCCAGGGCGTGGACGGCGAGATGTTCGACCGGTCCGGCACGCCGTGGCCCGAGGCGGACATCACCATCGTGGACCTGGCCACCTTCGCGCGCGAGGGCTACAACGCCCAGCTCTCGATCGCCTACATCTCGCTCATCAACACCGTCAACAACATCGCCGAGCGCGACCAGTTTCTGGGCCGCCCGATCATCAACGTGACGGACGAAGGCCACATCATCACGAGGAACCCACTGCTCGCGCCCTACGTGGTCAAGATCACCAAGATGTGGCGCAAGCTCGGCGCCTGGTTCTGGCTCGCCACGCAGAACCTGGACGACTTGCCGAAAGCGGCCGAGCCCATGCTCAACATGATCGAGTGGTGGATCTGCCTGTCGATGCCGCCCGATGAAGTCGAAAAGATCGCGCGCTTCCGCGAACTCAACGCTTCGCAGAAGGCGCTGATGCTCTCGGCCCGCAAGGAGGCCGGCAAGTTCAGCGAGGGCGTCATCCTGTCCAAGTCGATGGAAGTGCTGTTCCGCGCTGTGCCGCCCAGCCTCTACCTGGCGATGGCGATGACCGAGCCCGAGGAGAAGGCCGAACGCTTCCAGTTGATGCAGCAGCACGGCATCAGCGAGCTGGATGCCGCCTTCCGCGTGGCCGAGAAGATCGACCGTGCGCGGGGCATCGAACCTCTGGCGCTGGACACGTTGGCCTGACGGGAGCGACACGATGCGCATGCCTTCCTTCGCCCGCCGTCATCCCCGGATCGGTCTGCTGATCGTGGCGACGATTGCGGTGGCCTCGTGGATGTTGCTGCGCGCGCCGCATCCGGCAACCGAGTCCATGTCCCTGGTCGCCGCCGGGTCCGAAGTGCCGAAACCGGCCGGCCCGCCCTGGCTGTATGGCCGTGCCGATGCGCGCTTCACGGTGGTCGGGTACGCCGACCTGGAGTGTCCGTACTGCCGGGCCTACTTCCCCGCGCTCAAGCGCTGGATCGACGCCCATCCCGAGGTGAACTGGCAGTGGCACCACCTGCCGCTGTCCATGCACGAGCCGGCCGCGACTGCCGGGGCGCGCTTGGCCGAGTGCGCGGGCGAGACGGGCGGACACGCCGCGTTTTGGCAGGCCGTGGCCTGGCTCTACGCGAACACCCGTGGCGACGGCCAGGGCCTGCCGGAAGGCCTGCGCTATCCCGACCTCACACCAGCCATGCAGGGTTGTCTCGACAGCGATCGCCCCGATGCCGTCATCCGTGCCCAGGCGGCGGAAGCGGCACAGCAGGGCATCGCGGCCACGCCGGCCCTGCAACTGCGCGACCGCGAGTCCGGCAAGACCCTCCTGCTGCACGGCCCCGTCGAAGGCGACGCCTTGCTGTCGGCCATCGACCTGCTTGCCGCCGGCAGCACGACCGCAGCCGAACCCGCCCATTCCCCAGACATGCCCGCCGGCGTTGCCGGTGACATGCCCAGGTAGCCATCGATCTTCAAGGCTGCGGCGCGGCTTGTCCGCGTTGATCGAAACCCGTTCGCATCGCATCCCTTGACGCGAACAGCCACCGCATCCGCGGTGGTGGATGCCCGCTCGTCACCCGTTCCATCCCCATCGTCCCCAGGAGGGTTTGCCCTCCAGGGGCAGGCGCCCTCCGATCTCATCCATTGGAGGTTCGCCATGTCTCTCGTCATCGCCGACTCCCGCCCGGAGTCGCTCACCCTGATCGCCGCCCAGCACGAAGACTGGATCATCCAGCAGGCCATTACCCTGCTGGAGAACCGCGTGTTCAAGGCCGGTCCGGCGCTGGGCAGTCCCGCCGCCGTGCGCGACTACCTGCGCCTGAAACTGGTCGCGGAGCCGAACGAAATCTTCGCCGTCGTGTTTCTCGACAACCAGCACCAGGTGCTCTCCTTCGAGCCGCTGTTCCAGGGCACGGTCGACCAGACTTCGGTGTATCCGAGGGTGGTTGTCCAGCGTGCGCTGGCGCTCAACGCTTCGGCGCTGATCCTGGCGCATCAGCACCCCTCGGGGAACACCGAGCCCTCGGCCGCTGATCGTGCGATCACCGAGCGGTTGAAGAGCGCCCTGGCCACCGTCGATGTCCGGGTGCTGGATCACTTCATCGTCGGCAAGGGCAGCCCGTACTCGTTCGCCGAAGCCGGCTTACTGTAGTCCGCAGGCGTCCCTCCGGGGGCGCCTGTTCCTCTTGCCCCTCTCCACAAGAACTGCCATGAACGGTTCCGGTTGCCACCTTGGCGATGCGTTCTGATGGTCACGATTTCGGAAGCTTGCAAGCTTGCGGGATACGCGGCTGAACCGGCCTTTATTTGTTGAGAGGCACACCTTTACATGGCAGAATGTGCGTATTTTCTAGTTGCCAGCAACGCGAATGTCTGCCGTCACCGCCATCCAGTACACTCAGGATCAGATGCGCACGCTAACTGGCGTGTCCGCCGAAACGGTGCGGCATTGGCGCAAGACCGTGCCCTACTTGGCGTCCAAGACCGGGAAGGCTGCCCGATTCACCTTCGCCGATCTCCTTGGCTTGGCCGTTACCAATGAGCTGGTCAGCTCATTGGGCGTGCACATCGCCACCGTCAGCGTCGGCGTGGACGCGCTTTTTCGGTTGCTGAGCACCAGTGGCGCGTTGGCGCTGAACGGGTCTGTGGCGTTCGTGACGCCCACTTTGGCGAACCTGTGCGATATCGGCCCCGAGGGGGTTGGGCCGGCGCCGGCCCAACCGACTCTCGTGATCCCGCTCGATCCGTTGATCATGCGGCTTCAGCAGCACATGCTGCCGATCGTCCCGACGCCGAGCCAGGCAGCGTTGCCGTTTCCACCCGAAGCTATCCGGAGTAGGGCGTGAACACTGCCACGCTGGAACAGGTGCTCGCCGCAACCGGCTACCTGCCGGACGGGCGACCCGCGCCCGGCCTTCGGTTGGGGGCTGAGGCGCAGTCCTCGCGCCACGGCCGCGTTTTTGTTCCGGACGCATTGTGGCGCAGCGCGTCGTCGTTGACCGTCTACTTCAAGTTTGAGCAAAGCGCGCCTGCAGACGATCTGGTCAGCCAGTGGCGACGAGAGGTCTGGAACGAGGGGTTCGCGCCGTTGCTGTGGGTGATCTCGCCGCAGCGTATCGACCTGTACAACGGTTTCGGCACACCCGCGAAAGAAGGCGATGCCCAGAGACATTTGATTCGGCGTTTCGAGAACATCGAAGCTTCGCTTCATGAACTGGACGAGTTGGCCGGCCGACTGGCGATCGAGACGGGCCAATTCTGGGCCCAGGTGCCGGCCATCGATCGCAAGACCAGCGTCGATCAGAAGCTCCTGTCTGACCTTGGATGTCTCGAACGCGATTTGGTCGCAGGCAATCTCGCGCGCGATGCGGCGCAGGCCTTGATTGGGCGCGTGATCTTCACCCAGTACCTGATTGACCGCGAGATCGTCAGTGCGGCGCGGTTGAAGCGGGTATGCGGCCGCACGGCGTTGCCGGCGATCCTGCGCGACCGGCCAGCGACCAGCAAGCTGTTCGCATGGCTGGCCCAGACCTTCAACGGCGATATGTTTCCGCCCTCGTCGGTGAAAACGACACCAGCCGCTCACCATTTGACGCGGGTTGCGGAGTTCCTGGAGGCTGTCGATCCTGAAAGCGGGCAACTCAGCTTCTTCCCCTACCAGTTCGACGTGATTCCGGTCGAGCTCATCAGCTCGATCTACGAGCAGTTTGCACATGCTGAGCCGCAGACTGGAGGAAAGCGCACAGAAGCGTTGCGAAACGGCGTGCACTACACGCGACTGTCCGTCGTCTCGCTGGTCCTCGATGAGGTCATGGATGGTCTATCTGGACGGGAGTCGGTGCTGGATTTGACGTGCGGCTCCGGTGTCTTCCTGGTCGAAGCGCTGCGGCGCTTGGTTCATCTTCGCTCGCAAGGTCAGCCGCCCACGAGGGAGCTGATCCGCTCGACGCTCTACGGGCAGGTGTATGGCGTAGACATTAGCGAAGCCGCGATTCGCGTCGCTGCGTTCAGCCTGTACCTGGCTGCGCTTGAGCTGGACCCTGACCCGCAACCACCGCAGTCCCTGAAGTTCCAGCCATTGATCGGCAGGACATTGCTCGTCGGTGACGCTCGTACTGTCGAACGTGATGGAGATGGCAAGGCCGTGCTGGCGACGCCGACAGGGCTGAAGCAGTTCGACCTTATCGTGGGCAATCCCCCTTGGAGCTTTAGGGGGCAGACAGGAACCGAAGCGCGGCGCAAGACCAGGGTTGCGGGCGTACCTGCGCAACCGCGCGGTGAAGGCTTGGATTTCGTGTTGCGAGCGGCGGAGTTCTCACATGAGAAGACCCGTTTCGGCATCATTCTTAGCGCGATGCCGTTCTTCAGCCGCAGCGGCACCGGCATGGCAGCAGCTCAGCATGTGATGCGAGCCGTGGCTCCGATCACCTTGGTAAATCTGTCCAATTTGTGCAGTTGGCTCTTCGCGACAGCGGCTATGCCCGCAGTGGTTCTCTTTGCCCGTCATCGACCGAAGCAGCGAACGGATCAGGTCACGGTCGTTCAGATCCCGTGGACGCCCAGCGGTGCAAGGACTCATTCGTTCGAGGTGGCGCCGAGTGACGTCATCACTTTGACACTCGACGAGATCCAAGAACAGCCGTTGAAGCTCAAGGCAGCAGCCGTTGGCCGGCGCCGTGACCTCCTATTGCTGGATGACTTGACTTCGGCCCACAGAAATCTGGGCGAGCAACTCTCATTACTCGACACTACCTTCCAGGTTGGATTGATTCGCGGGGCCCCAGAGAATCAGACGCGCGATGCTCGCCCGCTAAAAGGATTGGATGTACTGCAAGTCAAAGACATGCAGCACTTCAACATTCCCGATGATTTGCCGACTTTCAGCCAATCGAAGGCACAATGGCCACGATCGCGGGAGATATATCAAGCCCCGCTTCTCATCGTGAAGGAAATGCTTCTGGGGAGTCCACGCGTCTTGGCGGCCGTCTCCGAGCGGGATCTCGTCTTCACGAACTCATACTTCGCAGTGTCTCTTCCGAGAGGGCACACGCGGACGGCACATTTGCTTGCCACCGTGTTGAGTTCTGCTTTTGCGACATGGTTCTTCTATCTGACCGCTGCAGAGTTTGGAATCTACAAGAGGAAGCTGCTGGCTCGCGACCTCAGCTTCCTACCGGTGCCTAATTTCACGAGCGCAGTGAAATCTGAGGCTGGCCAGCGCCTGCTGCAGATTGAGAAGAATCTGCGCGCCAACGGCACCGACGAGAGGGGATGGGCTGAACTGGACGAAGCTGTCTTCGATCTGTACGAACTGAACGATGCCGACCGAACTGTCATTCGAGACGGCCTCCTTCGCGCCGGGTGGCAATGGGAAACCGGCCGCGAATCATCCGTGGAGCCATCGGACAGTCGTACTGAGGTCACGGCGTATGCCAAGACGTTCCTGTCCGTTATCGAGGATTGGCTTTCCGTTCGCAATAAGCGGCACATGCGCGCCGAAGTGCTCGACTTGCCAAGCAGTTCGGCCTTGCGCGTCGTGCGCTTTGTCTTGGAAGAGGGGCCGGGTAATGCGAGCGTGAGCGTCGTGGCACCACAAGGCGAATTGGGTGAAGTACTGGCACGTATCGGCAGGCGCCTGAAAGTCAAGATTGCGACCGCGCTCAGTGCAGAGCGGGAATTGCGAGTACACGGACGCAACGAAGTCGTGATCATCAAGCCAGCAGCGCGGCGCTACTGGATGGGCATAGCGGCACTGGAAGATGCCGATGCAGTGGTCGCGGAGAGCTTTTCAGGGGGCAAAGTTTGAGGATCCCCTATGAGACACCTCCTGCACTGGGCAGAGAGTTCATTGAACTTGAGCCCGAGGTTGTGGCGGTCATTCTGCTGACACTGGCCGCAGGTTGGCAGCGAGCATGCGCAGCCGAGGACGTGAATGCCAACGCTGGAGAGGTAATCATGACCGAGCGCCTGCGGGACGGGATGCGCATTGCGCTGAAGAACTCCCCGTGGAAGCAGATCATGGTGCTGCCTGGCACGGAATCGCGATCTAAAAGCAACGTGATGCTGCCAGACGGACGTACCGACATCCCGCTGGCGTTCGTCGAAATTTTCTTGCGCACGCAGGAGCATGATCCGCACGCGATCATCGAATGCAAACGAATCGCCGGGTCGGACACTCACTTGTGTCGAGAGTACGTCGTCGAGGGCATGGATCGATTCATCCAGGAGAAGTACGGCGAGAACCATGCTATCGGCTTCATGGTGGGGTACGTTCTTGCCGGCGTTCCTTCGGAATCCGCGGATGGCGTCAACGCTTACTTGAGAAGAGTTTCGCGCTCGGTAGATCGCCTCGCCCCGAGCGACATCAGTGACGGGACTTGGCAGAGCCTACACGCACGCTCCAAGCCGTCGATGCCGATTCGCTTACAGCATGCGTTTCTTGGGTTCGCGGGCACCTCAGCGTCCCGCACCTGATCTCCGCCTCCGACAGGAGGCAATCACAACGCTCACAACGGCATAGGGTATGAAACCGGCAGGGGCCGGATGCGGTTTCTTTGTCGCGCTAGATCGGCACTTGAAGTCGACTGTGACTTTGATCGACTCCAAGGACGCCCGATATGCCGGCCCCCGTCTTCAAGGCTTCGCCCCGGCTGCCGACCATCAGCATTGCGCCCGGACTGTGGGCAGTGCTGTTCATGTTTACCCAGACTGCAGCAGCCGACGTGCTCGTCGTCACCGACAGCCGTCATCCGGTGCAGGCTCCAGCCGGCGTGCGGATCATCGAGCTGGACCAGGCCACGCGCATCGAGGTCGAACTCGCCGCGCACCTACCGGCCGACCCGCAACAGGCTGCAGCCCTGGTGCGGCAGCGGTTGCATGACGGCGGCGAGGCCCTTCAACGCCGCATCGGCCACGCCTACCAAGGTGTCGCGGATGCCTGGGGACTGGGCATCGCCAAGATTCCCGCCGTGGTGGTCGATCGACGCTACGTGGTCTACGGCGAGCCCGACGTGCCCCGCGCCGTCGCGCGCATCAACGCCTACCGGAGCACGCAGCCATGAGCCTCCTGCTGGCACGCCGGCGCCTGCGCGCCACCGTCGCCTCGCTGCTGCTGAGCACGGCCACGTCGACGTTCGCCCTGGACACCGCCACCATCGTCTCGTCGGCGCTGTCCCCCGACTGCCTCGAATACCGCGTGGTCGGTATCTGCTACTGGCTGTACTGCACGCCCTTCGGCTGCTCGGTTCGCACTTCCGTCAAGGTGCGCCACTACGTCCCCGATGCGGTGGTGTCGAGCTACTCGAACACTGGCGAAAACCCGTGGCTGGAGGTCAGAGCGATGAGCATGCCCAACCCGACCGCCAAGGCTGGCGGTGACGGCACGACCAATCACGACAACGAGAACAACCTCGCCAAGTTCAAGAACGCCGATGTCATCGGCCATCCGGCCGGGCTGGTGTTCAGCCAGTTCGCCAGCGCCTCCGGCTACACCTGCGAAGGCGCTGGCACGGCCTTCATGCCGTATCTGCTGAGCACGCTCGACACGATCGCCTGGCGCTACAACATCCCGGAAGCGTTCTACCCCGAAGCGCTCATCCCCGGCCGGCGCGAAATCGGTACGCGCACCGGCCTGAACCTCTGGGGCAACGTGTATCCCCGCGGTGGCTTCCTGCACCAGACCGACGACCACAAGAGCGGCGCCGTGGTCGCGCAGCGCGCGGGCGACATCGTGACGCGCCGCAACCAGATTCACGTGTACCAGCCTCTGCTGGCCAACGCCCGCGACGGCTACTGGCCGGCCGGCGCGCTGATGGAGACCGACGCCTCGACGGGCAAGTGGCAGGAGCTGACGCCCACGCTCTCGAACAGTTGCGTGGTTTTCCCGCACAGCCGCACCCGCGTGCAGGCCCAGCAAGGCGACTACGCCTGGGCCTTGTGGCGGCCGTACTCCTGCTGCCGGCGCCGTGGCCAGGTCTTCCTCGGCAGCGTCGATTTCATGTGAGGAACCCACGATGACCGCCTCCCTCCGTCACTTCCTGCGCCGCGCGAAGTCGCCCCTGCGGGCCACGCTGCTCGTGGCGGCCATCACGCTGGTCGTCAGCGTCGCCTGGGCGCAGACCCGCATCGATCCCAATGGCGTGAACGTCAGCGGCAGCGTGATCGGCGACGACGTGCTCTACAGCATCGGCGGCGGCCGGGCCGTGTCGATGGGTGGTGCCGGCAACATGCAGAGCATCGGCGTCGGCGTCGGCTGGAACAGCAACCTGATCTGCGGCGACATGAGCATCACCACGACGCTGCAGAACCAGCTCAACGGCATCACCAACGGCTTCCAGACGATCATGAGCAACGTGATCCAGAACGCCACCAGCGCCGTGGCCTCGCTGCCGGCCCTGATCATCCAGCGCGCCGACCCGGGGCTGTACAACCTGCTCACCAACGGCATCCTCCAGGCGCGCCTGGATTTCGACCGCTCGAAGATGACCTGCCGGGCCATCGCCAATCGCATGGCGGACATGGCCGGAGGCCAGGCCGGCTGGGACCAGCTCGCCGAAGGGATGGCGCTGCGGGATGCGGTCAGCAGCACCGATGCCGTCTCCGCCATCGAGCAGGCCGAGTCCAACAAAGGGAACAACGGCGTGCCATGGGTCGGCGGCGGCAACGCGGGCGGCTCCGGTCAGAGTTCGATCAAGGTGGTCGGCGATGTGACGCGCGCGGGCTACAACCTGCTCAACGGGCGCAGCGCCACCGATACCTCGTCGATCGCGCGCAGCGCCTGCGGCAACCGCCTGACCTGCCAAACTTGGTCCTCGCCCCAGGCGGCCGCGGACTGGGCGACCCGCGTGTTGGGCGAACGCGAGCAGCGCACCTGCGAAAACTGCACGAAGACCCAGACCACGCCTGGCGTCGGGCTGACGCCAATGATCCAGGAAGAGTACGAGACCAAGCTGCAGGCGCTGCAGGAACTGGTGACGGGCACCCGGCCGACGACGCTGGCCAATCTCGACGCGGCCGGCAGCAGCTCGCTGCCGATCACCCGCGGCGTGATCGAGGCCCTGCGTGACGAACCCGACCAGGACGTGCTGGGCAAGCGCCTGGCGTCGGAGGCGGCGCTGTCCAGCGTGCTGGAGAAGGCCCTGCTGCTGCAACGCACGTTGCTCACTGGCAAGAAGGAGCCGAACGTCGCCGCCAACGAACTGGCCGTGCAGGCGGTAGACCAGGAGAACAGCGCGCTGGAGCAGGAGATCAACAACCTCAAGACTGAGCTGGAGCTGCGGCGCACGCTGGCCGGCAACTCGGCGATGGCGATCATCCAGCGCCACAGCACCCGCGCTGCCGGTTCGCGCGGCGTCTTCGAGGGCGACACCACGCGCGACCGTCTGCGGGAAGTCCAGAGGCCGCGGAGCGGTACGCCATGAGCCGGCTGGCCTGGCTGCGGCTGCCATGGCTGTTCAACCGCCGCGTCGGTGTGGCGCTGCTGTGGACCTTGCTCGTGGTCGCCGCCGCGGTGGCGGTGAACATCGCCGGCATCCACGTGGTCGGCGGCGTCGAGGGCTGGCAGCACTGGCTGCAGGCGCACGCCGGCCACTTCTTCGTGTGGCGGCTGTGCCTCTACGGAGCGACGGCTTACGGCTGGTGGTGGATGCGTCGGCGCCTGTTGCGGCGGGAGCCGTCCCGCGAGACGCATCAGCGCCTGCTGCGCACGGAGATCGCGGCCGTGATCTCCGTGGTCGCGCTGGAAGCCAGCCAACTGCTGCGGCACGGCTGAGACCGGGAGGCAGGCATGACGCTCTACACCACGGACTACCTGGAGTATTACCTGACCCTGGTGGCTTGGGTGGTCAACAACGGCATCTGGAGCATTCTCGTGGCCAGCGGCGTGTTCGCGCTGCCGTTCGTGGCCATCGTGATCCAGGAGTGGCTCAAGGCCCGCAGCGAAGGTGCGGACGAAGGCAACAAGGGCGTGCTGTCGTCGATGCGCATCGAGAACCGGGTGTGGGTGGCGATCGTGGTCATCATGTTCGCCGGCATCCCGTTCATCCCGGTGGATCTCGCCACGATCAGGTTCGACACCACGCGCTCCGCGCAATGCCAGGTCAGTGTCCCGCTGCCCAACGACACGGGCTGGTCCAACGTCTACACGGCGCTCAACGACCAGAGCGCGCTGGTGCCGGTGTGGTGGTTCTTCATGCACGCGCTGTCGAAAGCCGTGACGGGCTCCGCGGTGGCGGCGATTCCCTGCGGCACGGACCTGCGTCAGATTCGCATGGATGTGGATGCCACGCGCATCGACGATCCGGTGCTGGCACAGGAGGTCGCCGACTTCACGCACGACTGCTACGGGCCGTCGCGCGCCAAGCTGTTCATGAACCGGCCGACGCTCTCCGACGAGCAGATGAACGACGTCACCTGGATCGGGTCGAGTTACTTCCTCGACACGCCCGGCTTCTATGACACCTATCGCGCCAGGACCCCACGCACGGCCTGGCCCTACGACGCGACCCGCGATGCGGGGCTGGCACAGGTGGACAGCGGCGGCGGCTATCCGTCCTGCCGGCAGTGGTGGGCCGATGGCGGCCAGGGACTGCGCAGCCGGCTGCTGGCACAGGTCGACCCGGACCTGCTGACCCGCATCGGGCGCTGGGTGGGCTTCCTGTCGCAGAGCGAGGTCAATGACTCGGTGATCCGCGCCGTCGTCTCACCGCGGCAGCAGAAGATGAACCAGGGCGCCGTCTACACCGATTACGGCGGCCAGATCGACAAGACGCTGCCGAACATCGTCACGCGCGGCGCGAGCGACCTGGGGCTGACCGTCGGCTCGCTGGGCTTCTTTCCGGCGATGGACGTGGTGCGCCAGGCGCTGCCGATGGTGCTGACGATGCTCAAGATGGCGCTCGTCATCTGCATCCCGCTGGTGCTGCTGATCGGCACCTACGACCTGAAGACGGTGGTGACGGTGAGCTGCGTCCAGTTCGCGCTGTTCTTCGTGGACTTCTGGTTCCAGCTCGCGCGCTGGATCGACAGCACGATCCTGGACGCGCTCTACGGCTGGGGGTTTGGCGCCGACAGGCCGCACACGAACTTCGATCCGCTGATCGGCTTGAACAACGCCTTTGGCGACATGCTGCTCAACTTCGTCATGGCGATGATGTTCATCGTGCTGCCGACGTTTTGGGTCATGGCATTGGCTTGGGCAGGCGTTCGCACGGGAAATATCGTGCAGGGGTTGTCCACCGCCACCTCGGACGCCAAGGGCGCTGGGGGGCGTGGCGCTGGTATGGCAATGAGCGCCGTATCGAAGAAGTGACCGCCGTTCAGTCGTCGTCGGTCACATGCGGGTCGATGCGCCAGTCGCTCTTGTCATAAAGCCCGAAGCCGTTGGGGCCTTCCCTCCACTCGGGTTGCGGTTCCTCTTGATCAGAGTCGTCGTGCTGCACGAGCCATGCAGCAGTCACCGCAAAGGCAAGCAGCAGGGCCAGCCAGAACGCGGAGTAGAGCAGCGCACCGAGCACGGCGAGCTTGACGATCCAGAGCACCGCCGTCGCCGCGCCCGCGGGCACCCCGCGCGTCACCAGCCAGCCGGCGACACGCTGCTCGCGGCGCAGGTATCCACGCCAGGCACGGCCAGCCCCCCGGCCCAGCCGGTGGCTCCAGCGCCCGTTGTGCGTGTTGGTGCTCATGCTCATATGCCTCGGCTTCAGTGGTGCCTCACCTCGCGGAGCGGCCGGTCGTGGCCTGCCCTCCAGCATAGACCGCGATCAGGAGGGCGGGTTGCGGCCGGCAGAGCCGGGTTGGCTCGGGCCGCAGGTCGATTAGATTCTGAGCGATAAATCAAACCTTATGCTACTTTCCCTGCACGTTCTTGCAATGGCTCTAGGGTCGATTGGATTCTGTGTTATTTTTATAGCATGAATGGAAATTCTCGGCACCAGGTAATCAAGCGACTGCAGGCGGGACTCCCCCGTGGGGCGCCGTTCGACCTTGCCACCCTGAGCCAGTTCGGGGTGTCGCCCCAGCTCGCCGCCCACTATGCCGACGGCGGGTGGCTCGTGCGCCTGGCCCATGGCGTCTATGCCTTCCCGAACGATGAGTTCGGGGTCTACGGTGCGCTGAAGTTCCTGCAACAGCGCGTGCCCGGCCTGCACGTCGGCGGCAAGAGCGCCCTGGCCCTGCAGGGTGTGCGGCACAACCTGGGCAGCCGGGAGGCGCTGGTGCTGTGGGGCGACGGTCGTTTCGTGTTGCCAGCCTGGTTCACCTCGCGCTTTCCGGCCCGCTACGTCCACGCCCGCCTGTTCGACTGGCCGGACACGGCGCTGGCCGGCAAGACCCTGACCACGCCGCCTGGCCTGCCCGAGGATCTGCGGGTGGCAGCCCCCGAGCGTGCCGTGCTGGAGCTGCTGTACGAAGCCGGCGTCAAGCAGAGCCTCGAAGAGGCCCGCAACCTCTTCGATGGACTGCGTTCCCCCCGCAAGGACTTGCTCGGGCAACTGCTGTCCTGCTGCGCCAGCGTGAAGGCCGTGCGCCTGTTCCTGACCTGGGCGCGCGAGACCAGCCTCGTGGATGTGGATGCCCTGCTGGAGCAGTACCCGGTTCGCACCGGCAGCAACACGCGCTGGATGAGCCGGCTCGATGACGGCACCTTGCTGAGCCTGAGACCTCATGGATAAGACCTACGCGGACACCGTTCGCCTGCTGCTGGCCGTCGCGCCCGACGTGTTCGCCAACGACATCTTCGCCATGAAGGGCGGCACGGCCATCAACCTCTTCGTGCGGGACATGCCGCGCCTGTCGGTGGACATCGACGTGGTGTACCTCCCGTGGCAGACGCCGCGCGACGAAGCGCTGCAAGCCATCAACCAGGAGCTGGCCGCCATCGCCACGCGCGTTGCGCCACTGGGCGTGCAGACACGCCTGGTTCGCGCCAAGGACCTGGGAGACACCAAGCTGATCGTCGAGAACGACGCCAGCCAGGTGAAGATCGAGGTCAACGTCGTGTTCCGAGGCAGCGTGCTGCCCGTCGAGCGGCGGCCGCTGAGCGCCAAGACCAGCGATTTGTTCGGCGTCGAGTTCGAGCTGCCGGTTCTGGCACCGGACGAGCTGTACGCCAGCAAGCTGGTGGCCGCGCTGGATCGGCAGCACCCCCGCGACCTGTTCGACGTGTGGCAGCTCTACGAATCGGGCGACATCAGCGACGGCATGGTCGAGTGCTTCGTGATCTATCTGGCGGGCCACAACCGGCCGCCCCACGAAGTGCTG
The DNA here is from genome assembly GCF_004799035.1 of Rhodanobacter lindaniclasticus. Lineage (GTDB taxonomy): Bacteria > Pseudomonadota > Gammaproteobacteria > Xanthomonadales > Rhodanobacteraceae > Rhodanobacter > Rhodanobacter lindaniclasticus. The sequence continues at coordinate 113,679 of NZ_MWIO01000030.1, forward strand.
TTCGGCAACGACAAGGACATCGCCGGCGAGTACGAACGGGCCTTTGTCGGTATGGCCGAAGTGGACTGCCCCTTGGATACGCTGCTGGACGCTCGCGCGCAGTTGCGACGCGAGTTGCAGCAACGGCTGACGAAGGCGCACAGGCGGTTCCTGAGCGGTCTGGTACGCGCAGAACCGGACTGGTCGCTGGTGCAATGCCAGCACGCCGCGCAACTGCCGGCACTGCGCTGGAAGCTCAACAACCTGGAGACCTTTCGCAAGAAGCGCCCCAAGGACTTCGCCGCGCAAGCCGCTGCGCTCGATGCCGGCCTGGGCCAGATCTGAAGCGGAGGCAGAAGTATTCCCGGCTTGCCGGGGTTGCCCCATGCCGCATTGATTGCGGCACGCGACACGCGCTGCCCCTATACCCAAAGGCTTCCGAAAAGGCCGCAAGGGCTGGGAAGGGGCAAGGGAACGGAGCCAAGGGGAAAGGCCCTACCCGAAAAGGCCAAAAGGCACCCCTGAGCAGCCCCTCATCCGAGGTTCGTCATGCTCTCGCTGTTCCAGCGCAAACGGGTGCCACCCACCGCCGGCACACCGCCCACATCCGCCATCGAAACTCCAAAAGGGTCGATGCGGCCGGAGTCGGCCGCATCGCTGCTGGCGACGCCGCGTCGACAGAAACTGCTGGAACACATCTGGCAGCGCACATCGCTCTCGCGCCGACAGTTCGCCACGCTCTACCTCGCCCCACTGGAGCGCTACGCCGAGTTGGTCCAGCAGTTCCCGGCCTCCGAGAACCACCACCACGCCTATCCGGGCGGCATGCTGGACCACGGCCTGGAGATCGTCGCCTATGCGCTGAAGCTGCGGCAGTCATACCTGCTGCCTGCGGGCGTCACGCCGGAGGCACAGGCGGCCCAGGCCGAAGCCTGGACCGCAGGCACGGCCTACGCGGCCTTGCTGCACGACATCGGCAAGATTGCGGTCGATCTGCACGTCGAGCATGCCGACGGCAGCGTCTGGCATCCCTGGCACGGCCCGCTGCGAAAGCCCTACCGCTTCCGTTACCGAAAGGAGCGCGAGTACCGCCTGCACAGCGCCGCCACCGGGCTGCTCTACGTGCGCCTTCTCGATCGGGACATCTTCGACTGGCTCAGCGGCTATCCCGACGTCTGGGCCGCGCTGCTGTACGTGCTGGCCGGCCAGTACGAGCACGCTGGCACGCTCGGCGAACTGGTCGTGCAGGCCGACCAGGCATCGGTCGCCCAGGAACTCGGCGGCGATCCCAGCAAGGCGCTGGCGGCGCCCAAGCATGCGCTGCAACGCAAATTGCTCGACGGCTTGCGCTACCTGCTCAAGGAAGAATTCAAGTTGAACCAGGCCGGTCCGGCGGACGGTTGGCTGACCCAAGACGCTCTGTGGCTGGTGAGCAAGACCGTCTCCGACAAGCTGCGCGCACATCTGCTGTCGCAGGGCATCGACGGCATCCCGGCGAGCAATACGGCGGTGTTCAACGTGCTGCAGGATCACGGCATCGTGCAACCGACGCCGGATGGCAAGGCGATCTGGAAGGCTACCGTCACCAGCGACGCCGGCTGGTCGCACGCCTTCACGTTCCTGAAACTCTCGCCGGCCATGATCTGGGATGCCGCCGACCGGCCGGCGCCGTTCGCAGGCCGTGTGCAGGTCGAAGAGGAACAGGCGGAGCCGCCGCCGCTAGCGCCGGCGGTGGCCGATGGGCCGCGCGTGGAAGGCACCGAAGCTGCACCCGCGAGCACGGCGCCGATCGCATCCATAGCCACAGACACCGGCGTGGCCGCGCTGCTCGATCTGCTGGGCGACACCGCTCCACCCACAGCATCGGAGACCCCGACTTGCCCTGTTGCCGAGGCCGAGCCGGCCCCTTCGACCGTGCCCACGCCAGGAATGAGCCTCGCGCCTTCCCAGGATCGCGCGGAGCCCTCCGGGGCGCACTTCATGGCCTGGCTGCGCCAGAGCATCCAGACGCGCAAGCTCATCATCAACGACGCCAAGGCCCTGGTGCATACCGTCGCCGGTACGACCTACCTCGTCAGCCCCGGCGTGTTCCAGCGCTACGCGCAGGAGTACCTTCAAGTCGCCGCGCTGGCCAAGCAGGAGAAGCTGGAGGGGTGGCAGTGGGTACAGAAGCGCTTCGAGAAGCTGGGACAGCACCGCAAGCAGCCGAGCGGGCTGAACATCTGGACCTGCGAAGTCACGGGGCCGCGCAAGTCGCGCCGGCTGCACGGCTACCTGCTCGTCAGCCCGGATGCGCTGTTCCAGGAGACGCCGCCAGACAACCCATACCTGCGGCTCCTCAACGAGGCCGCAAAGCGCGATGATTCAGCCCTTGGGGGCAAGGACGACGATCAGGCGTAGGCATGCGACCGCTGTGCGGGCCGGCTTCAATCTGCGGATGGGGCCGACTCTGCCAGCTTGGCTTCGGTCAGAGTCATCAAGTGGGCGGAACTGCATTTCAGCGCACGGGCGATCTTGAGGATGAGAGGGAGCGTGGGGACATGCTCGCCGCGCTCGATCTTGCCCATGTGCGACCGTTCGATGCCGGCCATGTGGGCCAGCGTTTCCTGAGCGATACCCTGGTTGGTTCTTTCTTCCCGCACGGCAGCCCCAAACGCGATGGCTGGTTCCGCTTCGTAGGTAGTGGTGCCGGTGGGGCGGCCCCTTTGGATCGAACGCTTTGGCATTGCCAAGAGCGTCGAACACGGTCACGATTTAAACCACGTTAAACTTAACTCATTCAACGGATTCGAGATCAGTTGCCACGAGTTCACCGCCTGGGGGGAGCTGGACGTGGAATCGAGTGACATCACCGCCGAAATTCGCATGGCCGTCCTCGGCGAATGGGTGCCTCCCCAGCTCGCCGACGTGCTCGCCCTGCAGCGTGCCGAAGAGCCGGAGACTCATGCCGTCCTGGCCGGCTGGACAGATCCCGGTCGAGGCGCGGAGCTGCCGGACGACGGCTTCGACTTCGCCTTGTCTGCGGTTGCCCGGCAGTGGCCTGGCTGGGTATGCGAACCGCTGTGGCATGACACGCTGGCGGTCGCCGTGGCCAAGCGCTCCCACCTGCTGGCCTACCGTGAAGTGCCGTGCCAGGAAGTGCTCAAGCAGCCCTTGATCTGCGCGCAGTCCACGACCGATGAACCATGGCGCATGACCGTGCAGCGTGTGTTCGAGAACGCGCTGCAAGAGCGAGAGCAAACGGTGGAGACATTCGATGTGGCGATGACGCTGGTTGCCGCCGGGTACGGGATCGCCATTGCGCCTGCCGCGAGACTGGCGAGCTACCTACGCCGAGGCATCGCCGTGCGGCCGCTGGCCGGCGCACCAACGATCGTGATGGCTTACCTGCTCCGCCGCGATGCTTCCTTGTCGGACACCCAGGCAAGATTCGCCCGCCGCGCGCGCCTGGTGTCCTGACAGACGCGCGGGGATCGGGGTTTCGCCACGATCCCGCATTCCTGCTGCTAGGCGACCCCGACTCGCGGCGGGGTCCATTCGCTTTCCTTCACGGCTGTGCTCACTGCCATGACGAGCTTGTCGAGATTGCTGGCCGTCACGCCCTCCAGTGCCGAACGCCCCCGCAGCATCGAGCGCGGCTGCAGCAGTGCATGGTAGATCTGCCAAGGGTCGGCACCCCTGGTCAGCTTGAGGACGGACTGGATCAGCTCGTGCTTGAGTGGGTCGAGGTGCCAGTCCGGCACCCGCTGGCCGCGGTTGCCCACGTTCAACGCCAGCAAGTTGCCCGCCTTGATCTCGTAGCTGATCCACCTGCGGGACTTGCCCGCCATCTTCGCAAACGCAGCGACGGGAAGGTTGTGCGGCGCCTCGAAGACATCGAACAGCTCCATCCTCTCGCGCTGAATGTCCGAAGGCACCAGCGGCGCGGCCGATCGAGGGGGCGGAACCGCCGGCAGCCGATGTGCGGCGGCAGAAACCAACGGCATGGCGTCGCCGGGCTTCGTCACGAGCAGGATTGGCGAAGCGGCAACCGGCGTGGAGGGTGCGCTTGCGGTTTGCTCATTCGGGAACGCGGGAACGCCTTCCAGATGCACGGTGAGCGGCATGCTGGCCGCCTCGACCTGGTTCTGCTCGAAGAGGTCGAGCCGATCGGCCCAGTCCTGCATCATGCGGCGACGCTGCTCCACGTACTCGGCATGGTTGTAGGTCGCGCTGACCTTGTTGGGATCGACATGCGAGAGCTGTGCATCCACCCAGACCTTCGGGTAGCCGATCTCGTTGAGCGCAGTGGACATCGTGCCGCGGATACCGTGTCCGGTCAGGCGTTCCTGATAGCCCATGCGTTTGAGCGCACCATTGAGCGTGTTCTCGCTGATGCGCTTCTTCAAGTCGCTGTCGTGTCGGAACAGGTGGCGCTGGGCCGGCTTGAACTCATCCAGCAGGTGCCGGACGATCTCCATGGCCTGAATCGACAGCGGCACGATGTAGGGCGGGATGTCCTTTGGCTGCTGGCGCTTCTTGCGCATATCCAACTGGAGTTGCTTCACGACGTCGGGCGGGATGATCCACAGCCCGCGGTCCAGATCGAATTGATCCGGCGTCGCCTGTCGCAGCTCGCCGGTTCGCACGCCGGTCAGCAGCAATAGCCGCAGCCCGAGCTGGGTCTGCCGCCTGCCGCGATAGCTGCGCAGCCTCTGCAACAGCTTCGGCAGCTCGGCCATGCGCAGGAACGGGTTGTGGTTGACGGGTGGCAGCGGCAGCGCCACCACATCGAGATCGGAGGCAGGGTTCTGCTCCAGGCCCGGCACGATCACCAGCGCGTAGCGGAACAGTTGGTTGAACCACGTCCTGACTTTCTCGGCGACGGAGAGCGCCCTGCGCTTCTCGATCTTGGCGATCACCTCCAAGAGGTCGGGACGCTTGATCTCATAGATCGACCGTTTGCCCAAGGTGGGCAGCACATCCTTGTCGAAGATGCGCGGAAGTATCGAGAGGGTCGTCTGCCGGCCTTCCTTGAGGCTGAGCCCGCGATGCTTGAGCCACTTGCGATACACCGCCTCGAAGGTGTTTTCGTCGGCGAGCCGGACAGCAGTGCGTTTCTGCTTGCGGTGTACGCGAGGATTGGTGCCTTTGGCCAGCAGGGCGCGCGCTTCGTCGCGCAGGCTGCGGGCCTCGCGAAGCGTCACCTCCGGGTAGGTGCCGAGCGACATCCGCTTCTGCTTGCCCGCCCAGTAGTAGCGGAAGTGCCAAGTCCTGCCCCCTGCAGCGGTGACGGCCAGGGAGAGGCCATCCAAGTCAGGGAGGGTGTATGCCTTGCCTGTTGCCTTGGCCTGTCGAACGGCCAGGTCTGAGAGTGCCATGCTCTTGCTCCTGAACATGAGTCAGGAACCAGATGCTGGTCACGTCGACCTCGCCCCTCCATCAACAATCCGGAATCAGCCGCGCCCGCAAAAATGGACTTGTTTGTGGACTTAAAAGTCCCGGCTGTAGGCGGATCGCAGTGGACTACGGCAGAACATCAAAGAGAGGAAAAGTCCTTGTGAGGCAACGACTTGTAGACTCTCTTGGACTTCTGCGGAAGTCCGCAGATTGATGCAGTGGAGCGGGTGAAGGGAATCGAACCCTCGTCAGTAGCTTGGGAAGCTACAGCTCTACCATTGAGCTACACCCGCGGCGGGTCCGCGCATGGTAACCCGGGTGGCGCGCGCTGGGAACTGGCCGCGCGACCCAATGGCGGCTTAACCGGAGATGGCCCGCAGGTGAACCGTTCCGGCCGCCGTGCGTTGGATAAGGCATGGATAACCCGCCCCATGCGCATAATCGACCCGTGCCACTGCCGCACCCACCGTCCCCAGGGGAGACCGCCATGCGGATCTTGACCAAACTGTTCGTTTCGCGCTCGTGGCACGCCGCGGCGCTGGCCGTGCTGCTGGCCGCCGGCGGTGTCGCCCACGCGCAGGCCGCCGGCGACGACGACTACGCGCCGCCCAGCCGGGTGGCCCGGCTGTCGTGGTCCAGCGGCGAGCTCGGCCTGCTGCCGGCCAGCGCCCGCGACTGGAGCGACGCCAGCGTCAACCGCCCGCTGACCACCGGCGACAAGCTTTCCAGCGGAGACGATAGCCGCGCCGAACTCGAACTGGGCGGCGCCACCCTGCGGCTCGACCAGCGCACCGACATGGGCGTGCTCGACCTGGACGACCAACTGGCCCAGATCGAACTGACCCAGGGCACGCTGAGCCTCAGCGTGCGCCAGCTCGAGCAGGGCCAGAGCTACGAGATCGACACGCCCACCGTGGCGCTGGTGATCGACCAGCCCGGCCGCGTGCGCGTGGACATCGACGGCAACGAGACCCGCGTCACCGTGTTCGACGGCAAGGCCACCGTATACGGCGAGAACGATGCGCAGCGCGACGTGTTCGCCGGGCGCAGCTACCGCTTCGTCGACTCCGATCTGGCCACCATCGCGATCAGCGACATCGACGGCGGCGACGATTTCGACGCCTGGGTGGACCAGCGCGACCAGCGCTACGCGCAATCGCGCAGCGGCCAGTACGTCTCGCCCGACGTGGTCGGCTACCAGGACCTGGACCAGTACGGCGAATGGCAGGACGACAGCGACTACGGCGCCGTGTGGTACCCGAGCAACGTCGCCGTGGGCTGGGCGCCGTATCGCGACGGCCACTGGGCCTACATCGCGCCGTGGGGCTGGACCTGGATCGACGCCATGCCGTGGGGCTACGCGCCGTACCACTACGGCCGCTGGGCGCACACCCACCGCGGCTGGGGCTGGGTCCCCGGGCCGCGCTACGCCCGACCGATCTACGCGCCGGCGCTGGTCGCCTTCGTCGGCGGCGGCGGCTTCTCGGTGGGCATCGGCAGTGGCCCGGTCGGCTGGTTCCCGCTCGGCCCGGGCGAGGTCTACAACCCGTGGTACCGCTGCAACCGCGACTACTACCGCCGCGTCAACGTCAACAACATCCGCGTGACCCGGCACATCACCCGCGTGGCCGTCGACGATCGCGTCGCCCGCCATTACGACCGTTACCGCAACAACCGGCCGTTCGACGAGCACTATGCCAACCGCTACGCACCGCGCGGCATCACGGCGATGTCGTCGCGCGAATTCGCCGCCGGCGCCGGTGTGCAACGCCACCTGGTCAAGCTCGACCCGGCCCGGCTGGCATCGACCAGGGTGGCGCCGCGCGGCGTGGACATGATCCGCCCGCTGCCGCGCAACGCGGTCAACCAGCGCAGCGCGCACGTGCGCCAGCTGCCCACCGGTGGCTTCCAGCGCACGGTGGTCGCGCGCCGCGCGCCACCCGTGGTGGCCGCCGACCTCGCCGTTCGACCGGGCACTGCGCGGACAGGATCGAACGTGCGCGTGCTGAATCCACGCCGCGCCGAGCTGTCCGCGCGGAACGTCACCGAGCCGAGCCGCCCGCCCGCGCGCAGCGCCGGCGCCACGGCCGCAACGCTGCCAGTGCCTGGCCGGGTAACGTCGGCCGCGCCCGCGCCACGCGAGGAACTGCGTTCGGCACGCTACGCCCATCCGCAGGATCGCCGGCGCGACACCCCGGCCGCGATGCCGCGGCCCGGAGTCAGCTACATCAGCCCGGCGGCGCGCAGCGAACCGTCGCTGCCGCGCGTGGCGCCGATCCGCCGCGCCGACGCCGGCGAGCCGGCCGTGCGGGAACGCCCCGCAGGCGTCTCCAGGCCCGTGGCCGATCCGCCGCGCGTGCGCACCGAGCCCCGCGTCGAGCGCCCGGCAACAAGCCGCCCGAACATCATGCGCCAGCCGCCACGCGAAATCGCCCGCCCCACCGCGGTGCGCGAGGCGCCACGGCCGCAACCGATCCAGCGCCAGGCGCCACGACCGATGACCCAGCCGCGTGCGCCGACGCCGCGCGCCACGCCGCCCCAGCGCGTGGCCCCGCCGGTGCGCGCCGAAGTGCAGCGCGGGCGGCAGGTCGACCATCGCCAGCAGCGCGAGCAGTGAGCTGACCCGATACCGCTCGCGGCGGCCACGGAAGGCCGCCGGCGACCCGCCGCCAGGCCGACCTGCTAAAGTCTGCCGCCCGCGACGGGCACGCGCCCTCGCCCGGCTCCGCCGGCGACCCCACGCCGTCGGCCCCCTGGTTGCCCGGACCCTCGCATGACGGCTGACGATACCGACAACTTGCCGGCGCACCTGCGCCGCATCCGCAGCTTCGTGTTGCGCGAGGGGCGCATGACGCCGGCGCAGCAACGCGCGTTCGACACCTTGTGGTCGCGCTACGGCCTGGACTACACCGGCACGCCGCGCGACCTCGACGCCAGCTTCGGCCGCAGCGCGCCACGCGTGCTGGAAATCGGCTTCGGCAACGGCGAGGCGCTGGCCTGGGCCAGCGAGCACGACCCGGCGCGCGATTACCTGGGCGTGGAAGTGCACGGCCCCGGCGTCGGCCGCCTGATGAACGCGCTGGCCGCGCGGGACGCCGGCAACGTGCGCATCTACAAGCACGACGCGGTCGAAGTGCTGGAACACGAAATCGCCGTCTCCGCACTGTCCGAGGTGCGCATCTGGTTTCCCGACCCGTGGCACAAGAAACGCCACCACAAGCGCCGCCTGGTCCAGCCCGAGTTCGTCGCCCTGCTCGCCTCGCGCATGGCTCCCGACGGCCTGCTGCACCTGGCCACCGACTGGCAGCCCTACGCCGAGCACATGCTGGAGGTGATGGAAGCCGCCCCCGGCTGGCGCAACGCCATCGCTCCCGGCGCATACGCCGACAAACCCGAGTGGCGCATCGAGACGCACTTCGAACGGCGCGGCCTGAAGCTGGGGCACGGGGTGCGGGATCTGCTGTACCGAAAAGCGTGACCCCACCCCAGCACCCGAAAAATCTCCGCCACCACGTCATCAGTGCGCAGCAACACATCATCGTTCCAGAAACGCAGCACCCGATACCCTTCGCGCCGCAACGTCTCGGTACGTCGCTCGTCGTACGCCAGCGCATCGAGATGCTGCCCGCCATCCAGCTCGACCACCAGCCGCGCCGGAATGCAGACGAAATCCACGATGTAGCCGGCCAGCGGATATTGCCGACGGAATTTGTGGCCGCCCAGTTGCTCGTGGCGCAGGCCACGCCACAAGCGGCGTTCGGCGTCAGTGCCGTGGTTGCGCAGTGCGCGGGCGCGAATCCATTTGCGCTGCATGGCGAATCCTTCGCTGGAGTCGGGACAAAGAGCGTAACCCCCTCCCAACCTCCCCCTGCAAGCAGGGGGAGGAGCAAAAACTGGTACGCCTACGCCGTCGCGCAGTGCCCCCTGCCGCGCCTTTGTCCCCTCCCCTGCTCGCAGGGGAGGGTCGGGGTGAGGCCCGCCTTTCGCCCTCGATTCACCGAGCCCGCTTATACTCGTCGCCTACCAGCCAGGGACGAATCGACCGCAGCGTGAAGCTTCCACTGCCCCGCCGTACCCACGAACGCCGGCTGCACTGCCGGGGCGTCAGCTAGTGGCACTCTCGCTCACCCCGGAAATGATCCTGGTGCTCGGCCTGGTGGGCTTCACCATGCTGATGCTGGTGCTGGAGTGGATCCGCGCCGACATGGTGGCGCTGCTGGTGGTGGTGGCCATCGGCCTCATCGGGCTGCTCCCCGCCGACAAGGTTTTCGACGGCTTCGCCGGCAACGCGGTGATCGCGATCATCGCGATCATGATCATGGGCGAGGGGCTCGATCGCGCCGGCGTGCTCAACCTCACCGCGAACTTCGTGATGCGCATGGCACGCGGCGCGGAATCGCGCCTGGGTGTGGTGATCAACCTGGTCGCCAGTCTGTTCAGCGCGGTGATCCCCAGCCAGGCGCTGGCGGCGATCATGATCCCGGTATCGAGCCGGCTGGCGGCGCGCACCGGCGTGCCGCTGTCGCGGCTGCTGTTGCCGATGGCGTTCTGCATCCTCACCGCGACCAACACCACGCTGATCGCGAACTCGCCCCTGATCGTGCTGAACGACCTGATCGCCAGCGCCAATCTCAACCTGCCGGCGGGTGCGCACACGATCCCGAAGTTCGGCCTGTTCAGCGTCACTCCCGTGGGCCTGGCGCTGGCCATGGTCGGCGTGGCTTATTTCTATTTCTTCGGCCGCAAGCTGCTGCCTGGGCACGAGGACGAGCGGCTGAAGGTAACGCCGGGGCGCACCGAGAGCTATTTCGCCGAGACCTACGGCATCGGCGGCGAGACCGCCGAGCTCACCGTCACGGCGGAGAGCCCGCTGGTGGGCATGAGCATCGGCGAGGCCGAATCGTTGCACCAGGCGCCGCTGATCCTGGCGATCAAGAGCGGCAACGAGGCGCGCATGGCGCCGCCGGCCGATCACGTGATCTGGGTCGGTTCGGTGCTCGGCGTGCTCGGCCCGCGCGACCAGCTCAACCAGTTCGCCAACAACCAGCTGTGCCGGCTGTCCACCCGCATGCGTCAGCTGGGCGAGTTGTTCAACCCGACGCGTGCTGGCATTTCCGAAGTGGTGATCCCGCCGGTGTCGCGCTTCATCAAGCACACCGTGGCGGAGCTGCGCCTGCGCAAGCGCTTCGGCATCTCGGTGCTGGCGGTGAACCGCGGCGACCAGGTGTTTCGCGACGACGTGCGCGGGGTCAGCCTGCGCGCCGGCGACACCGTGGTGCTGCACAGCAACTGGCGCGACCTGGCGCTGGCGGCCGAGGACAAGGACCTGGTCGTGGTCACCGACATCCCGAAGGAGGAGCAACGCCCCGGCAAGATCTGGCAGGCGGTGGGCTTCTTCCTGCTGGCCAAGTGCCTGGCCTTGTTCACCAATCTCGACCTGTCGATCGCGATGATGACCGGTGCGATCGGCATGCTGCTGTCCGGCGTGCTGAACATGGACGAGGCATACAAGGCGATCAACTGGAAGACCATCTTCGTCACCGCCTGCCTGATTCCCCTGGGTTGGTCGATGGATGCCACCGGCACCGCCGCGTGGCTGGCGCAGGTGGTGCTGGAGCATCTCGGCAGCGCGTCGCCGTGGGTGTTGCAGCTCAGCCTGGCGGTGCTGACCCTGCTGTTCTCGCAGGTGATGTCCAACGTGGGCGCCACCGTGATGATGGTGCCGATCGCGATCAGCGTGGCCGTGGCCACCGGCGGCAATCCGTCCGCCTATGCGCTGATCATCGCGGTCTCCTCGTCCAACACCTTCCTGCTCAGCTCCGGCCATCCGGCGCTGATGATGATCACCGGTCCCGGCGGCTACAAGGGCAAGGATTTCCTGCGCGTCGGCCTGCCGCTGACCTTGACGGTGCTGGTGGTGACCCTGGTCGCGGTGAACCTGTTGTTCCGGTGAGTTGCCGGGACTCGGGATTCGGCGAACTTCAGGGCAGCGCCGCGGGATCGATGCAGACGATGCCGTCGATCACGCGCAGCGGGACCGCATGCAGCGACTGGCCGCGGCAGGGCCCGCCGGTGCACAGGCCGTCGGCCTGGTTGAACACCGCGCCGTGCACCGCGCAGATCAGGCTGTCGTTCTTCAGCAGGAACTTGCCCGGCGCGTAGTCGAGCCGGTTGCCGGCGTGCGGACAGATGTTGAGGTAGCCGCTGACCTGCCGGCCCCGGCGCAGCAGGATCAGGCTCTCCTCGCCACCGGCCAGCATCGCGTCCACCGCGGTGGCGCCACCATCGGGCACCTGCTCCAGCGCACACACGGCATGCGCCTGCGACGACCCGGTCTGGTTCACTGTATCCATCGGCACTTGCCTCACGGTTCGCGAGGCCCCATCGTGATAACGTAAGTCGTTGATTTTAACACACGAGTTTTTAACACATGCGTCTCTACCTGCATTCCATGCGCCGTCCACGCCACCCGCTGGCGCGCTTCCTGTCGTTGCTGCTGGGGCTGGCCGTGATCGGCGTGCTGCTGGTGTTCGGCCTGGTGGTGGCCGGCGTGTTGCTGATCGGCGGCGTGATCGTGCTGGCGATCCGCCAGTGGAAGCAGGCGCAGGCTCCGGCGACGACGCCTGCGGGCGCGCCGAACCCGGGCGCGGCAAAAGCCCAGCCGGCGGTGCTGGAGGGCGAGTTCCGCGTGATCCACCAGGGGCGTCCCGTCACCCATTGAGGCGCGCGCCCGCGACACGGGGATAATGCGGCTTCCCCATCCGATTCTTCCCCATGTCCGATACCTCTGTCTCCCTCGCGGTCGACGCGCCGCGCCGCCTGACTGATCCCCGCGTCCTGATCCCGCTGGCGCTGTTCGCGCTGTACGTGATCTGGGGTTCGACCTATCTGGGCATCCGTTTCGCGCTGGAGAGCTACCCGCCGTTCCTGCTCGCCGGCGTGCGCTTCCTCGGCGCCGGCATCGCGCTGTACGGCTTCCTGCGCTGGCGCGGGATGGCGCCGCCGACATCCTTGCAATGGCGCAACGCGGCGATCACCGGCCTGCTGCTGCTCGGCATGGGCAACGGCCTGGTGTGCTTCGCCGAAGAGCGGGTGAGCTCAGGCATCGCCGCGGTGGCAGTGGCCAGCATGCCGCTGTTCGCGGCGCTGTTTTCCGGCATGTACGGCGAGTGGCCGCACCGGCGCGAGTCGATCGGCCTGGCCATCGGCTTCGCCGGCGTGATCGTGCTCAACCTGGGCAGCAGCCTGGCCGGCTCGTCGCTCGGCGCGGCCGCCCTGCTGCTGGCCGCAGCGGCATGGGCGTTCGGCTCGGCGTGGAGCCGCCGCCAGTCCATGCCGCCCGGCCCGATGAACACCGCCGCGCAGATGTTGTGCGCCAGCGTCGCGTTGCTCGTCGTGGGCTTCGCCGGCGGCGAGCACCTGCCCGCACACCCGACCATCCGCGCCACGGCGGCACTGATCTACCTGGCGGTGTTCGGTTCGATCATCGCGTTCAGCGCCTATCTGTACGTCCTCAAGCACGCGCGCCCGGCGCTGGCCACCAGCTACGCCTACGTCAACCCGCCGGTGGCCGTGCTGTTCGGCGTGCTGCTGGCCGGCGAGCACGTGGGGCCGTTCGACCTGGCCGGCATGGCGATCATCCTGGCCGGCGTGGCGGTGATCACGCTGGCGAAGGTCAAGGGAAACAAGAAGCCGTAGGAGCCCGCTCGCGGGCGATGCTCCTGCTTTTGCGAATCCCCCATCCCGGCTTTCAAAGCATCGCCCGCAAACGGGCCCGTACCGGTGGCGCTCTCGACCTTGGTCGGCTTGCCTGCATGGCTGCCGCGGCGCGAGGATGGTGCGGATCACCGGCGGAGAACGGCATGAACGCATCGCAAGACGGCTGGATGGCGCGCGTTGCCCTGCGCAGCGCGGCGTGGGCGGAGCGCTGGTTTCCCGATGCGTGGGTGTTCGCGGCGTTGGGCGTGGTGCTGGTGGCGCTGGCCGCGTTCGCGTTCGGTGCCACGCCGGTGGCCACCGTCAACGCGTTCGGCGACGGCTTCTGGAGCCTGATCCCGTTCACCATGCAGATGGCCTTCGTGGTGATCGGCGGCTACGTGCTGGCCACCGCGCCGGTGGTGGCGCGCTTCATCGACGTGCTGGCGCGCGCGCCGCGCAGCGGCCGCGGCGCGATCGTGTACATCGCGCTGGTCAGCATGCTGGCGTCGCTGCTGTCCTGGGGTTTCTCGCTGGTGTTCGGCGGATTGCTGGTGCGTGCGCTGGCGCGACGCACGGACCTGCACATGGATTACCGCGCCGCGGGTGCGGCGGCGTATCTCGGCCTCGGCGCGATCTGGGCGATGGGGTTGTCCTCGTCGGCGGCACAGTTGCAGGCCAACCCCGCCAGCATGCCGCCGGGCCTGCTGGCGATCACCGGCGTGCTGCCCTTCAGCCAGACCATTTTCCTGTGGCAGTCGATCGTGCTGACCGCGGTGCTGATCGTGGTGTCGCTGCTGGTGTGCTGGTTCACCGCGCCGTCGGACGCAAATGCGCGCACCTCGAAGGATTTCGACATCGGCGAAAGCTCCACGCCCGCGTTGCCGCCGCGCACGCGCCCGGGCGAGTGGCTGGAATACAGCCCGCTGCTGGCGCTGGCGATCGGCCTGCTGGGGTTGGGCTGGCTGGGCCACGAGTTCGCCACCAAGCCGGCGGTGACCGCGATCGCCAACCTCAACACCTACAACTTCCTGTTCCTGACCCTGGGCATCCTGCTGCACTGGCGTCCGCGCAGTTTCCTCGACGCGGTGCATCGCGCCGTACCGAGCACCGCCGGCGTGCTGATCCAGTTTCCGCTATACGGCGGCATCGCCGCCCTGCTCACCCACGTGCCCGGCGCCGATGGTTCCACTCTGGCGCACCGCTTGTCGAACCTGTTCGTGCACATCGCCGGCCAGGAAAGCTTCCCTGCGGTGATGGGCGCGTACTCGGCGATCCTGGGCTTCTTCGTGCCCTCCGGCGGCGGCAAGTGGCTGGTCGAGGCGCCCTACGTGATGCAGGCGGCGAACGACCTGCACGTGCACCTGGGCTGGGCGGTGCAGGTGTACAACGCGGCCGAGGCGCTGCCGAACCTGATCAACCCGTTCTGGATGCTGCCGCTGCTCGGCGTGCTGGGGCTCAAGGCGCGCGACGTGGTCGGCTACACCTTCGTGCAACTGGTGGTGCACGTGCCGCTGGTGCTGGGCATGCTGTGGCTGCTGGGCATGACGCTGGATTACGTGCCGCCGGTGATGCCTTGAGAGCCGGGATTCGGGATTCGGAAAAGCTGGCGATCCGGAGCTTCCCCGCGCGGAATGTAGGGCGGGCATTGCCCGCCATCATCGCGGCGACGAAGAGCGGCGGGCCGTGCCCGCCCTACGGCGCGACGTGCCTGTAGGAGCGCACCTTGTGTGCGATGCTTTTCGTTACGTGACGGAGAGCATCGCGCACAAGGTGCGCTCCTACAGCGTCTGCGTCAGAGTTCGCGCAGCGCGGTGGTCACCGGCAAACGTGCGGCGCGCACGGCGGGAAACAGGCCGCCGATGAAGCCGATCGCCAGCGCCCATTTCAGCCCGCTCCACATCAACGCCGGCGAGACCTTGAAGTCGAACACCACCTGGGTCAGGCCGTTGAGCGTCGAGGTGGTGTAGCCGTTGAACACCAGCCACACGATCAATGCGCCCAGCACGCCGCCGGCGAGCGCCAGCAGCATCGTTTCCAGCATCACCGACACCACCACCGGCACGCCGCGGAAACCGATCGCGCGCAGGGTGGCGATCTCGCGGGCGCGCGAGGCGACGGCGGCGAACATGCAGTTGAGCGCGCCGAAGATCGCGCCGATCGCCATGATCACGCCCACGGTCAGGCCGACGACGCGGATGGTCCTGGCCAGGCCGGCGGATTGCCGCGCGAAATAGTCGGCCGTGGTGCTGGTCTCGACCTTCAACTTGGGATCGGACATCAGCGCGGCCTTGAAGCCGTCGAACGCAGCCGTGCCGGTGAGCTTGACCAGCACCGATTCGGCGCTGTTGCCGCGGCGGTAGGCCGAGGCCACGCTCTGGCGGTCGGCCCACAACTCCGAGTCGTAGGCGTCGCCGGAGGCGAACACGCCGACCACCGTCCACGACTCGGTGCCCAGCTTCACCTCGTCGCCCACCGCCAGGCCGGCAAACTGCCGCGCCGCACCCTGGCCCACGACCAGCTCGCGCAGGCCGGGCTTGAACTTGCGTCCCTGCACGATCTTCAGGTCGGGACGCAACGCCCAGGCTTCCGCGTCGACGCCGCGCAGCTGTGCGTTGGCATCTTCGTTCGAGCCCTTCTGCTTGAGGCTGGCGGCGACCACCAGCTCGGCCGACATCGCCGGCTTGCCCGCGGCGTCGCGGGCGACGCCGGGCGCCTGCTCGACCGCCAGCACGTCGTCACGCAACAGCACCGAGGCCGACTCCGCCGCGGCGCCGCCGCGCAATACGATGGCGGTATCGCTGCGCCCGCCGCTGGCCAGCGTCGCGGTCAATCCCTCGCCCATCGCCAGCAGCGCCACCAGCACCGCCACCACGCCGGCGATGCCGATCACGATCACCGAGGAGGAACCCGCGCGCTGGCGGATCGTGCTGACGCCCACCACGGTCACCGACGCGGCCTGCCGTCCGCTGCGCGACAGCGCCAGCCACAGCGCGAACAGCAGCGCGAGCGCGACGACTCCGATCCACGGCAACCGGATCCACACCAACAGCGCCAGGATCACCAGCAGGACCAGGCCCAGGTTGAACAGAAACTTCTTCATGGCGAACTCCTGTCAGCGACCGCTGAGCGCGTCGACGATGTTGAGGCGCATCGCACGCCAGGCGGGGATCCAGCCGACGATCACACCGATCGCCAGCATCAGCGCGATGCCGATCACCCAGGTCGAGGCGCTGACGCCGTGCACCGGGATCATGCCGCCGCTGGCCGCGCCGATGCCCGGCACGATCAGCGACACCACCGCCAGCCCGATCAATCCGCCCAGCAGCAGCAACAGCACGCTCTCGGCCAGCACCATTACCTGCACGCTGCGGCTGGAGAAACCGATCGTCTTGAGCACCGCCAATTCTGAGGTGCGTTCGCGCACCGCCTGCATCATGGTGTTGCCGGTCAGCAGCAGCAGGGTGAAGAACACCGCGCCCATGATCGACACCACGATCAGGCCGATATTCACCAGCTGCTTGATGAACGAGGCCTGGAACGCCTGCTCGGTCTGTGCCTTGGTTTCGTGATCGGAGTTGGCCGAGATCGCGTCGATCGTGGTGGCCACCGCATCCGCATGCGCCGGGTCGGCCACCTTGACCACGTACCAGTGCACGGTGCCGGCACCGAAGGCGTTGTTCTCGTCGAAGTACTTCCAGTGGAACAGCAACAGCTGTTCGCGGCCCGCATCCTGCTCGCTCTTGGCGTGGAATATGCCGGTGATGTCGAACGTCCAGGTGTTGTTGCCGGAAGCCTTCGACGGAAAGATGGTCGATTGCAGCGGAATCTTGTCGCCGACCTTCCAGCCGTACTTCTTGGCCAGCGCGGCGCCGACGATGGCCCCGGTACGGGTGCGCTCCCACGCGGCGCGCTGATCCGCCGGCAGCACGATTTCCGGGTACAGGTCGATGTAGTTCTGGCTCACCGCAAAACTGACGACCTGGTTGCGCGGGTCCTGGTAGACGCCGCCGAACCAGTTCGACGAAGCCACCGCAGTCACCCCCGGCACGGTGGCGATGCGCGCGCCCAGGCTCTCCGGCAACGGGTTCTGCATCGACATGCGCGAGTTGACGATCAGCCGCCCGGCGCCGTCCACGCTGTCCCCGGCGGAGAACGCCAGGCGCACCGAATTGAGCAGCCCGAACAGCAGGAACGCCGCGATGATCGAGACCAGGGTGAGCAAGGTACGCGTCTTGCGCCGGAACAGTGCGGCCCAGATCAAGTGAAGGTATTTCATGATGACCTCCTCACGCCGTCGCCTGCTCGACCAGGGTGCCCTTGTCCAGATGCAGCGTGTGCGTGGCGTATTCGGCCGCCTTCGGATCGTGGGTGACCATCACGATGGTCTTGCCGTGCTCGCGGTTGAGCTGCTGCAGCAGGCCGAGCACGTCCTCGGCTGACTGGCGGTCCAGGTCGCCGGTCGGTTCGTCGCACACCAGCAGGGTAGGGTCCGAGACGATCGCGCGGGCGATCGCCACACGTTGCTGCTGGCCGCCGGAGAGCTCGCCCGGCTTGTGGCTGGCGCGGTCGGCCAGGCCGACCAGTTGCAGCGCGATGGACGCGTTCTTCCTGCGCTGCGCCGCGGAGAGTTTGGTCAGCAGCAGCGGCAGCTCCACATTGCGCTGCGCCGACAGCATCGGCATCAGGTTGTAGAACTGGAAGATGAAACCGACGTTGGATGCGCGCCACCTGGCCAGCGCGCCGGCGCCAAGCTGGTCGATGCGCTGGCCGCCCACGCCGATGCTGCCCGCGCTCGGTGCGTCCAGCCCGCCGATCAGGTTGAGCAAGGTGGTCTTGCCCGAACCGGACGGCCCCATCAGCGCCAGGAAATCGCCTTCGGCGATGTCCAGGTTGACGTGGTGCAGCACTTCGACTT
Source organism: Rhodanobacter lindaniclasticus (assembly GCF_004799035.1). Lineage (GTDB taxonomy): Bacteria > Pseudomonadota > Gammaproteobacteria > Xanthomonadales > Rhodanobacteraceae > Rhodanobacter > Rhodanobacter lindaniclasticus. Next base: position 131,650 of record NZ_MWIO01000030.1, read on the forward strand.
TCTGCTTGCCGCGCTCGTAGGTCTTGGCAAGGTCCCTGATTTCGATCAGCGTGCCCATGGCAGTTCTCCTGATGAATGTCTGTGTAGGAGCGCACCCTGTGCGCGATAGCTCTTCGTTACGTCATGGAATGCATCGCGCACAGGGTGCGCTCCTACGGGGTTCTCTCGATGCGGGTGCCATCGTGCAAGTCGGCCGGTGGCGATATCACGACGCTGTCGCCGGCTTTCACCCCGGCCGGCAACAGGCGCAGATCGCCGTAGGTTTGTGTGGCGGGCGTCACCGTGTGTTGGCGCACGCGTTCGCCGTCGAGCACGAACACCACGCTGTGGCCGTCGCGCGGCACGATCGCGGTGGCCGGCACCAGCACGCCCTGCGGCGGTGCCCGGTCCGCGGCTTTCGGCGCCTGTTCCAGGAACGACACCCGCACACCCATGTCCGGCACGATCCGCGCGTCCTTCTTCTCCAGCGCCACGCGCACCTTGATGGTCGCCTTGCCGCGGTCGGCGGTGGGCACGATGGCGATGACGTGGGCGGGAATCTTCCAGTCGGGATAGGCGTCGAGCACCGCCTCGGCCGGCATGTCCGGCTTCACGCGCCCGATGTACGCCTCGTTGACGTCGACGTCGACTTCCAGCGAATCCATGTCCACGATCGTGCCCACGCCGGTGCGGGTGAAACCGCCGCCGGCGGACAGCGGTGAGATGATTTCACCGACCTGCGCGTCCTTGGTGGTGACCACGCCGGCAAACGGCGCGCGTACCACGGTGTAGTCGAAATTGACCTGCGCCTGCACCGCCTGCGCCGCCGCGGCAGCCGCCTGCTTCTGCTGCGCGGCGAGCTGGGCGCGCGTGCTGTCGACCAGGGTGCGCGCCTGTTCGGCGGCCTGCTTCGACACCAAGCCGCGTGCGGCGAGTGTATGCAGGCGCTGCTGGTCCTGCCGGTTCTGCCGCAACTGCGCCTGGTACTGCGCCACCAGCGCCTGTGCTGCCGCGGCCTGTGCCCGCGCCGTCGCCAGCCCGGCCTTCCATGCACTGTCGTCCAGCCGCGCCAGCACCTGGCCCCTGGCCACGTGGTCGCCCTCCTCGATCAACACCGCCGTAAGCGTGCCGGTGATCTGCGCCGACACCGTGGCCTGCCGCCGCGCGGTGACATAACCGGTGGCCTGCAGCACCGCGCCCGCCTCGCTGTCCGCGCTGATCGGAACCGCCTGCGCCACCTGCACCGGCAGCGCGCGCTGGCCAAGCCAGAACCAGCCGGCGGCGCCGACCAGCAGCACGACCACCACCGCCGCGGCGATCCACGGCCAGCGCGCACCGGCGCCCCCGTGTTCCTCGCGCTGATGTCGCCCGATGCGCAGTTCCTTCAACAGTTCGGCGTTGTCCACTCGTTGTCCCCGGTCAGATGCATTCGATGATCCGGGCCAGCAAGCCCGCGAACCAGACCAAACCATCAACTGCCGCCCATGACAGCTGTCATTCCGGCACTGCAATACCGTCGCAGGGACGGTACACGCCCGGGTCATTGACAAGCTGAATGACACGTTCGGCGGGACCCGCGCTTGACATGGAGCCAAGGGGTCCCGTCACGATCAGCATTGGCACGATCGCAATCACGGCCTGCTGATCTGGGCCAAACAAGGGACACAGGGGTCATTTCCCTGCGGCCCGGCACGCCTGGCCGATGACCTTTCGATTCTGTTCTTTCCGGTGGAGTCCCCGCTGGATATCACTGCATGCAGTTTTGCGGGGCGTGAGGACCGGATCGGAGACTGCAGACTCACGCGTCTCACGGTGGGGTCGGACATGGTCGTACCGGGCTTGAGCCGGCCACGTTCGTCCAGGGCATCCCATCCGGAGTTCGCGATGTAATAGAAATCGCTGCCGACGACGACACCATGGGTTGGCGTTCCCAGAGACTTCGTCGACCGTTCGACGATTCTTTCTGCAACAATACCCATGCCCGAAGCATCGAGGGTGAAGACGGCTATTCGCTGAGGCGACAGCCCATTCTGGACGACGATCAGCCGGTTGCCGGCCAGGTACAGGCCGTCCGCGCCATTTAGCGCAAATCGCCCGCGCATCGAGAGCCAGCGCACCTGCTTCGTGGCGATGTCCAGTACTCCGATGCCACGCACGTAGTCCGGCACATAAACGTGGACGCCATCCGCCGCCACAGCGACGGTCTGGGGGGACATGAAGTCGCCGTTGTCGATGCGCTTCAGGTGCTCACCGTTGAAGGGCAAGCGATAGATCCCGCCGCCATCGCCATCGGAGACGATGACATCGCCCTCTTTCGTCAACGCCATGTCGCCCAGACTGCTCGGACGCGGCCTTCGACGCGGCGAAGCAGCTTCCCGGTTTGCAGGTCGTAGCACAGAATCGCCGACCTTCCCCGATCCGATGGATTGACCGCGGCGAAGCCTTGCATGGCAACTTCCGTTGCCCACAGCAGATGCCGGCCCGAATCTATCTTGAGGGCCATCATCGGCCAATGATCCGGCGACCGTGCGAATTCCACCAGGTGACGGTCACCCGTGGTCGAGACGATCTTGTCCCCGAGGATGCTCGTGATGAAAAACCGTTTGCCTGGTTCGTCGTAGTCGATATCTTCGGGCAGCAGCCGGGGATCCGCGAGTTGGAATGCCAAAGAGGATTGTGCGAGGGGCCGACGGTTTTCAAGGAGGTTCGCGCGGACGGACTTGAAGGCCGGGGCCTGGCGCAGGCGGTCAAATTCATGCAGGTTTTCCATCGCCGCGGAAGCCTGTCCCATCCGGACGTAGGTTGCGAGTTCGTCGAGGGCAGCTCGCTGGTTGCCCACATGGACCTGCGCACGAGCCAACTCGAGCAGTGAATCGGGAGCTGCGTTGAGAAACTGCTTCAGTTGTCCGGCCTCGATGAGGTACGAGTGCCAGTTACCCTGTTTCCGGGCGACCCGCATGGCTGCCTGGAGTTCGTCAAAACGCTCCGGCGCCGATTGCCATCGGTGTCGGATCGAAGTGGCAGCATGACTGGCGCCGCTGCCTTCCGACGCCGAGCCGCCCAGTTTGTCCGTGCCGCGTGCAAAGGTCGCAAGCCCGGCAATCAGCAGGGGGGCAAGAACCAACCATTGGGCAAGCGTTCTCAGGTTGCGCATCTATTGTTCCTGCAGTGAAGCGCCATGCGGCACGTGGGCCACGGCAAGCGTAGACCGGGCCGACGAGAACGCATGGGGATATCTGTTTTCGGACCGGCAATATTTCGTGGACCGGCACAACAGACTTTCCCGGTTCGGATGCCATAGTGCTTGAGGCGATTTTTTTCCTCAAAGTGAGGCAAACAGGGTTGGATCCGTTTCCGCACGTCGGAAAGCAAACCTGGCCTTTTTCTCTCAACGCAGGTTCAGCGCCAGCACGATCGACGAGACCAGAAGCGCCCGCCACGCTGGCACGGATGCTCGGCTGGCGTCGTGGAGATACACGCCGAGAAGCATACCGCACAGGCCGACCTGAAGAATCCTGGCGTGCTCGACGACAGGCGCGGCGATGATCAATCTGCCGGATGCCCCTGGGAGGAGCGTCGCCCCCTGCACGAGCAGGTCGAGGACGAAGTGCGAGAACACGGTCAGCCAGACCGCAACGAATGCACGAGAGCCGAACCGCCTGAAAAACGCCGCAAAGACGCTTGACCACACTATCGCCATCAGCAGCGAATGCGACCAATCGTTCAGGGGCAGGCGATCCACATCCAGCACGTCGAACACGATCCAGAGGATATCGAGTACGAAGGCGCCAATCAGGAAAGCCATCATCGGCACGCGTGGGGCGCGGCCTTTCAGTGCGAGTCCCGCCGCAAAGTGCGCGGCGTACATCAGTCCCGCCGCCTGGCTGCGGGCGTGCGATGCACCCAGCCGATGACGAGCGCCGGCACGATGATGAAGAGCAACTCCACGATCCCGTCATGCAGCGACATGCATCAACTCTCCATTGTCCGCGCCTGCGCAAGCAATCGTACCTTCGCCCGTCTGCAGGACGTTCGAGCACACGAAGCTCTCGCGTGGCCGCCCGACTGGCGGCAAGGGCCGGGCCATCCTCATGGCATCGGCCGGCGCCCACGGCGTGCGCTGAACATGGAAACCTCGTTCCGGGCAGCCTGCGGGTTTCCATCTCCGTACCGGCCATGGGCGGCGAGGCACGCCGTGGCCAGGTTTGTCGGCGGGATGAAACGCGAGCTGGATGTCATCCATGCTGTTCAAACCAATAGCTTATGGCGCGGCCAACCTTTCCGGCCGCCTGCCCATCCACCATCCAGTCATGCGGCATGCCTGGCACGAGCATGAGCGAAAGTCTCTTTTCGTTGCCGTTCCTCACGTAGTAGGGCTGCAAAGCATCGCGCAAGGTCGTCGCAGTGGCCGGACTCAACACGTTGTCGCCCTGTCCCTGGACGATCAGCAACGCCACAGGCGGCCTGCCGCGCCCGATCTCCCCGGCGTGGCGCACGGCATCGGTACGTTCGGCCAGTGCGCGCGATGCGGATGTCCAGGCATAAGGCCGCCCTGTCATTCGCTCCAACGCATGAACCGAGACACCCAACCCCGTCGACGCGTTGACGATGGCCGCCGCCTTTACCGCGACCTTGCCGTTGATCAGTGCGATCAATGCGGCGGCACCGCCTGCGGAAAATCCCATGAGGTCGATGGGTTGCCCCGGTGCCAGACAACCGCGCTGCCGCAGCGCCTCGACCACCCGCGGCAACTCGTCCGCAGCACCTGCGACGGCCGGCTTGAACAGCAGCATCGCGAAGTCCTCGGACTGCAGACGTGCGAGCTCGCGATTTCCCTCCGGAGGCGCACGCCGGCCGAACAAGGGCAAGCCCAGATACACCTTCACCGCCGGAACGTCATCCAGTGGCAAGGCCGTCATCAACGCCTGTTCGGTCGCCGGCGGTCCAAAGCCATGCCACAGGACAATCGGCGGCCTGCTCACACGTGGTGGCACCCGCAGAATGGCCGGCACACCCGCCAACGTCGTGCTCGCTATCCTGACTCCCTCGCCGACAGGCCTTTGCTGATCACAGCGAAGGGTCGTGACGGAGTCGGCGGCCACGTTCGAGGCCACCTGCGGATCCGCCCATGCAGCATGGGCGTATCCGAGGGTGCCCACAAGCCACACAAGCCCATGCCACCAACGATGCGAATCGATTGTTCCGATCACTGATTTGCTCCTGGTCCTTCTCCGCGACCCATCCACTTCACCCGGAAATTCAATGGGTGCCGCCCCGCCGGACTGCGAGCGACCTCTTGGCGATGGCGAAGTATCGTCGCGCCGCGCAACACGGCTCGCCTTGGACAGAAAGCGGCTGTGGGTGTGCGAGCGGTTCATTCAATGCAGGCCCGGATATGCGACTCGATGATGTTCATTCCCGGCTGGTACGTGGTCTCGGCGACATGTTTCAACCTGGTCAAGCCGAGCTCCAAGTCATCGCCCACTTTCCTGTCCAGGTTCACGAACAGCCCCATCACCCTGCCGGCATATGGAGTTCTGTCGTCGAGCGCCCAGATTACCTGCGTACCGCTCGGCTGGGGGATCAGGCTGAAAAGCGCCTTGCCGCATGCCGGGAATGGCCTGGCCATTTTCAGATCGAGGGTGATCCGGGAATAGGGAATGGAGCGGATGATGGTGATGCTGCCCCGTTTCGCTTGCCGGTTGCCCATCCACGAATACGTCGCGCCCTGGCCACGGGCGGGGCTACTGTAGGTTTTCTGCATGTCGGGGGCGGAATCGTAGGGTGTCCATGCCTCCCATGCCTTCAGATCGTCGATCAGGTCGAAAATCGTTCTGGGCGATGCGCGAATCATCCGCGAGCGCTCCACGCGCAGCTCTCCGGTTCGGGTTGCGGCGAGAATCAGAATGGCGGCTGCCATAAAAGCGGCCGCGATGGCGATTATCTCAAGCACGGCGTCGACCTTTAGCGTGGTTATCCGTTTGAAGCCGGGGTTCATCTGAAGCGACCAGAGCGGACCCGCGTGCAACATAATGCCGTGCGAGGACGCGCGTACAGGGCCAATCCGCTCCTCCCGGCCATGACCAGTGCACGACGGCGTGCGCTGCAACGGTCGATGGAGCTCGCCGTATGCGGCTCGGGAGAGGACTGCCGGCAGGCAATTGGTACTACTTGACCCGGTCAAAATGGCTCTGGGAAACGGCGAGTGGGGTATCTAACCTGATCGCGGGCAGGGATGGCGTGATGCAACGGGCAAGCCCATTGAGCCGCCTGTTCCGCGATTCCACTTCATCGTCGACCGGCAACAGAATGCGCAAGCGATATCACTCACCGGAACTGCGCCGCGAAGCCATACGCCAAGTGGTGAAGTACCGCCAGCCGATCAGGGACGTGGCGGAGCAACTTCATCTCCCCCAGGACACCGTGCGGGTGTGGGTCAGGCGGCACCGCGAAGACAGGACAGCCGCGAAGTTGATGGCCACCGAGCTGCGCATCGCTCGCGCTCCTGCGCCGACAGAACGCGATCTGCTGCAGCGAATGATCGAACTGCACCTGCTCAAAGCGACCGGTTGACGGCACTCGGCCGCGTGCCCGCCGTGGAGCCCTCGGACCTGTTGCGGGTCTCTCGATGTTTCGTGCCTCGCGCCTATGGCCCGGACGCATAAGCCTCGATGATGGCCGCGCGTGCCTTGATGAAGCTCTCGCTTACCCGAGTCAGACGTTCGCGCGTGAAGAAGATGCCGTACAACCCGTGCTGGCGATCCAACCACGGAAACGTACCCAGCGCACCGGGGCTGGACACCAGCGTGCAGGCGTGCCGGGCCGTCCAGGCCTCGCACCAATTCCCGAGGGCATATTCCTTCGGGCGGCCTCTCGCTCCGCGCGGCAACCAGGCCTTGGGCTTGCCGATGGTCTGCGCGGTTTCCATCACATCGACGGCGTGCGCCGACAGGATGCGACGACCGTCGACACTGCCGTGGTTCGCCAGCATGGTCAGGAAACGCATGTAATCGCCCGCTGTCGTCACCACGCCGCCTTGCAGCAACGGGTTGGACGTCTGACCCCGGGGCACGCCATGAGACGGAAGGTGCTCCCAGTACGTGTGCGTCATGCCGAGGGGGCGCGCGATGCGTTCATCGAACAACTCGGCCCAGCGCTTGTGCGTCACCGCCTCGACGGCTGCGCCGGCGACCTGGAAGCCCGGGCCACCGTAGCGGAACACCGCTCCCGGGGGATCGTGCAGCGGCCGCTGCGCGATCTGCGTGGCCGACTCCGCGAGGGTGAGACGAGGGTCCTGCCTGATGTCGACCATGTCCAGCAGACTGCCCTCGCCCGAGGTCTGGGCCAGCAGTTCGCGCAAGGTCGTTGTCGCGGCTGGCCCGGTGAACGCGGGCAGATAGTGCGAGATCGGCGCATCGAGCGACAGCCTGCCCTCGTCGACCACGGACATCACCAGCGCCGCCGTCATCCATTTCGAGGCTGATGCGACGGGCATCTGTGCATCCGGAGCGATGTCGCCCACATCCATCCGCAACAACTGACGACCATCGCGCATGACGATCGCCGTCACGCCGGCAGCGCCCTGGCCCAATGCGTATTCCAGCTCGGCATGAACCCGTTGCCGGACATTTTTTCGCGCGGCGGGCGCGCGTGGCGCCTGTACGGGCGCGGACATCACGTCGAGGGCCTTCTCTCCCGCGTGCAGGGCGATTCCGATGCACACGGAAATGGTGAGCATGAGGCAGGAGCCGAACACGAATACGCCGATCTGCCCCATCCGCGTAGACGGCTCGGGACGATAGTGGCCGCGGCGACGGGTCCTGCTACGCGTCCGCCCCTTGTTTCCGCTGCGGTCAAACCACACCCGCATCGTCCTCGAGCAAGATCCCGCCCCACGTCGCCGGGTCGCTGTCGGCGATCGTTTCGGAGAATGTCCACACGTGCCCGCAGGGGTCGACGGCGGTGTACTGGCACTCCCCATAGGGGTAGGTGGTGGGAGGACTCACGATGCGCGCACCGGCGTCCCGCGAGCGGCGATGGTGCGACTCGATGTCTTCGACGCGGATCATCACCGCATGTCCCGAGCGATCGACCGGCGGAGCCCCCCGCATCACCACAAGCCCTTCCCCTGCGGCATGGAGCTGGACGCGATGGTCGCCGATGCGCAATCGCTCCCGAAAGCCGAAGGCCTTGCACAGCCACGCGACCGCAAGGCGAACGTCAGGGTAGTTGAGCACCGGAATCAGCACGTTGCGGGGCATGGAGCGATTGATTTTCATGACATGTCGGCTCGGTTTTTGCGAGGGGAGCGGCGGTTATGGAAGCTGGCACTGCACCGGTCAGCGCGATGCGCGGCGCTGCTTGAGGTAAACGACAATTTCCGCCTTGGAAAGCCGGTCATCATGATCGGTGTCGATCTCGTCGAAATGCTGGGCCAGGCGCGGCATTCCCTGGCTCGCCTCCGCGCGGCCGAGGCTCCCGTCGTGATCGAGATCGGCGGCGGCAAACCGCTGCTGGGCCTTTTCGGCTATCCGCTGCGAGCGATCGCCACCCATTCCCGCACACGCGCTGAGCGACAGCGTGGCAAGCATGACGGCGGGAACAAGGATGCGGACTGCGGGATGGATGATTTTCATGATGACTCCGTAATGGGATGCAAAACTCCGACCCGGCGACCGGACATTCCGGTGCGCCGATGGATGGTGCGCGGGATGGCACGGATGGCCCGCACCGATGGGCGCGACAGGTTCAGTGGCTGCGCGTATATGTGGTCGAACGGGTCGCGGATGCACCGGCCCCGGTCGTGATCGACTTGCTGACGGTCATGCTGCCGTTGCCGAAGGCGACATTCCCCGATTCGACCGCCGATCTGCCGCCCGATGTCGTGAAGCCGCGGGTGCGACCGATGCTGTCGTCGGTGCGGTAGATCGTGCTCCACCCCGACTGGGTGTTCCCGGCGATACCGGTATGGCTGCGCGACAGGCTGACCGACCCGTTGCCGTTGCGGGTAACGGAACCGGTGCGCGAGGCGGTCTTGCCGTTGTCGTAAGTTCTGGTGACCTGGTTGGTCAGGCTGCCGTTGCCATGGCTGGTGTTCCTGGTGGTCGTGAACCCGCGTCCGCCGCTGGTTTGCACGCCGCGACTCGCGGTGGCCATGCCCGCGCTGCGCGAGACGTCGCGTTGGGCAACGAAACCCCGACCATGACTGCCCCGGACGGAGAGCGTGCGCCCGTGCCCGGCGGCTTCGACGGGCGGACTCGCCAACAGGCCCAGTGCAGCGGCCGCGAGCGCGGATACAACGATGTATTTGTTCATGGAACGACTCCTGTGAGGTCATGCACGGACATCGTGCGACGTCAATTTGCGATGCCTGTGCGAGGCCTGCGTGACCGGCCGGTAGCGAAGTGCAACAAAATGTTGCAGCGGAATCTTTATGCCCACGTGGCGGTCTAGACTGCTGCCGCTTCCCTGTCGAAAGGCGTGCCATGGATCAAGCCGCACATGTCGCGGTCGTGGAAGACGACCCCGAGATCAGATCGCTGGTCGGCGGCCTGCTGTCGGACGAAGGCTTCGAGGTGTTCCTCTGCGAAGGCGCCGGGGAACTCGGCGACGCCCTCGCGCGGCACCGGGTGGATCTGGTCGTGCTCGACCTTATGCTGGCCGGGGAAGACGGACTGTCGATCTGCCGTCGCCTCCGCGGCGGGCCGGCGAACATCCCCGTACTCATGGTCACCGCCAAGGGGGACGACCTCGACCGCATCATCGGGCTCGAGGTAGGCGCGGATGATTACCTGCCCAAGCCGTTCAATCCGCGCGAGCTGCTTGCCCGGGTACGGGCCATCCTGCGGCGAACGCGCGAACTCCCGCGGGCATCGGCCAGCGGGACCGCGGAGGTCTATACCTTTGCCGGATGGCGTCTGGATGTCGGCTCGCGCGCGCTTCACGATTCGAACGGGCGCCTGGTGGAGCTCACCGGCGGCGAGTTCGATCTGCTCGTCGCCATGCTGCAGCATCCGCAGCGTGTCCTGAGCCGCGATCAGTTGCTGGATTGGACGCGGGGCCGCAGCGCCATGCCATTCGACCGGACCATCGACGTCCAGCTCAGTCGCCTGCGACGCAGGCTGGATGACGGCTCCGGCTCATCCTCGATGGTCAAGACCGTGCGCGGGGGCGGTTATCTGTTTTCCCCGATCGTCCGGCACGAGCGGGCCTGACGTGCAGCGCATCCTGGGCAGCCTGCTGGTTCGCATTGGCCTGGCGCTCCTGCTCGGGTTCGTGGCGCTGCAGGTGGTGGTCGTCGCCGCGACACTGTGGAATGACGGCCGTCCGGTGGTATTCCGCCTGATTTCCCCGAGGCAGGCCGCCGCGATCGCCGACGCGCTGGAGGCAGCATCCCCGTCCCAGCAGGCCAAGCTGCTGACGGCGCTGAATGGCGGTTCGCTTGCCGTCCACCTGCAGCCGGCGTTTGCCGACGATGGACCGCACAGGGTCGGCGGGAACGCGCCTTACCTCGAGAAACTTTACGGAGAATATGCCGCGGAACTTGGCGGTCGCCCGTTCCAGGTCCAGGCCCGGGAGGGTTCCGCCCTTGCCTCGCTGAGCCAAGATCGGCTGGGCGCACCGGCTGCGGTAAGGCTGCTGGTTCGGCTCGATTCCGGCGGTGTGGTGGTGATCGAACGGGAGCCCGTGCTTCTGCACCGCCTGATGGCGCGCTGGGCGTTCGTGGGGAGTGCCATCGGCGCGATCCTGGTGCTGATCCTGCTTTTCTGCATACAACAGATGGTCGTTCCTGCCCATCGCCTGGCACGCGCGGCGAAGCGCCTGGCCACCGACATCGACATGGCGGACCTGCCCACCCATGGCGCCTCCGAAATGAAAATGCTCGCGGTCGCCTTCAACGACATGAAGCGCACCATTCGCGAGCTTCTGCAGGAGCGCACGCACATGCTCGCGGCGATCGCCCACGATCTCCGGACCTATCTGACGCGCCTGCGCTTGCGGGCGAATTTCATCCGGGACCCCGATCAGCAGGAACGTGCCATCCGCGACCTGGAGGAGATGGGCCTGCTACTGGACGACACTTTGTTGTTCGCGCGCCAGGTCACCACGGTGCCCGCCGACCAACAGCGGGTGGTCGACGCCAACGAGGAGGTTCTCGCGTTCGTGACCATGCGCCGGGAGCTCGGCGACCGGGTGGACTGGAACACGTCGTGCCTCGCACCGCTGCCGATCCGTTGCAGTCCATTGGTACTGCGACGCATGCTCGCCAATCTCATCGACAACGCACTGCGCTACGGCGCTGCCGCGCACATCGGGACGGCGCGGCGAAGCGAAGCGGTCGAGATAGTCGTCGAAGACGAGGGTCCTGGCGTGCCACCCGAAGCCATTGCGCGCCTGGTCAAGCCATTCGAACGCCTTGAGCCGTCACGCAACCGTCGCACTGGCGGCGCCGGGCTGGGCTTGGCCATCGTGACGGCGTTGGCGGAGGGACAGGGCGGCACCCTCGTTCTCGAGAATGCGGCGCGGGGAGGCCTCCGGGCGGTGCTGCTGCTTCGCCCCGTCCCGGCGGCAGGGGACGCTTGCTGAGCCGATTTTGCCGGCGCGAGCCCACCGCGATCTGGCGTCCCTTGATAGCGTTCGCCGCCTGCCGGCTGAACGCGGCTCTCGCCGAGCCGACATCCGGATTTCCGGCGGCGCCGCACACCCGGCATTGGCCCTGCCGAACTCCATGCAAATGGCTATGGAAAGCGCCAAGCGAACTACCTATCGTCGGTGCCGACCCGAGAGACCCTTGGGCTCGGCGCAACCACCGTGCAATGTGGCCGTCCAACTTCCACTGGCGGATGTCGGTTCGCGACATGCTGCCGCGATATGGAGCACGCATGCGCGCACTGCGGTCGTCCGTACTGTCCTCCATCCTGTGCGGCGGCCTGCTCGCCGGCACCATCGACATCGGCGCCGCGTCGCTGATCAATCGGATCAACCCGCTGATCATCCTGCGCGCGATCGCCAGTGGCGTGCTTGGGCCAGCGGCATTTCGCGGCGGCCTTCCCGTCTCCTTGCTGGGCCTCGTGCTGCAGTGGGCGATGTCGCTGCTGATCGCGGCGATCTTCGTGATGGCGGCACGACGCATGACCGGGTTGCGCGAGCGCTGGATCGTCGCCGGCCTGGCCTATGGCGTGGCGGTTTTCGTGGTGATGGAGTTCGTGGTGGTGCCGCTGTCGGCGGCGATGAATCCGCAGTTCACCGTCGCGTCGCTGCTGGAGAACGTGCTGGCGATGCTGCTGTTCGGCCTGATCGTGTCTTTCTTCGCGCGGCGGCTGGCGGGCGCCGCACGCTGATTTGCCGCGTGCGATCCACGGGCGCCGCTGGCACCCCTTTCATCAAGCTCACGTCGGCACGACGCCGGACAGGCCGGGGCTTTTCAGCGCCTGGCGGCGCCAGCGGCGCGCGAGAAGAGCGCGCAAAAGCTGCCGACCACCGTGATGTAGACGGCGAGGCAGGTTGCGATCCACACCATGTCGAGGGTCTTCGGATGCGCTCCGGTCAACGCCGGAACCATCACCTGGAATATCGCGAAATAGGCCAGCGCCCCATACACGCCACCGCAAAGCAGCGGTCGCTCCCACAACGACGCGGAGCGCCGCGCGCAGACGTAATACACCACCACGAGGGCGCACATCATTTGTGCATAAATCAGGGCTCCGGCCAGCGCCGTGACCAGGCCTCCGGCAAAGGCCCGGGGCCCGATGAACCAGGAAGCGAATCCCTGCAGGATGTGTTCAGGAGCAATGCCCTTCGGCCCCCACCACGCCATGGCCACCGCGGTATCCACGGTGGCCGCCGCGCAGCCGCCCGCGATCAGCCACAGCATCGGCACCAGCACGGATTGCGCGGCGGCGCGCGAATGCTCGGGGCTGGAACCTGTTCCAGCAAGGATGGGGCGGTCCAGGAGGTGGTAGGCGCTCTGCATGGGGTCACCATCGCGTGGTTGAAGCGTCGCATTCGTGACGACTGCGCTTCGAAAATACGACGACGATCTGCCGCGGCATAGGACCAATTCCCTGGTTTTCGACAGGACCAATCCGTTCATGATCGACAGGTGACTTCCGCTTGGCATGAACGCGCATGTCAAGGCGGAGGTACGCGGGATGCCTGGCTATAGACCACCTGCCAGCGGCCGTCGCGCTCGCGCCAGATGTCGGCAAAGCGCAGGCGCACCTTGAACGGCGCGCCGTCGCTCATGCCCTGCAGCGTGGCCACCCCGCCGAGTACGGCGCCATGGCGCCAGTGCCGCACAACCTCCTGCTCGACCACGAACGGCTGCAGCTTCCAGTCGGGCGCGGTGCAGTCGCGGATGAACTCGGCCTTGTCCTCCACCTGCAGACGGCTGTTCATCAGCACGTAGTCGTCGGCAAGCAGCCGGGCGAGCGCCTGGCCGTCGCCGCTGACCTGCGCGCGGTCGTAAGCGGCCACGGCCGCGGCGAGATCGGCGGGAAGTTGCCGGTGGCGGACCGGTACCTCCGTCGCGTGCAGCAACGAGGAGCCCAGCGCGAGCAGTAGCATCAGTCGGGCGCCTTTCATCTCGTTCACCTCGTCAGTTGGTGCTGTCAAAAAGGAAATGGACCCTGGGTGCAGCGGTTCGCGGAGAACGCGCGCGTCACGTGCCCGCTGATGGGCGACGGCGGTCGTCGAGTGCGACGACACCGGCGTCCGCGGTGACCACCATCACCGTCGCCGCCCCTGCCAGCAGCTAACCGGCGTCGCGCCGCAACCGCAGATCATTGAACTTGCGTCGCTCGATCAAGCCGGTGACGTGCCCCGCGGCATCGCGACGGAAGATCAGCAGGTTGCGCTCGTCGTCGGTGCCCATGAATACATCGCGGGCTATCGGTTCGACCGCCTTGAACGGCCGCCCGGCACCGGTCACGTAGCCAAGCACGTGGTCGCGCACGCTGAAGGTCCAGGCATGCGTGGGAGCGTAGCGGTAACTGCCGACGTAATCTGCCGGCTGCAATCCGGCGACCTGCAGCTTGGGCGGCGCTGTCGGAATGGTCACGTCGGCGCTTCCGGCGATGCGCCACTGCCCTTGCTGTTTCACGAAGGTGATCAGGGTCTGGTAGCGCACCACGAAGTGCTGCCCGAAGAAACTCTCCCGCTCATACTGCTCGACATTCAGCAAGGCAGTGTCGCCGGAGGCGTGCAGCACCGGATGACGCAACTCGATGCTGCCGGAGATATCCGCCGGGAACGGGGAAAGCGAAGCCACCGCCTCGTGCTTGTGCAGGGTGTGGCCAAACTCGTCGACCAGCACAGCGTCGTCAGTGAGGGTGCGCTCCCACACGTCCTTGCGTCCGGTCGGAATGGCATCCACCCAGGATTGGGTGATGGCGACCAGTTGATCGCGCAGCACGTTGGGCGCGGCTGCGGCGTGCAGCGCGAGCAGGGGCAGGCTCAGGCTGGCGAAGACGAGAGATGAGGCGAGGTGGCGACGCATGAGGCGACTCCCTGATGACAAATGGAAAGGTATGCTGGATCGGCGGGCCTCGTACATGACCAATAGAAGCCGAAGACCGCGACCAATGCCGTATCCCGCGCACGCCGAACTCGACAGCAAACTGTCCGGCGTGCCGCACAACCGGAAGGCGCATGCGGCACGAACCTGGCGTCGGCGCCACCCTATCGCTGGACGCGCGCATGGCTAAGCAGCGATCCACAGCGCCGTGCGGCATCCGGACCTCCGATACATGCAACTCGGCCAGGAAGCCCGCATGGCGTGGCGAGACGCCAAAAGAGAAGCCGGGATCCCTTGTGGGGATCCCGGCCGAGACCAACCCTGGGTTCAGGTCGCGCTCAGAACTTCTGGTTGTAGCGCAGGTAGTAGAAGCGACCGATGTCGAAGCCGCCGTAGTATGAGTACTGCGAGCTCGGTGCCGAGTACATGACCGGACCCACGTGGCCGAACACGTTGTTCGCACCGACCGACACGGTGGCGTTCCATGGCGCATTCCAGCGGAACTGCACGTCGTGGAAGGTGTTGGCACCCACGCTGTGCAGGCGGATCGCTCCAGTGGACGGCGAGACGTAGTCCGGCAGGTTGCATTCCGGACCACCACCCGGCACGTTGTCTTGCGAACAGGGTTCCTTCATGCCCGAGTAGTAACGCGTCGTCCAGCTCGCACTGAAGTCACCCAGGCTCCAGTCGACTCCCAGATTGGAGCGGACGCGGAAGTTGCTCTCGGGGTTGGTCCCGAAGAAGCTGGTCAGGTGCTGCACGACCGTGGTCGGCTCATCGTCGGCCTTCAGATCAAGGTAATCGGTGTAGGTGGAGTTCCAGTGCACCGCGAACTTGCCGAACGAGAACTCGGGCAGACGATAGTTGACGCCGAAGTCGTAGCCCTTCGTGTCGACCCAGCCGGCGTTGCGGCTACCGCGCAGCGCGTAGGTCACCACGCCCGTCGTCGGGTTGCGCTGGAACAGCGAGCTGTTGCAACGCGAGGCGGCGCCGAGCACGTAGCAGTCGCTGAGCATGGCGGACATCGTGTCGGGGGTGATCGCGTTATTGACGCGGATGCGGTACATGTCCAGGCTCAGGTCGAGACCCTGCAACCAGCTCGGACTGTAGACCGCGCCCAACGTGCGGCTGATCGAGGTTTCAGGCTTGAGGTTCGGATTGGCTCCGGCGAAGGTCTGCACACCGGATTGGCAGGGAAACGTCGTGCACGGCGCATTGCCCTGGCCGAGCTGGACGAAGCCCGCCGGCGTGCCCGGCTGACCACCGAAGCCGCTGGCGCAACGCTGCGCCACGGCCGGGTTGGTTGCCGCCGCGCCATTCGCCGTGTCGCACGGATCGTTGTAAGAGTCAAACGTGCCACCGATGCCGCCGAACAGGTCAAAGATGGTCGGCGCGCGGAAGCCCTGCGCGTAGGTACCGCGGATCAACAGGTCATCGAACGGCTTCCACGCCAGGCTGTACTTGTTGTTGGTGGTGGTACCGAACGAGCTGTAGTCCGAGTAGCGGCTGGCCACGTTGGCGGTCAGGCTCTTCGCGAACGGCACGTCCTTCAGCAGCGGCGCCTCGACCTCGACGTAGTACTCCTTGACGTTGTACTCGCCGCCGGTGGGGCCGGACGACAGGTCGGTGCTCAAGGCGGACTGCTTGAGCGCATCCGGCACGAACGAGCCGGACTCGTGGCGATACTCGAAACCCGCCGCCACGCTCAGGTCGCCGGCCGGCAGGGTGAGCACCGAACCGGTGAGGTTGGCGCTGTAGTCCACCGTGCGAGTTTTGCCGACGTCGTGGGAGTACGGGAACAGATAGGCTTGCAGGGTCGGATCGGACAGCGAGTTCTTGCCACCCTGGCCCGCGGGGATGAACGGGTTCCAAGGGACGCACGAGCCCGGGGCGCTGCCGTAAGGCAGGGCATTGTCCGGGCCGGTGCCGCAGGTGACCAGGCCGGTGGATGGATCCAGGAATGACGGACCGAGTGCACCCGTCAGGGAAGTCAGGCTGAAGTCGCCATGGCCGGTCTGGAGCGTCTCGTTGTCGTTGACGAAGCCGCCGATATCCCAGTTCCAGCTGTGCTCGCCGATGTCGAAGCTGCCTTCCAGGGTGCCGGAGAAGCGGTACGTCGCCAGATCCATCTGCGTGACGCGGGGCACTTCCCAGCCACGGCGGTAGAAGTCGATCTCTTCGCCGGTCGGGTTGAAGTAGCTTCCCGGCGAAAGGCCGATCACGCCCCGGCCGTCCGGCGGCGTGAACGGCAGGTAGAACGCCGGCTGGAACGGGTAGCCGGCGACCTGCTGCGTGGTCTCGCGCTTGTTGTACAGGAAGTCCGACGAGAACTTGATGTTGTCGGTGATGTTGTAGTCGCCGCTGACGAACAACGAGTGGCGCTCGATACCAGTGGTCAGCATCATCTCCTCGTTGGCGTTGCTGTGATCAGGGGTGGTGTCAGGACCCGACGTGGTGTGCCAGTCGGCCGGGTTGGCCGGGTCGCCGCCCGGGTTCAATGCACAGGTACCGTAGCGGGGACTCGGCGTGCAATAACTGTCTGGCATGAAGAAATTGCCGTACTGCGACACGACGGTCCAGCCGTCCTGCGGGTGGCGCGTGGTGTCGGGATACCGGCTGAAATCACGATCCTTGGCCCAGACCGGATCTTCCTTCGAATACTCGGCGCTAAAGGTGATGGAGCCCTTGTCGCTGTGGGCGCCCATGGTCATGCTGTAGGTCTGCTTGTCGCCGTCGCCCTGGCTGTACTGGCCCAGATAGGCGCTGGCTTCGGCACCGTCGAAGTTCTTGCGGGTGATGATGTTGACCACGCCGGCGATCGCGTCGGAGCCGTAAATCGCCGAGGCGCCGTCCTTCAGCACCTCGATGCGGTCGATGGCGGCAACCGGAATCTGCGACAGATCCTGCAGGCCACTGGTGATGGTGCCCAGCCGTTTGCCGTTGAGCAGGATCAGGGTGCGGTTGGCACCGAGGCTGCGCATGTCGATGTAGTAGCCGCCGACGGCCTCGCCGGAAGCCAGCACGGAGGAGCGGCTGATCGGCGGGGTACCTGCCTGGGGCAGGTTCTGCAGGATATCCGCCACCGAGTTGAAGCCCTGGTGCGCGATCTGGGTGCGGTCCATCACGATGATCGGCTGCGCGGTTTCGATATCCGCACTGCGGATACGCGAACCGGTGACCACGACGGTCTGCAGCGTCTTGGTGTTGGCCGGCTGGGCCTGGCCGGCCGGTTTCGTGTCCTGTGCAAACGCCATACCCGAGGCGCCCAGAGCCATGACCGCACCCAGCGAAAGCGCCAGGCTGACGGCGGAAGAAAGCTTGTTTACCCCGATTTTCATAAAACTCTCCAATAGTTATAAACAACAAGAAATCGCGCGTGGTCTGCGTACGTCCTGCGTTTACCTGCCTGAGCGGTCCGAACTGCCATTGCACTGCCGGCATTGCACGTTCATTGCCGAAAGTCACGAATGAAAACTGGCTACCTCCCGCTCTGGTCAATGGCCGCACTTCGCATGCCGCCGACACGACCCCGACGCATGCGCGGACCCTGCCGCGCGCGTGGAACCGGCGGCACCCATGGTTCAACGAACCTCAACCACACCAGCACCAAAAGCTCAGGTGGTGCCACGGAGCGGGAATTTCCGCGTTCGACCACCCCCACGAAACCGCCGGTCGGAACGCACGATAAACGGGTGAACAGATTTCTTACATGACCAATTACGGCTTTTTTCACATAACCAATAGATCGCACCAGGCGGATGATTCCACAGGCGTGACTCTCGGCACTGGGGACAGGACATGCCGGCAATTAGTCTTCGTGTGATCTGCATCCGACCACGCAAGCCATATAACCAATTCATGAATATTTCGTATAGCCAATCCGGGACTAATGCATGTTTATTTAGCTCGACAGCGGCTGGCCGGTTTCCCACAGCTGGCCTGCGCGTTCAAGGCAGCAATCCTCGACGGCAGTCTCAACGCGGGCTCACGGCTGCCGCCCACGCGAGCACTGGCACAGAAGCCGGGCATGTCGCGCATCACCGTACTGTCGGCCTACGACCAATTGCCCGCCGGGGGCTGCCTGCAAGGCGTCGACGGCAACCCCCCAACAGACAGAAAGAGGCAACGCAATGAGTCCGCCAAGGCGGAGTCAATGCGTTCCGCAGCAAGACGGTTGATCAGCTCGCGTCGACTTGTACTTGGTCTCGATGTACGGCGCGCCGATGGCGCCGGCATGGTTGCAATCCAGTGGCAGTATCTTGTTGAACAGTTTGTTGACCGGCAGGGACCGTCGGCGTGTAGGTGACGCTGGCGTTGTACAGGATCCACGCCGGCAACTTGTCCGTTCCCTCGTCCGTGTAGTTGTTGTCGGTAGCCCCCAAGGTGTTGGGGGAGCGCCCGTAGTGGTTGAAGTAGACCGCCGTGCTCCACTGTTCACTCAGCGTCCAGCTGATCGAGCCGTTGACCTTGCTCTTGCAGTCGGTACTGAAGAACGGACTGCGCAACAAGTCGAGCACGGTGTCGTCGGGAAAGGCGGCTGTGTTTGAGTACGTCGCTGCAGGAAGCGGCGAACGTCAGCTTGGGCCCTTGGGGATCTTGTTCCAACGGCTGGAAACAGAAAAAACGCCGCGGGTCCAAATTGCAGAACCGGAGAGGTGATGCAGCCGCGGCGCAGGAGTAAAGGGATCCGTTGACGAAATGCGGCGCCGTCGGTGCCGGCATTGATCGCGCAACAGCGACAGGACGTTCACATTCGAACGCCTTCACAGAGGCAAAGCGAAGGGCGCACGATAGGCGTCCCGAATCATTTCCAACATGACCACTTCGCGGCCACGCTGCATGGCCAATCCGGAGAATCCGATGTTTCTCGAACTCGATGGCGAAGGTGCCGCCTATCAGCAACTGACCCGGGCATTCAAAGCCGCCATCCTCGACGGCAGCCTCAGCGGCGGCACGCGGCTGCCGCCTTCGCGGGCACTGGCGCAGGAACTGGGGATGTCGCGCATCACGGTGCTCTCCGCCTATGACCAGCTGCGCGCAGAGGGCTACCTGCAGAGTCGAGTCGGCTCGGGCAGCTATGTCAGCGAACTGCAACTCACGCCCAGGTCGGGCCCGCCGAAGACCACGCGCATCGCGCCGCCGTCGCGCTATGCCGAGCGCTCGCTGCGGCATTCCGCCCAGACGACTTACCGCGCGCATCAGGGTTTGCGCTATGAGCTGCAGTTCGGCGAGACACTGCTCACTCCCCCGCTGAACAACGCTTGGGGCCGGGAACTCGCCCGCGCGGCGAGTTATACCTCGCTCGAACGCACTGTCTCCAGAGGCTCGCCGGCCTTGCGCGAGCAGGTCAGCAAATACCTCATTAGCCGGCGCGGCGTGCGGGCGGATCCCGACGACATCCTGATCGTCAACGGAACGCAGCAGGCCTATGCATTGGCGGCGCGCGTCCTGCTGAACGAGGGCGACCCCATGGTGATGGAGGAGCCGCACTATTTCGCCGCCTGGCGCGCCTTTGCCGCGCACGGGGCGGAGCTGCAAGCCGTCCGGACAGACGACGAAGGACTGGTTTGTGCCGAGTTGCCCGACGTGCCACCTCGGCTGATCCTCGTGACGCCTTCGCACCAGTTCCCGTCCGGCCCGGTCATGTCGCTGCCGCGACGGCTCGAACTGCTGCGCTACGCGGAAGCGAACCGCTGCTGGATCATGGAGGACGACTACGACAGCGAATTCCGCTACGACTCCCAACCGCTGTCCACATTGCGCTCGCTGGACAAGGGCGATCGCGTGATCTACGTGGGCACGTTCTCCAAGGTGTTGTTTGGTTCCCTCCGACTGGGCTACATGGTGCTGCCCGCCGTGCTGCGCGAGTACTTCACGAAGGCCCGATACCTGAGCGACATGGGCGGCCTGGCGGTCGAACAGGCGGCGCTGGCTCACTTCATGGAAAGCGGAGCGTTCGAGCGGCACCTGCACAAGGTCGGCAAGACGCTGAAGCGACGCCGCGAGGTGATGCTGGAAGGCATGCGCCAACATGCCGGCACGCGCGTGCGGGTAAACGACTCGCAGGCGGGCATGCACGTGGTGGCGTGGTTGCCCGATTACGACTACACCCAACTCGACGAACTGATCCAGTGCGCGCAGGAACGCGGGCTTGGGCTCTATCCGGTAGCGCCGTGCTACCACCGGAGACCCGAGGTTCCCGGCCTCATCCTTGGCTATTGCGGCCTGCCCGAGGCCGAGCTGCGCGAAGCGATGCGCCTGTTCGGCGCATGCCTGGATACCATCGACGCCCGGCGCCGCGAAACCGCCTGACCGGTGCCGGCGCGCCAGACGGTCACGGCCAAGCGGGACGTCAAAGGTAGCTGAGCCACCAATCCGTGCGCCGCCGCTTCACGCCCGCATACCAGCGGCACAGCGGAAACATCAGCACGAGCACCGCCAGCCAGATCAGGTACAGCACCGGCACGCTGGCGCCCCATCCCGACGGCTGGGAAAACGGGAAGTGGGCGAGATCCGGTGACTCGAACATCTCGCTCACCCGGCCATACCGCCACCAGCTTGCCGCCACCGCGAGCAGGTGGATCAGGAAGAAGTGCAACACGTAGAAGAACAGCGGCACCTTGCCGATGACCAGCGCCGGCCGCAACCACCCGGGCACTCCACGGTCGAACGCGCGCAGCAACAGCAAGGCCGGCCCCAGCGTCATCAGCAGGAACAGCAGCGAGGGCGGGTACTTGTTGGTGTCGATAAAAGACATCACCGTCCACAGCACCGATGTCTGCGTTGACCATGGCCGCGGATCGCCATAGACATTGGCCAGCCGTACCACGACAAAGGCAACGCAGAGGCCGACGCCGAGCCACCCCAACCACGCACGCCGCCCTGCCGCATCCATGCGATACACCTGCCCCAGCACGTAGCCCAGCGCCGTCACGCCGACCCACGGAACCAGCACGTAGGCAACGAACACCAGCGAGCGGCCATTGTCGAAAATCGGCCCGGGCACGTGCAGGACCGTCCACAGCGGCGCCAGGCGATCGAACGTGAACGGTGCCACGCCGTCCAGTGCGTTGTGCCCCACGATCATGGCGACGCCCATGCCGGCGATCGCCCAGGCCGGTAGCCAGATCAACGCCGCCAGCACGATCATCGCCCAGCCCAGCGCCCACAGCACGGTGATGATGGTCACCTGGTAATCGACGTTGAACTGGAGCGCGAAGCGCATCACCACCAGTTCGAGAAAGATCAGCCAGAGGCCGCGCGAGAGCAGGAAGCGCGCCAGCTCGGCCTTGTGCAGGCGGCGCCGCGTCAGGCAGGCGCCGACGCCGGTCAGCAGGAAGAACATCGGCGCGCAGAAATGGGTGATCCAGCGGGTGAAGAACAGTGCCGCCGTGGTGGTGTCGAGGTTGGTCGGCTGGCTGGTCAGGTCGCCGAAGAAATCGTGCACGTGATCGAGCGCCATCAGGATCATGATGATGCCGCGTGCCACGTCGATCGACTCGACGCGGGCCCGCGCGGGCATCGGGCCCGCGATGCCCGGCGCGGCTGGCGCGATTGCACGAATGTGATCAGCCATCATTTGCCGCCCCACCCCGGAACGTTGCCGAAACACGACCTGTCGCCGCGAAGCACGACGGATTGGCCGGCGCACGGTAATCGCGTCATACCCCGTCAGCCGTGTTCGTGGCCATGACCAATTATCGCGATTTGCACATGACCAATGGGCGCCATCCCGCGACCCTGCCGACCGCCACGCTCCCGGCGCCTGACCGCCGCCGCGCCTCCCGTGCGATCATCGGCGACGTCAACTGGTTCCGCCATTGAGGCTCTCGCCCGTGCCGTACGTCCTCCCGCCACCGACCCAGCCCAGCCTGCCGATCATCGGCAGCGAGGCACGTTTTCCGATCCGCCGGGTGTTCTGCATCGGCCGCAATTACGCCGAGCACGCGCGCGAGATGGGCGCCACGGTGGACAAGGCCGCGCCGATGTTTTTCTGCAAGCCGGTCGACGCGGTGGTGGCCGACGGCGTCGACGTGCCCTACCCCACGGCGACCGCCGACCTGCACCACGAGGTGGAGATGGTGGTGGCGCTGGGCGCGGGCGGGCGCGAGCTTGATCCAGCTGCCGCGGCCGCGCTGGTGTGGGGCTACGGCGTGGGTCTGGACCTGACCCGCCGCGACCTGCAGGCGCAGGCCAAGGCGAAGGGCCATCCATGGGACGTGGCCAAGGCGTTCGACCATTCGGCGCCGGTCTCTGCGCTGCGCCCGGCGGCGCAGGCACACGTGGATGCGGATACCGTGCTGCGCCTGCATGTCAACGGCGAGCTGCGCCAGCAGGCGAGCCTCGGCGACATGATCCACGACGTGCCGCACATCATCGCCGCGCTGTCGCAACTGTTCGAACTGCAGCCTGGCGACCTGATCTTCACCGGCACCCCGGCAGGCGTGGCGGCGCTGCAGCGCGGCGACCGCTTCCACGCCGAGCTGGCCGGCGTCGCCGAGCTCGCCGGGCGGATCATCTGAAACCGCGTCTCGCCGCCTGTCCCAGGCCCCCACGCTGCGCTAAAGTCCCCTTGCCATATGGCAAAACCCGGGGAGAAACGCATGAGCATGCTGCAGGAATTCAAGGCGTTCGCGATGCGCGGCAACGTGATGGACATGGCCGTCGGTATCGTCATCGGCGGTGCGTTCGGCAAGATCGTCAGCTCGCTGGTCAGCGACGTGATCATGCCGCCGATCGGCTGGCTCACCGGCGGCATCGACTTCTCCAAGCTGAAATGGGTGATCAAGCCGGCCGACGACAGCGATCCGGCGCACAAGATCGCCGAGGTGGCGATCAGCTACGGCACTTTCATCAACACCATCATCACCTTCATCATCATCGCGTTCGCGATCTTCATGGTGATCAAGGCGATGAACCGCCTGCAGAAGAAGCAGGAGGAAGCGCCCGCTGCACCGCCGGCCGACGTCGCCCTGCTCACCGAGATCCGCGACCTGCTGAAGAACAGACAGCCGTGACCCGCCGGCGGTAGCGGCCCTGGCTGCTGCCGCCGCCCATGACTTCTGGCCTAAGCACGACCCGGCCGCCACGCCATAATCGGGGTTTCATCCGCGGAGTGCTCCGATGCGCCGTCTCCCCCTCACTTTGCTCGCTGCCGGCCTGCTGCTGGCCGGCGGCATCGCCAGCGCCGCCACCACGATTCCCGCTACGGCCGTAAAGACGGCCGAACAGTTGCGCGACCAGGCCCTGCACGATGGCACGGCCATGGCCGTGGTGACCTCGCTCACCACCGAGGTCGGCCCTCGGCTGGCCGGCAGCGCGGCCGACCTGCGCGCCCGCGAATGGGCGCTGGCGAAGTTCCGGGAGCTGGGTTTTGACAAGGTCTACAGCGAGCCGGTGACGTTCCCGCTGTGGCAGCGGCGCAGCGAGAGCGGTGCCATCGTGGCGCCGTTCCCGCAGCCGCTGGTGCTCACCGCGCTGGGCTACTCGCCGGGCACGCCCGCAGGCGGTCTCAGCGCGCAGGTAGTGAAGTTCGACAGTCTGGAGGCGCTCAAGGCCGCCGATCCGTCCAGCGTCAAGGGAAAGATCGTCTACGTCGACTACCAGATGCACCGGCAGAAGGACGGCCATGACTACGGCATGGGCTCGGCCGTGCGCGTTGCCGGGCCGCCGATCGCCGCGGCCAAGGGCGCGGCCGGCTACCTGCTGCGCTCGGCCGGCACCGACATGCACCAGCGCATCGCCCACACCGGCGTTACCGGCTTTCGCGACCCGAAAGCGCGCACGATTCCGGCCGCCGCGCTGTCCAATCCCGATGCGGACCAGCTCGATCGCGTGCTCGCCTACGGCAAGCCGGTGACAGTGCGGATGGATCTGGATTGCGGCATCGTCGGCGAATACACCGGCGCCAACGTGATCGGCGAGATCACCGGCAGCAAGCACCCGGACCAGGTGGTGGCGATCGGCGGCCATCTCGATTCGTGGGACCCGGGCACCGGCGCCATCGACGACGGCGCCGGCATCGCCATCACCATGGCCGCGGCCAAGCTCATCCACGACCTGCCGCAACGCCCCGACCGCACCATCCGCGTGATCGCCTTCGCCAACGAGGAGATGGGGCTGTGGGGCTCGCGCGCCTACGCGCAGAAACATGCCAGCGAGGTGGCGAAGTTCCAGCTCGGCACCGACTCGGATTTCGGCGCGGGGAAGATCTGGCGCATGAGCGCCAGCGTGAAGCCCGAGGCGCGCGGCGCGATCGAACAGATCGCCGGCGTGCTGGCGCCGCTGGGCGTGGCCTACGACGCCACGCGTCCCGGCGGCGGTGGCTCGGACCTGTCGCAGATGCATGCACGCGGCATGGCCGCGCTGAGCCTGACCCAGGACGGCACGCATTACTTCGACTGGCATCACACCGCCAACGACACGCTGGACAAGATCGACCCGGCCGACCTGGCGCAGAACGTGGCGGTCTACGCGACATGGGTCTACATGGCCGCCCAGGCCGATGGCGACTTCGGCTCGGCTCCCGGCGCGTTCGCCGAGGACAGCACCGGCGAATGATGCCCCGCTCTCCCGCCGCGACGGCGGGAGAGCCCGTCCCTCAGTCGGCGGCCAGTTGCGATGCCTTGCGCTTGCGCCCGAAGCGCTGCTGCAGGCGATCCATGTACAGGTAGATCACCGGCGTCAGGTACAGCGTGAGTACCTGCGAGACCAGCAGGCCGCCGACCACGGCCAGGCCCAGCGGCCGCCGGGCGGAGGCGCCGGCGCCGATGCCCAGCGCGATCGGCAAGGTGCCGGCGAAGGCGGCCATGGTGGTCATCATGATCGGCCGGAAACGCACGTGGCAGGCCTCGATGATCGCCTGCACCGGCGCCATGCCTTCCACGCGCTGCCGCTCCAGCGCGAAGTCGATCAGCATGATCGCGTTCTTCTTGACGATGCCGATCAGCATCACGATGCCGACGAAGGAGAACAGGTCCAGCGGCGCGCGGAAGAGCATCAGCGTCAGCAGCGCGCCGACGCCGGCGGCCGGCAGGCCGGAGAGGATCGTCAGCGGGTGGATGAAGCTCTCGTACAGGATGCCCAGCACCAGGTAGATCACGAACACCGCCAGCACCAGCAGCAGGCCCATGCCCTGCATCGAGTCCTGGAACGCCTGCGCCGTGCCCTGCACGCTGCCGGTGATCGTCGCCGGCAGGTGCAGTTGCGCCATCGCGCCGTCGATGCTGCTCACCGCCTGACTCAGGCTGACCCCGGGCGCCAGGTTGAAGGAAATCGTCACCGCGGGCAGCTGGCCCTGGTGGTTGACCGTGAGCGGGCGCGCCGTGCGCTGGAAGCTGGCCACCGCGCTGAGCGGCACCAGCGCGCCGCTGTCGGAGGTGACATACAGCTGCGACAGCACCGCCGGATCGTCCTGCAGCGCGTAGGCAACCTGCAGGATCACCCAGTACTGCGTGGCCGAGCCGTAGATCGTGGAGACCTGGTTCGCGCCGAACGCCGCGCCCAGCGCCTTCTGCACCTGGCGCATGGTGAGGCCCAGCGGCGCCAGCCGGGCGCGGTCGACCTGCACCGCGATCGCCGGGCCGTTGAGGTCCAGGTCGCTGGTGACGTCCTGGAAGCCGGGCAAGGCACCGAACGCGCGCTCCACCTTGCCGGAGGCGGCGTACAGCGTGTCCAGGTCGACCGACTGCAAGGTGTACTGGTATTGCGCCTTGGATTGCCGGCCGCCGACCTGGATCGCCGGGGGGTTCTGGATGTAGGCGCGGATGCCGGGGATGCGGGCGAACTTCTGCCGCAACTCCTGGATGATCTGCTCGGGACCAAGCGGCCGTTCCGATGCCGGTTTCAGGCGCAGGAACATGGTGCCGTTGTTGGTGGTGGCGCGCGAGCCGCCGCTGCCCACCGACGACATGAAGCTGTCGATGTTCGGATCCTCCGCCACGATCGCCGCCAGCTCCTGCTGGCGCGCCTTCATCGCGGTGATCGAGATGTCGTCGGGCCCTTCGACATTGACGATCAGCTGGCCGGTGTCGCCGGCCGGGATGAAGTCCTTGTCGACGAGCACGAACAGCAGCGCGGTCGCCAGCAGGCTGGCGAAGAACACGCCGAGCACCACGCGCGGGCGTTGCACCGACCACGCCAGCGAACGGTTGTAGCCGTCGCGCACGCGGTTGAAGCCCTGGTCGAACCAGCGCACCACACGTGATTTCTCCGCGTGCCCGCCATGCTTGATGAAGCGGCTGCACAGCATCGGCGTCAACGTGATCGAGACGAAGCCGGAGATCAGGATCGCGGTGCTGATGGTCACCGCGAACTCGTGGAACAGCCGGCCGACGATGCCGCCCATGAACATCACCGGCAGGAACACCGCCACCAGCGAGATCGTCATCGAGAAGATGGTGAAGCCGATCTCCGCGGCACCCAGCAGCGATGCCTCGTACGGATCCATGCCGTGCTCGACGTGGCGCACGATGTTCTCCAGCATCACGATCGCGTCGTCGACCACGAAGCCGACCACCAGTGTCAGCGCCAGCAGCGAGAGGTTGTCCAGGCTGTAGCCCAGCGCGTACATCACGCCGAACGTGCCGATCACCGACACCGGCAGCGCCAGCGCCGGGATCAGCGTGGCCGAGGCATTGCCGAGAAACAGGTAGATCACCAGGATCACCAGCACGCCGGCCAGCAGCAGGGTGTATTGCACGTCGTTGACCGAATGGCGGATCGATTCGGAGCGATCGTACAAGACGCCGAGCTTGACCGAGGGCGGCAGGCTGGCCTGGAACTCCGGCAGCACCGCGTGGATGCGGTCCACCGTGGCCACCGTGTTGGAGCCGGGCTGGCGGTCGATCGCCAGCACGATCGCGCGTTTGCCATCGAACCAACTGGCGACCTGGTCGTTCTGCACGCCATCGCTGGCGTGGCCGAGCGCGGAGAGCCGGATCGGCGCGCCGTTGCGGTAGGCCACCACGATGTCGTTGTACGGCGCGGCGCGCTGCAACTGGCCGTCCGAACTCACCTGCAGCAATTGCCGGCTGCCGTTGAGCGAACCGGTGGCGAGGTTGACGTTGGCGTCGGCAATCGCCTTCTGCAGCGTGTCGATGCCGATGCCGTTGGCGGCCAGCTTGTTCGGATCCACGCTGATCCGCACCGCGTATTTCTGTGAGCCGTACACGTTCACCTGGGCCACGCCCTCGACCATCGACAGCCGCTGCGCCAGCCGCGTCTCGCCGTACTCGTTCACCGTCGACAAGGGCAAGGTGTCCGAGCTGAGGGTGAGGTACAGGATCGCCTTGTCCGCCGGGTTGACCTTGCGGAAGGTGGGCGGCGTCGGCATGGTCGTGGGCAACTGCCGTTGCGCCGCCGAGATCGCCGCCTGCACGTCCTGCGCGGCGGCGTCGATGTTGCGGTCCAGGCCGAAGGTCAGCGTGATCGAAGTCGAACCCAGCGCGCTGGTGGAGGTCATCGTGGAGATGCCGGCGATGGTGGAGAACTCGTTCTCCAGCGGCGTGGCCACCGCGGTGGCCATCGTCTCCGGCGAGGCGCCGGGCAGGTTGGCGCGCACCGAGATGGTGGGGAAATCCACGTTCGGCAGTTCGTTCAC
Source organism: Rhodanobacter lindaniclasticus (assembly GCF_004799035.1). Taxonomy (GTDB): domain Bacteria; phylum Pseudomonadota; class Gammaproteobacteria; order Xanthomonadales; family Rhodanobacteraceae; genus Rhodanobacter; species Rhodanobacter lindaniclasticus. Next base: position 159,744 of record NZ_MWIO01000030.1, read on the forward strand.
CGGCAGCTTCGGATAGGCCACCACGCCGAACACCACCAGCGCGACCATCAGCAGCACGGTCATCACCGGCCGGCGGATGCACAGGGCGGGCAGGTTCATCGCCGGCTCAACCGTCGCTCAGCACGCGCACGCGCGCGCCGTCGACCAGCAGCAACTGGCCGTCGGTGACCACGCGCTCACCGCCGCCCAGGCCCTTGCTGACGACCACGCGGTCGTTGGCGCCGCTGCCCACCGTGACCATCCGCTGGTGCACCACGCCATCCGCATCGACCACGAACACGAAGCTGCCGCGCGGCGAGTTCTGCAGCGCCACCGCCGGCACGCTCACCACGTCGGCCAGCCGCGCGGTGGGCAGGGTGACCTCGACGAACTGGCCCGGCGTGAGCTCGTCGTCCTCGTTCGCATAGCGGGCCTTGAGCAGGATCGTGCCGGTGCTGGCGTCCACCGCGTTGTCGATGAAGTCCAGCGTGGCCTGCATCGGCGCGGCCTTGCCCGGCACGCGCACGGTCACCGGCACCGCGCCGCGGGCATGCGCGGCCTTGAGCCCGGCCAGTTCGGCTTCGGGCACGGCGAAGCGGATGTGGATCGGCTGCACCTGGTTGAGCACCACCAGGTCGGTGCTGTTGGCGCTGACCTGCGCGCCGGGATACACCAGCGGCGCGCCGGCGATGCCATCGAACGGCGCGCGGATCGTGGCGTAGTCCAACTGTGTGCGCGCCAGTTCGACCGCCGCCTGATCGGCCTTCATCGCGGCCGCGTACAGGCCGGCATTCGCCTTCGCCGCATCGTAGGCGGATTTGGCCACATAGCCGTCTTTGAGCAGCGGGCCGTAACGTTTCAGCAGGGCCTGCGCGTTGGCGTACTGCGCCTGGTCGCGGGCGAGGTTGCCCTTGGCCTCGTCCAGCTGCGACTGCAGCAGGCTGGGGTCGAGGCGGATGATGGCGTCGCCGTTGGCGACATGGCCGCCGGGCTTGAACGACAAGGCCTGCAACTGGCCGCTGACGCGCGATTGCACGGTGACCGTGGACCATGCCTGCGCGCTGCCGATCACCTTCAGCGTGAGGTCGATGTCGCCGCGCTGCGCAATGGCCACCCGGACCGGCACGGCCTGCTGCGCCGGCGCGGCCTGCACCCCTGCCGCCGCATCGTGCCAGCGCCACAGCTGCCGGACAGCCACGCCCCCGGCCAGCAGCAGCGCGACCACCAGCAACAGTTTCTTCCGGTTGGGTTGCGGCATGCTCGCTCCGGCCACGCGCCCGGTCAGCCGGCGCTTGCAACGCTATGCGGCGCGACCATGGCATTGAAGAGGTGTCGACCCGGCATGCCGTGGCCCACGGCAAACCCGATGTCTGCGACGTTCCATTTTGCGCCTCCATGCCGCCGACTCATGCACGACCGATGGCACATGACAGCGCCGGGCGGTCAATCGCGCGCATCCGGCGGGTTCTCGGCCGCATCCAGCGCCTGCAGGTTTTCCTTGATCCGGTTGATCACGGCCAGCGCGTGGGCCAGCTCGTCGTACTCGATGCCGATCGTGGCGTCCTTGCGCAGGTCGCGCGCGATGAGTTCCATGTCGCCGATGACCACCCGCGCGCGCTCGGTGACGTAGAGCCGCCAGGCGCGGCGATCGCGCGGGTCGGCGCGGCGTTCCACGAAGCCGGCGGCCTGCAGCCGGTCGATCACCCGGCCCACCGCGATCGGTTCCATCTCCAGCGATTCGGCCAGCTCGGTCTGGCGCAGGCCCTCGCGGTGGTACAACATCTTGGTGGCCCGCCACTGCACGCGGGTCAGCCCGAACTTCACCGCGCGCCGATCGAAATGCTTGCGGAACAGCAAGGTCACGTCGTTGAGCAGATAACCGAAAGAGAGGTCTTCCGTTCTCGCCATGATGCGCCGCCCCGGCTACCGAACCTGATCGCAGCATAAGCCGCCCAGCACCCCCAAAGCCATGCCCCTGGACATCATCACTGCCGACATCACCACGCTGCGCATGGATGCCATCGTCAACGCCGCCAACCCCAGCCTGCTCGGCGGCGGCGGCGTCGACGGCGCCATCCACCGCGCAGCCGGACCGGCGTTGCTGCAGGCTTGCCGGGCGATTCCCGAAGTGCGCCCCGGCGTGCGCTGCCCCACCGGCGAGGCGCGCATCACGCCGGGTTTCGAACTGCCGGCGGCGCACGTGATCCACACCGTCGGCCCGGTCTGGCACGGCGGTGCCGACGGCGAAGCGCAATTGCTGGCGCGCTGCCACGTCAATGCCATGCGGCTGCTACGCGAGCACGGCCTGCGCACGATCGCGTTTCCCGCGATCAGCTGCGGCGTGTACGGCTATCCGGTGGCGCGGGCCGCCGCAGTGGCGCTGGCCACGCTGCGCGACGAACTCGCCTGCGACGACAGCGTCGACATCACCGTGTGCTGCTTCAGCACCGGCACGGGCGAGGTTTTTCGTCGCGCATGGGAGGAGGCCCGGCACGGCGGCGACCCGTTCAACGCAGCTTGAACGGATACAGCGGCGGCAGCGCACCGGTCGTGTCGTCGATCGCACCGGTACCGCGCCAGGCGAAGCCGCGCTTGAACGCCTCTGCCGATGTCGGGCCGGCATCGTCCGTCGCCGCGTCGACGGCGAAGCGCCGACGCTGCAGCGCCTCGATCGCCGCGCGCTGCGCGGCATCATCGAGCGCGGCGACCAGCTCGCCCGGGTGCTGGATGCCCGGTCGTTCGGCGCGCGCCCACGCCAACAAACAACGCAGCTGGCGCGCGGCATCGCTGCCGCGTGCCGCGTCCATGAAATCCTGTCGCGCCTGGCGCGCGCTGGCCGGCGCGGCTGCCGGCGCGGGCGCAGCCGGCGGCCGCGCGCGACGCCGATGCTGCCACCACCAGGCCAGCACGCTGATCAGCCACAGCGCGAGACTGCCCAGCGCGATGTCGCGCCACGGCACGGCCCCGACCGATGCCGGCACAGCGACGGCGGAAGAGCTCGCGGCGGGCGCGGGTGCAGCCACGGGCGCCGCGCTGGACGATGTCGCCACGCTGCCGCCGATCGCGGGCAGTACCTCGATGCGGCGCGCGGGCACCTGCGCCACTTCCTGGCGATCGGTGAGCACGTTCCACCAGGTCACCGTGGTCGCCGGAATGGTCAGCGTGCCGGCGCGCTCGGGCACGATGGCGAACGCCTGCTCGCGCTCGCCCACGGTCCACTGCCCGGCGACATGGTTGCGGCTGACCGGCTTGTCGGGATAGACCGTGGCGCCATCCAGCGGCGGCAGGCTCAGGCTCGGCAGCGCATCATCGGACAAGCCGGTGGCGCGCAGCGTCATGGTGAGGTTGAGTGGCTGCCCCACCCGCACCTGCTGTTGCGCGTCCGGCCAGCCATCGATCGTCAGGCTCAGCGCCCGCGCCGGCAACCACGCCTTGTTGCCCCAGTCCGCCGGCGCCGCCTGCACGTCGATCGCCACCGGTGCGGCGCTGGCCGAGACGTTGTTGGTGGCGCCGAAGAAGCTGCCGGGATCGTACGGATCGACCGCGCTGCCCTGGAAGCTGGCGGGGGGAATCCCGATGTGGCCCGCCTGCTGCGGGATCAGTGCGTAACGCCGTTCCAGCACGTGGTAGATGCGGCCGCCGCGCTGGGTGTCGTAGCCGATGTCCTTGCCCAGCGGTTGCAGGCTCGCACCATGGATGTCGGGCACGTCGATCGAACCACCGCTCAGCGTGCCGGCATAGAACAGTTTCACCACGTAGCTGAACTGCTCGCCGACATAGCCACGCTGCGGCTCCACCGTCGCCTCCATGAAAACGTCGCGGTTCGGTGCAGCGCTTGCCGCGGTGACCTGCGCACTGACCTGCAGCGACAGCGGCGCGGTGCGCGTGCCGGCCACTTCCAGCGAGGGGATCTGCAGCGAGCCGGCATGCGTGGGCCGCAACGCGATGCCGAAGGTGAGAGAGGAGCTGGCCTTGCCGTTTTCCACCGACAGGCTCTGATTCCGGGAGCTGCCGAGGATGCTGAAATCCTGCTGCAGCGCGTGCAGGTCGGGCATGGCGACCGACGAAGTGGCGCCCTCCACGCGAATGTTGAGGGTTACCGTGTCACCCAGCTGCACGTTGTCCCGATCCAGCGTGGCGGTAACCTGGGCCGCGCGCGCGACGGGCGCCAGCAGCAGCGCGGCCAGGCAGAAGATGATGATGCGCGCGTGGCTCATGGCTGGCCGTTCTCCTGTGCACCGTCGTGGCGCTCGCGATATTCCAGTTCGAACTTGCGCCGCAGCAGCCCACCGGGATCGTCCTGTACCCGCTGCAAGGCATGACGCAGATCCGCCGGCAGCTTCGACTGCGGATCATCCTGGCCCAGCGTGCCGAGCTGGTGCGTGGCCGGCGGCTTCGACTTCGCGGGCGCGCCGTTCGCCAGCGCCTGGTCCATCTGCTCTTTCAGCGCGCGTTGCGCCTGCTCGGCCTGTGCCTTCTGTTCGGCACGCTCCTGCGCGCTGCGTGGTCCGGGTTGGTCGTCGGTACCGCTGGGTTGTTGTGCCCCGCTCGACGACTTGTCGTGTTTGCCTGCGTCGGAAGACGACTGGCTCTTGCCGGATTGGTCCTGCTCCGACTTGTCCTCACCCGACTTGTTTTGCCCCGATTTTTCCTGGCCCGACTTGTCGTCGCCCGATTGTTCCTGACCCGACTTGTTCTGGCCAGAACCGTCGGGCGAGGACTTCTGCTGCTTCGACTGCCGTTTCAGCCATTCTTCCACGGCCTGGCGATTGGCCTTGGCGTCGACGTTGGCCGGATCGAGCTTCAGCGCTTCGTCGTACGCCTCGATCGCCTGTCGATAGTGTTGCGCCTTGGCCAACGCATTGCCGCGGTTGTAGGCGGCATCGCTGCCGGGTGCGCGCTGCAGCGCGTCCGCGGCGCCGGTGTAGTCGCCGGCACGGTACGCCGCCACGCCACGCCAGGCGGGATCGTGCGCGAGCTGCCGCGCCTGCCGGGGGTGGCCGTCGCGCAGCGCCTGCGCGGCCTGCTGATCCGGACGCTGCCACAAGTTCTGCCACGCACCGGCCTGCGCCGTACGCGGCAGCAACGGCAGGCTGGCCAGCAGCAGAAGCATGATCCAGCCGCGGCGAAACGCCGTGGCGACCACCAGCAACAGCGGCAGCAGCAGCCACGGGCCGCGGTCCTGCCACTGCGCGCCGCGTTGTCCGCCGGCGCGGCTGGCCGCACCGCTGCGCAACTGCGCGTGGAGGGCGTCGACATCGCCCTGGTCGGCACGCATCGTCACGTGGACGCCGCCGCCCATCCGCGCCAGCGCGTCGAGCGAGGCATCGTCACGCGCGGCGAGCACCATGTGATCCTGTGTGTCGTGCAGGAAACCACCCTCGGGCAAGGGAATCGGTCCGCCGTGGACGCTGCCCACGCCGAGCACCGAGACGCGCACGCCGGCGGCGAGCGCCTTGCGCGCGGCCGCATCGGCGGCGGCGTCGGCCTGGTCGGTGATCAGTACCAGCGTGCCGCCCTCGGCGCTTGCCTGCTGGATCAGGCGCACGCCCCGGTCGATCGCCGCGGCCGCGTCGTTGCCGTCCACCGGCATGGTGTCCGGCGCCATCGCGTCGAGCAGATCGTCGAGACTGTGCGCGTCGGAAGTCAGCGGCGCGACGACGAAGGCCTCGCCGGCGTAACCGATCAACGCGTTCAGTCCCGCGCGGTTGGCGGCCAGCAGCTCGTGCGCCTTGAGTCGCACGCGATCGAGCCGGCTCGGCGCCACGTCGCGCGCCAGCATGTGCCGCGACAGCGAGATCGCCAGCACCTGCGCCGGCCGGTCGACGTAGAGCGGCTGCTCGACCCGGTTCCAGCTCGGCCCGGCCAGCGCCAGCGTGGCCAGCAGCCAGGCCAGCGCGAACAGCCACAGCGGCAGGTGGCGGTGGCGCGACTGCCCGCGCACCAGCGACGGCAGCAGGGCCGGATCGACCAGCCGCGCCAGGGCCAGCTCGCCGCCGTCGCGTCGCCACCGCGGCAGCGCCAGCAGCGGCAAGCCGACGAGCGCCAGCAGCCACCATGGACGCAGGAAATGGAATTGCTGCAGCAATTCGTTCATGCCGCCGGCTCCCGTACGCCCAGCCGGGTCGGCACGATCGCCAGCATCAGCAACGCCAGTGCGGCCAGCAACGGCCAGCGGAACAGTTCGTGGCGCGGACGCAGGGCCGGTCCCTGCCGCGGCATCGGCTCCAGCGCATCGATGGTGCGGTAGGCATCGGCCAGTTCGCCGCTGTCGGTGGCGCGGAAGAAGCGCCCGCCGGTTTCGCCGGTGATTGCCTTGAGCATGTCGGCGTCGAGATCGGCCGAAGGGTTGACTACCTGCAGGCCGAAGAAGCCCGGCACCTGCATCGTGGTGGCGCCGATGCCGATGGCGTAGATGCGCACGCCCGCTGCCTTGGCGGCGCGCGCGGCCTCGCGCGGGACGATGCTGCCGGCGTTGTTCACCCCGTCGGTGAGCAACACCAGCACGCGGGCCGCCTCGGGCAGGCCCGCCAGTCGCTTCACCGCGACGGCGATGGCGTCGCCGATCGCCGTCTGGTCGCCGGCCAGACCCACCGCCGAGGTCTGCAGCTGCGCGCGCACCGCGGACAGGTCGTAGGTCAGCGGCGTGACCAGATACGCCTGGCTGCCGAACAGGATCAGGCCCATCTCGTCGCCACGGCGGCGGCTGATGAAGTCACTGGCGATCGCCTCCACCGCGCCGAAGCGGCTGACCGGCTGGCCGGCGAGTTGCATGTCCGGCGTACGCATGCTGCCGGAGAGATCCACCGCCATCATCATCGCCCGCCCGCTGCGCTGCTGCGCCTGCGGCGGACCCAGCCACTGCGGCCGGGCGGCGGCGGCCAGCAGGCACAGCCAGGCCAGCGCCAGCAGCCAGGGCACCGCGCCATGGCCGCGCCGGTCGGCCACTGTGCCCAGGTTCACTCCGGGCTGCGGCAAGTGCAGCGCCATGCCCGGCGCGGCCGCGCGCCACCACCGGCGCAGCAACCATGGCAGCGGCAGCAGCAAGGCGATCCAGGGCCAGGCAAACTCAGGCATCGGCACGCTCCGGCGAAGCGGTGGGCGGCTTCCATGCAGACGGCTTTACGGCCAAATGCAGCCAGCGCCGCGCAGCCTCGACCAGCTCGCCATCGTCGTCGCCGCGCGGCGGCTGGTAGATGAGCTGGTCCAGTCGCTGCAGGTGGTCCAGCGTCGCCGAATCCACCGGCACGCGTGCCAGGACCTCCCGCCACGCCTCTCCGCGCATGCGCACCGCCGCGGCATCGTGCAGGCGGGCGACCCGTCGCAGAAGTTGATGCAGACCGCCCAGCATGGCGGCCCGATCGCCGTCCTCGCGATGCGCCCGGACCAGCCGCTCCAGCTCGTCGAGGATTCGCCGCTGGTAGCGGCGCGCACGGTGATGGCGACGCCAGGCCCAGGCAAGCGCCGCCATCGCCAGCAGCACGCACGCGGCAAGCAGCCACCAGCCCGGCGCCGGCGGCCACCACGACGGTTCGGCCGGCAGGTGGATGTCACGCAGTACCGGCCCCGCCGTGCTGGCGGCCGACGCCGGTGATGCCGGTGCGCCGCTCATCGCGGCGACCTCTTGCGGCCGATCAGATCCGCCACTGCGTCGAGGGGATCGGCGGCGGTGTCGATGCTGGCGTGGCGCAGGCCCAGCGATCCCGCCAGTTCGACCAGCCGCCGGGGACCGGCACCCAGCACCTGGCGGAAATCGGTGAGCTGGCGCGTCGATTGCAACGGTACCTCGCGGCGCTCGCCCGCATGTTCCAGCGGATAGCGCCCCGGCGGCGCCAGCTCCAGTTCCAGCACGTCCGCGGTGATCAGTACGGCCACCCCGGCATGACGGGTCAGTTCGATCAAGCGCTGGCGCGCGGCGGCATCGCAGCTGAAGCCGTCGCTGATCAGCAAGACCCGGCTCGCGCCCCGCGCCACGTGGGCCGCGCGCGCCAGCGCATCGGACAGTGGCTGCTGCGCCTGCGCGCGGCCGGCGGCATGCCATCGCGCCAGCGCACCGCACACCGCGAGTGCGCCGTGGGCGCCGGCTTGCGGCGTCAGCCACTGGTCGACGCCGCCGAAGCCCAGCATCGCCACGCGCTCGCCGGCACGGCTGGCAAACCAGGCAGCAAGCGCCGCCGCACGCGCCGCCTGCACCGACTTGAAGCGCGCCCGCGTACCGAAATGCATGCTGGCATGCGTGTCGAGCAGGATCAGCAGACAACCCTCGCGATCCTCCTGGAACAGCTTGGTGTGCAACTTGCCGCTGCGCGCGGTCAGCCGCCAGTCGAGCCGGCGCACGTCATCGCCGGCCTGGTAGACCCGCGACTCGGCGTAATCCATGCCACGACCATACAGACGGCTCGACTGCTGGCCGTGGCGAGCCGCACGCGTGCTCAGCGGCGCCATGCGCGCGGAGCCGACCCGCGCGCGCAGCGCGATCAGTTCGGCCAGCGACACTTCGCTGATGCCGTCGCCATCCTCGCGCTGCGACGCCACCGTAATCGGAGTCTGTGCAGAAGACCGCTTCCTGCGATCTTCTTCCATCGCGAGTCCGGCGCGTGTCCGGACTCGCTCACGCGAATCAGGCACTGGCGTGCCCGATCCGCGCCCGGCCCTCCATGGCCGGACTGAGAGGTTGAAGGATCTCCAACCCCTCATGGCAGCGGCACGAGATCCAGCAGGCGCGCGATCACCTGGTCCGGGGTGACGCCTTCGGCCTGGGCTTCGTAGCTGAGCAGCACGCGGTGTCGCAGCACTTCATGGACGATCGCGTGCACATCCTCCGGCAAGACATAGGCACGCCCGGCCAGCCAGGCTTGCGCCCGCGCGCAGCGATCCAGCGCGATGGTGGCGCGCGGGCTGCCGCCCCAGGCGATCCAGCGCTTCAACTCGGCACCATAGCGACCGGCGTCGCGCGTGGCCAGCACCAACTGCGCCAGGTACTCTTCCAGCGCCGGCGCCATGTGCACGGCCATTGCTGCATCCCGCGCGGCGAACACTTCGCTCTGGCTGAGCAGTGCGTGCGGCGGTGCCGTCGGATGTGCGCGCCGGCTGGCCTGCTCGCGCGCCAGCTTGAGGATCGCCAGCTCTGCGGCGCCATCGGGATAGCCGATCGTCACGTGCATCAGGAAGCGATCGAGCTGGGCTTCCGGCAGGCTGAAGGTGCCCTCCTGCTCGATCGGGTTCTGCGTGGCCATCACCATGAACAGCTCCGGCAGTTGCCAGGTGCTGCGCCCCACGGTGATCTGCTGCTCGGCCATCGCCTCCAGCAACGCGGACTGCACCTTGGCTGGCGCACGATTGATCTCGTCGGCCAGGATGATGTTGTGGAACAGCGGGCCGCGCTCGAACTCGAAACTGCCCGACTGCGGCCGGAACACGTCGGTGCCGGTGAGGTCGGCGGGCAGCAAATCCGGCGTGAACTGCACGCGGTGGAAATCCGCCTCGATCCGCGCTGCCAGCGCCTTCACCGCGGTGGTCTTGGCCAGGCCAGGCGCGCCTTCGACCAGCAGGTGGCCATCGGCCAGCAGCGCCACCAGCAGGCAGTCGATGAGCTTCGGCTGGCCGATGATGCAGTCGCCCAGCTCCTCGCGCAGGCGGGCGAACGACTGCTGCAATGCGCTGAGAGGCGGGTTTTCGGGCATATCCATGAGCGATTCCAGGTACGGGACAAGGCCTGCGGCATCTGTAGCGGTGGGTGATGCATCGGCGTGCTTCAGACCATCGTTGGCTCGGGAAGTTTAATGCGGTGTGCGTCGACGGCCGGCACGCACGAAAAAGGGCGGCCGAGGCCGCCCTTCTCGTTGCTGCCACGTAGCGGTTTACTGCAAGGTGTCGCTGAGGATGCGCGGCGTCACGAAGATCAGCAATTCCGCTTTCGTTGTGCTGCGAGTTGTGCTGCGAAACAGTGCGCCGATGCCTGGGATATCGCCTAGACCAGGCACCTTTTTCATGGAATTGTTCTTGTTGACCTCGTAGATACCGCCGAGCACCACGGTCTGGCCGTTGTCGACCAGCGCCGAGGTGTTCACCTCGCGCGTGTCGATCTGCGGCACCTGGCCGTTCGGCGTGTTGAGGAAGCCGGCCAGCGCATCCTTCTTCACGTTGATCGTCAGGTAGACGCGGTTGTCGGCGGTGATCGTCGGTGTGACCTTCAGCTCCAGCACGGCGTCCTTGAACTGCACCGAGGCGGTCGGTGCGCCACCGGTGCCGGCGCCCTGGTTCTGGTAGGTGACGTAGCCGACTTCCTGGCCCTGGCGGATCACGGCCTCCTGCTGGTTGGCAGTGATCACGCGCGGGCTGGAGATCACCTCGCCACGGCCTTCGGACTGCGCCGCGGAGAGCTCCAGGTCGATCGCGTAGTTGGCGCCGAGAATGGCCAAACCAATTGCGCTGCCACCCTGAACCGGCATGTTGACGTTGAAGCCGCCCGGCAGGGTCACCGCGCCCGGATGCGGCTGGGCGCCCTGGCTGCCGTTGGCCACCCAGTCGGCGATCGCGTTGTTGTAGTTGACGATGTTGTTGTGCACCCCGACGCCATAGTTCAGTGCGCCATCGCCGGTCGGTGCGGTGGTAATGATGTTGTTGTTGTTGGTCTGGTTGCCGGACACGCCCCACTTCACGCCCAGCTCGCGGGTGAAGTCGTCGGTGGCCACCACGATGCGCGATTCGATCAGCACCTGCTGCACCGGCTTGTCCAGTACGGCGATCAGTTCACGCAACTGCTTGATCTTCTCCGGAGTGTCATTGAGCAGCAGGGTGTTGGTGCGCTGGTCGAACGACACGCTGCCGCGCGGCGAGAGAAAACCACGCTGGGTGTTGGCACCGCCGCCACCACCACCGCCCTGCATGCTGCCGGTGGTCAGCAGCTTGGCGATGTCCGAAGCCTTGCCGTAGCTGATCGGCACGTAGTCGGTGACCAGCTCGGCGGTGTCCTGCGCCTTCAGCTTGGCGTCGGCCAGGTCCTGCTCGTACTTGGCCAGCTCAGCCTGCGGCGCGACCCACACCACGTTGCCGTTGCGGCGCTTGTCCAGGCTCTTGGCGCGCAGAATCACGTCCAGCGCCTGATCCCACGGCACGTTGACCAGGCGCAGGGTGACGCTGCCACCGACGCTGTCGGAAGCCACCAGGTTGAGCCCGGAGATGTCGGCGATCAGCTGCAGCGCCGAGCGCACCGGGATGTCCTGGAAGTTGAAGGTGACGCGCTTGCCGTTGTAGCTGGGCTGGGTGTCCAGCTTGGCCAGGCGTTCGTCCTTGGCAGGAGCCTTCCTCGGAGCCACCTCGACCACGTACTGGTCGGGGGTCTGGTAGGCCGAGGTGTCGACATTGCCCTTGGTGTCGATCTCGATGCGCGCGCCGCCACCGTTGCCGACGCGGCTGGTGATCGACTGCACCGGGGTGGCGAAGTCCAGCGTATCCAGGCGCTGCGCGAGGTTGGCCGGCAGGTTGGCGTGGTCGATGGTGACCACCACCTTGTCGCCCTGGTGGGTCATTTCCGGCTGCGCGCCGCTGCCGCTGAAGCTGACCAGCACGCGGCCTTCACCGTTCGGGCCACGCCGGAAGTCGATGTTGGAGATCGCCGGACCTTCGGAAGAGGACGGCAGCCGCTTGGTCGGATCGATCGTGGAAGCAGTGGTGACCGACTGATTGGCGGTGCCGTTGTTGATCGTCAACACCAGGCTGTTGCCATCGACGCTGGCGCGGTAGCTCGACGCACGCATCAGCTCGACCACTACGCGGGTACGCCCGCCGGCGGCTACCGCCGAGACGCCGGAGGTCGAACCCTTGCCGATGTCCATGTGCCGGCCAGCGGCATTGGTGGTATCGGGCAGGTCGACCGCGATGCGCGGCGGATTGTCCGTGGTGAAGATCTTCGGCTCCGGCACCGGGCCGTCGCCGAAGTTCAGGTGCAGCTGGACGCTGCCGCCTGGCAGTGCGTCATAGCTGATGTTCTTCAGCGTGGTGGTCGCCGCGATGGCGGCGCTGGCCCAGGTGGCACCGACGATCAGCAGGCCCATCAGGAAGTAACGGCTCGCATGGCGCATGACTCGGCCCCGCACGGATTGGAATTGGTTGGTCATTGCATCTGCCCCTGTCTACCTATTGCTCGCCGAGTGCGACGCTGGCGGGACGTTCCATCCAGCCACCATTGCCGTTGGATACCAACTCGACCAGATCGACATGATCTTCGCTGATGGCGGTGATATGTCCGTAGTTCTGTCCCATGTATTCCCCCACATGGACACGATGGATGACACCACCCGGATCCTTGATCAGGACCTCCATCTTCGAGCCGACACCGACCGTGCCGACCATCTTGAGGCTGTCGAGGGCGAACATCTCCAGCGGCTCCTTGGCCCGGTTGGCGTCCGGACGCGGCCCGCTGGTGGAAGTGTTGTTCTGCAGCTCGGTCGTGCTCGGGCTGAACGGATCACGCTTGTCCTGATCTTCGTACTTGAAGGTCTCGAAGGTCTTGATCACGGGCAGAGGCGGGATCGGCGCGCCCTTCTTGACCTTCTCCTGCGCGACCCAGGCGCGCAGATCGGACATGCCGCGGGTGCAGCCGGCCAGGACCAGCGCGGCCAGCAGGGTCACGAACAATCGCGTCACGAGGGCAGACTTGCGGGCAATCGACTTGTTCATCATTTCTTCGCCCCCGCCTTGTTTGCCGCGGCAGCGCTTTCGTCGTCATCGAGATAGCGGTAGGTCTTGACCGTGCCCTGCAGCACCAGCTGGCCGCTGCCGGCGGTGCCGGCCTTGGTCGGCGCCTTCGGCGTCAGCGTGACGTCGTGCAGGGTGAGGATGACCACGCGCGGCAGCGATGCCACGCCGCTGATGAAAGTGCCGAACTGGTGATAGGTCCCGGTGAACTTCAAGGTGATCGGCTTCTCCGCGTAGAAGTCCTTCGGTGTTTCCGGGCCGGGCTGGAACAGGTCGGGCTCCAGACCCGCCGCCTGCGCAGTCTGCGAGATGTCAGTCAGCAGCTCGGGCATTTCGGTCTTGCTGGGCAGCTGGCGCAGCAGCTGGCGCAGCATGTCCTGCATCTCGTTGAGCTGCTGTTCGAGGGCTTCGAGGTTGACCGATTTGGCCTGCTTGGTGGAGAACTCCTGCTTGAGGCTGTTCTCCTTGTTGGCAAGCGTGTTGAGGCTGTCCTGCTGGTCGCTGACGTGGAAGTACCAGCCAAGCAGCAAGACCACCACGAGCACCAGGACGGTGAAGAAGATCTTGACCGACTGCGGCCAGCCGCCGACGTTGTTCCGGTCGAGGTTCTGCAGATCGCTGAAGAAACTCATGACCCGGTACCTCCCTTGGCAGCAACGGCAGGGGTGGGCGTGGCTTCCGGCGTGGGCTTGGCCACTGCGGAGGTCGCGCTGGCCGGCGGCGCGGCAACCGCCGTGGCGGCTGCACCCAGTGCCGCGGGCACCGCCGGCGTGGCCGTGGATGCGGCGACAGCCGGTTCCACCGGCGCCTTGGCCGGGTCGATCTCGTCGGTCTTCGGCCGGCTCAGCGTCACGTCGAGGCCGAACTGGTAGGGCATGCGGGTCGCATCATGGGTGTTTTCGGTCTTGCGCAAGTCCGCGTGGCCCATCCACGGCGAGGACTCGATATTGCGCATGTACTCGGCGACGCTGGCATTGGATTGCGCCACGCCGTCGAGCGACATCGCCTGGCCGTGCTGCTTGAGCGCGGTCAACCGCGCGCTGGTCGGGATCGTCTTCACCAACTCGTCGAACAGGTGGACCATCTGCGAGCGGTCGGCCTGCAACTGCTCGATGATCTGCTTGCGCGCCAGCAGGTGCTCGCGCACCTTTTCCAGGTCCTTGATCTTGGCGATGCGCACGTCCAGCTGCTTGATCTCGGTCTGCAGGTAGGCGTTGCGGTCGTTCTGGTTGTCGATGCGCTGGTCCATCCAGAAGATCCACAGCAGCAACAGCAGCACCGCAACCACGAAGGCGGCACCCAGCTGCATGTAAAACTCGCGCTCGCGCTGCTTGCGCCGTTCCGCGCGCCACGGAAGTAGGTTCACATGTGCCATCAGTCGAAACTCCTCAGGGCGAGGCCGACCGCAATCATCAGCGCCGGGGCATCCTGCGCCAGCGCCTGGGCCTGCACCCGCGGCGACAGCGACATGCGGGCCAGAGGATTGGCGACCACGCAGGGCACGCCGAGCTGCTCCTCCAGCATCGGGCCCAAACCCTCGATCGAGGCACAACCGCCGGCCAGCACTACCTGGTCAACCTTGCTGTACTCGCTGCCGGCGAAGAAGAACTGCAGCAGGCGGCTGATCTGCTGGATCAGCGACTCCTTGAACGGCTCCAGCGCCTCGGTCTCGTAGGATTCCGGCAGCCCGCCCTTGCGCTTGGCACGGCCGGCTTCCTCATAGGAGAGCCCGAAGCGGCGCATGATCTCGTCGGTGAGCTGCTTGCCGCCGAACACCTGTTCGCGCGAATAGATGGTGCGCTGGTTGCGCAGCACCGACAGCGTGGTCATGGTGGCGCCGATGTCGACCACCGCCACCAGGGCGTCGCGGCCGACGTTGAGCTGGTCGGCGACCATCGCGAAGGCATTCTCCATCGCGAAGGCCTCCACATCGATGACGCCGGCGGTGAGGCCGCCCAGGTCCAGCGCCGCCACGCGCATGTCGACGTTCTCGGTACGCGACGCCGCCAGCAGCACGTTGTTCATGTCCGGGTTGTCGCGTACCGGGCCGATCACCTCGAAATCGAGGCTGACTTCGTCGATCGGATACGGGATGTACTGGTTGGCCTCGACCTGGATCTGGCCTTCGAGGTCATCGTCGGAAAGCTCGCTGGCCATCGGGATGATGCGGGTGATCACCGCCGACCCGGCCACCGCGGCGGCCGCGTGCTTGAGTTTGGAACCCGAGCGCGCCAGGGCGCGACGGATCGCATCGCCGACCGCCTCGACCTCGACGATGTTCTTCTCGACCACCGCATTGGGCGGGAGTGGCTCCACCGCGTAGTGCTCCACGCGATAGCGCCCGCCCGCCTGACTCAGCTGCAGCAGCTTGACGGCAGTCGAACTGATGTCGACGCCGATCAGCGCCGGCTTCTTCGGTGTAAAGAGCCCCACGGTGTGTCCCCCTTGCCGCTGACGCCCTGTCCAGAGTTCTGGCGGGATGCGCAGTGGCATTAAATCTAAAAATTAACGCAATGGCAACGGTCTACAGGAACTTTCTCAAGTAATTGGCGTGATGTCCACCACAATTGTGGTGCTTGCTCCGCTGGCGCGCCCCTTGCTTTGCGGACCTGTGCCCGGTTGCCTGACGCGCATGTTGCTACATCTATACTCTGTCATGCTTTGACTCAGGTCTCGCTATCTCCACACCATGCGAATTTTCAAGCGTTTGTTGCGCTGGGCACTGATCCTGGCCTTTTCCGGTTTGCTTCTGGCAGTGCTCGCGACAGGCGTGGCGTACTGGTTGATAGCTCCCCGACTGCCCTCGGTGGCGGTGCTCAAGGACTACCACATGCAGGTGCCGCTGCGCGTGCTAAGCGCCGACGGCAAGCTGATCGCGACGTTCGGCGAAACCCGCCGCATCCCGGTGGACATCGCCGAGGTGCCCGACCGGCTCAAGCACGCCGTGCTGTCGGCGGAGGATGCCGACTTCTATCACCACCCCGGCGTGGACTGGCGCGGCATCGCCCGGGCCGGCTGGCACGTGATCATCACCGGCGGCGACAAGGGCCCCGGCGGTTCCACCATCACCCAGCAGGTGGCGCGCAATTTCTTCCTGAGCCCCGAGAAGCTCTATTCGCGCAAGCTCACCGAGATCTTCATCGCGCTGCGCATCGAGCACGAGCTGACCAAGGACCAGATCCTGGAGCTCTACCTCAACAAGATGTTCCTCGGCCATCGCTCCTACGGCGTGGCGGCGGCGGCGGAGTACTACTACGGCAAGACGCTGGACCAGCTCACCGTGGCCGAGTGCGCGGCAATCGCCTCCACCTTCCAGCTGCCCTCGGCGGTCAATCCGATCAACAGCCCCAAGCGCGAGATGGCGCGGCGCAACTGGGTGCTCGGCGAGATGCGGCGGCACAACTACATCACCCAGGCGGTGTACGAACAGGCAGTGGCCGAGCCGAACCGCGCCTTTGCGCACGAGCAGCCGATCGAGGTCGACGCACCCTATCTCGCCGAGATGGTGCGCCGCCAGGTGCTCGACCGCCTCGGCAATGACGCGCTGACCGAGGGCTACGTGGTCCGCACCACGGTGCAGAGCCTGCGCCAGCAGGAAGCGGTGGACTCCCTGCGCGCCGGCCTGGTCGCCTACGACCACCGCCACGGCTGGCGTGGGCCGGAAGCGCACAACGAACTGCCCGAGGGTGCCGGCGAGGCGGATTTCGACCAGGTGCTGGCCAGTTACGGCAGCGTCTCGGGCATGCAGCCGGGTCTGGTCACCGGCAGCGACGCCGGCCATGCCAGCGTGTACCTGTCCAGCCACGAGAGCGCCCGGCTCGACCTCGACGCGGTGAAATGGGCGCGGCCGCACATCAGCGACAGCCGCGTCGGCGCCACGCCTGCTCGGGTGGATACCGTGCTCAAGCGCGGCGACATCGTCCGTCTGGCTCGCGATGAAAAGGGCAACTGGCAGCTGGCGCAGATACCCGCCGTGCAGGGCGGGCTGGTCTCGCTCAATCCGGAGGACGGTGCGATCGAAGCGCTGGTGGGCGGCTTCAACTTCAACCGCAGCAAGTTCAACCGCGCCGTGATGGCCGCGCGCCAGCCGGGCTCGAGCTTCAAGCCGTACCTCTATTCCGCCGCGTTCGATCGCGGCTTCACCCCGGCCTCGATCGTCAACGATGCGCCGCTGGCGCTGCCCGACCCTTCGCGCCCCAACGGCATCTGGACGCCGTCCAACGACGACGGCAAGTTCGCCGGGCCAATGCGCCTGCGCGAGGCGCTGGTGCAGTCGAAAAACCTGGTCTCGGTGCGCCTGCTGGATGCCATCGGAGTGGGCTATATGCGCGAGTACGCCACCCGCTTCGGCTTCTCGCAGGATGCGATCCCCGCCAACCTGTCGATGGCGCTTGGCACCGCCTCGGTCTCGCCGATGGGCATGGCACGCGGCTACTCCGTGTTCGCCAACGGCGGTTACCTGGTTACGCCGTACTTCATCCACGAGATCGACGATCGCGACGGCAAGCCGGTGTACCTGGCCAACCCCGCCCGCGCCTGCCGCAACTGCCAGGAGCGCCTGCTCGACACGCGCCCACCCGGCCCGCCGCCGCCGGACATGACCCGGCCACCGGCCAACCGCCTGGCGACCGCCGGCAGCACGACCGCGCCCGCCGAATCGGAGAGCGTCGACGGCGTCGGCGACGCGGTGCTGCCGGCCGACATCCACGACGGCGCTCAGCATGCGCCGGTGCTCGCCCCGCGGGTGATCGGCCCGCGCAACGACTACCTGATCACCTCGCTGATGAAAGACGTGATCCTGCGCGGCACCGGCTCGGCCGCGCGCGCGCTGGAGCGCCCGGACCTGGCCGGCAAGACCGGCTCCACCAATGACCATCGTGATGCCTGGTTCGTAGGCTTCGACGGCGAGTTGTCCACCGCCGTGTGGGTGGGCTTCGACGACTACAGTTCGCTCGGCCGCGGCGAGTTTGGCGCCAAGGCGGCGCTGCCGGTGTGGATGCAGTACATGGGCGCGGCGCTGAAGGGCCTGCCCCCCAGCACGTTGCCGATGCCGCCCGGAATCAGTACGGTATGGATCGACCGCGACAGCGGCCTGCCCGCGGCGGCTGACGACCCCAACGGCATGAACGAGATGTTCAAGGTGGAAGACGTCGACCGCCTGCGCAGCCAGGCCGCCCAGCAGAAGGAGCAGGAAAAACAGCACGCCTACGAGATCTTCTGAGCCGGGGCACGAGCCCGTCCCCGGACGCCGCCATCCAATGTCGAGGAGTGCGTCATGTCCCGAGGCGAACACCATCGCATCCACGCGCATGACCGGTTGCAACGCAACCGCCTGCGCGTGGCCCAGGAAGCGGCCCGCCTGATGAGCGAGCACGGCATCCGCAACTTCCATCACGCCAAGCTCAAGGCCGCCGAGCGGCTGGGCATCGTCGACAGCCAGGCGTTGCCGCGCAACCTGGAGATCGAGCAGGCGTTGCGCGAACACCAGCGCCTGTTCCTCGGCGACAGCCATCCGCAGTTGTTGCGCCAGCGACGCGAGGCGGCGGTCGAGGCGATGACCTTCCTCGCCCCGTTCGAACCGCGCCTGGTCGGCGCCGTGCTCGACGGCACCGCCGACATGCATTCAGCGGTCTGCCTGCACGTGTACAGCGACGATGCCGAAGACGTGGTGCGTTTCCTGCGCGAGCACGGCGTGCCGCTGGAGATGCAGGTGCGGCGGCTGCGCTACAGCCGCAACGAACAGCCCGAGTACCCGGTGCTGCTGTTCGCCGCCGACACGGTGCCGTTCGATCTCACCGTGCTGCCGCGCAACGCATTGCGCCAGGCTCCGCTCGATCGCACCGACGACCGGCCGATGCGCCGCGCCGCCCTGCCCCAGGTGGAAATGCTGCTGGCCGAGAACGATGCCGATGGCGGCTTCGAGCAGCGTCTGCGCGCCGCGCTGCGCTGAAACCACCGGACGCCAGATGCAGAACGCCCCGGCCGGAGCCAGGGCGTTTCGCGTGGCAAGCCGGTCAGCCGAAGCGGTGAATCAGCGCTTGCCGGCCGGCAGGTAATCGCGCACGTCGGCGCCGGTATAGACCTGACGCGGGCGGCCGATGCGCGATCCGGGCGTTTCGTGCTGCTCGATCCAGTGTGCGATCCAGCCGGCAGTGCGCGCGATGGCGAACATCACGGTGAACATTTCGGTCGGGATGCCCAACGCCTTGTAGATGATGCCGGAGTAGAAGTCGACGTTCGGGTACAGCTTGCGCTCGACGAAGTACTCGTCCTTCAGCGCCGCCTCTTCCAGCTTCATCGCCACGTCCAGCAGCGGGTCGTTGACGCCGAGCTCGGCCAGCACCTTGTGGCACATCTCTCGGATGATCTTCGCGCGCGGGTCGAAGTTCTTGTACACGCGATGGCCGAAGCCCATCAGGCGGAAGCTGTCGTTCTTGTCCTTCGCGCGCAGCACTGCCGACTCGACGTTGTCCGGCGTGCCGATCTCCTGCAGCTGCTTGAGCACCGCCTCGTTGGCGCCGCCGTGCGCGGGCCCCCACAGCGCGGTGATGCCGGCGGCGATCGACGCGTAGGGATTCGCGCCGGTGGAGCCGACCAGGCGCACGGTCGAGGTGGAAGCGTTCTGCTCGTGGTCGGCGTGCAGGATGAACAGGAGATCCAGCGCCTTGGCCGCGACCGGGCTCATCTGCAGCGGCTCGCTCGGCACCTCGAACATCATGTGCAGGAAGCGATCCACGTACTCCAGGTTGTTGCGCGGGTAGCGCATCGGCCAGCCGATCGAATAGCGATAGCAGGCGGCGGCGATGGTCGGCATCTTGGCGATCAGGCGAATCGCGGCGAGCTTGCGGTCGGCCGGGTCGTCGACGTTGAGGTCGTCGTGGTAGAACGCCGACAGCGAGGCCACCGCGGCGGCCAGCATCGCCATCGGATGCGCGTCGTGGTGGAAGCCCTGGAAGAAGTTCTTCAGCGACTCATGCAGCATCGTGTGGTGCGCGACGTCGTGCTCGAAGGTGGCGAACTCGGTCGGCTTCGGCAGCTCGCCGTTGAGCAGCAGGTAGGCCACCTCGAGGAAGCTCGAATGCTCCGCCAGCTGCTCGATCGGATAGCCGCGATACAGCAGCACGCCCTGGTCGCCGTCGATGTAGGTAATGGCGCTCTTGGTGCTGGCGGTGCTGCCGAAACCCGGGTCATAGGTGAAATGGCCGGTGTCCTTGTACAGCGTGCCGATGTCGATGCACGCGGCACCGAGCGTGCCGGAAACCAGCGGCAGTTCGCTGCTCTTGTGACTCGATTCATCGACCAGCTTGACGGTCTTGGGGTCGGACACGGAAACCTCCTTGCATGTGGTTCGTCGCCGGCGACAACGGTGGGGGCGTCATCGCGCGGCAAGGGAATGGGCGGATGTCGGCAGCCGGGGAAAGCGCGCGACGCAACCGATGCCGGAAACCGGCTGGAGCAACCTCCGCAACGACTTGCTCCACTCGACTGCGGGCATCGGGCCACCGCTCATTATCGCACAACGATGTCCCGGCATTCGATGGCGCATGGTCGAATGCCGGGCACGAAAAAACACGGGGCAGGCCTGCGCCTGCCCCGTGCCTCGAACCGCCCGCAACCCGGGGGGTGCGGGGGCGAAAGGAATTATTCCTTGACGGAACCCGCGTAGCGGCGGCGGAACTTGTCCACGCGGCCACCCACGTCCAGGGTCTTCTGCTTGCCCGTGTAGAACGGGTGCGAATGGCTGGAGATATCCACCTTGATCAGCGGGTACTCATTGCCGTCTTCCCACTTGACGGTTTCCTTGCTGGACATGGTCGACCGGGTCAGGAACGCGAAGTCGGACGACAGATCCTGGAACACCACCGGGGCGTAGTTCGGATGGGTATCGGCTTTCATGACAGACTCTGAATGCGGTGGTGAAAAGAGCGGTATTGTAACGGGGAACGCTTGGAACGTGCAAGGGTGCCGGCGATTCAGCCGGGCACACCCAGCGCGCGTCGCACCATCGCGGCAAAGCGGACGTGGTCGACCTCCAGCACGATGTTCGCCTGTGCCGGCCGCCCCAGCCGCGCCGCCCAGTCGACCACGGTGGCACCGCGGGTCAGGCGGCCGTCCAGCTCCACCGCCACGGCGCGACGTTCGCTGCGGGTGACGATGGCCGGATCGAGCGCGACCGCCATGGCCAATGCATCAGCCGCCACCAACCCGCCGCGCTCGTGCTCGGCATTGTAACGGCGCGCGGTGGACGCGATCCTGGCGAAGAACGCCGCATGCTGGTCGCCGGCGGCCAGCCAGCGATCGAATTCCGCGTTGTCGAAGGCGTGGCGCAGGGTCGCCTCCCAATCCACCAGGTCGAACGAGGGAAACGCCTCGAACACGACGTGCGCTGCCTCGGGGTCGAACCCGATGTTGAACTCGGCCGGCACCTTGCCGGTATTGCCGTGGCCGGTCACCGCGCCGCCCATGACCACCAGTCGCTTGACCCGCTGCGGCAGATCCGGATCGAGCCGCAATGCCAGCGCCAGATTGGTCAGCGGCGCCAGCGCCACCAGGGTCAGCTCGCCGGGACGCTCGCGGGTCAGCCGCAGCAGCGCCAGCGCGGCGGACTCGGCGGCGACCTTGGCGGCAGGCTCGGCAAAGCCGATGTCGCCGAAACCGTCGCGCCCGTGCACGAACGCGGCATCTTCCTCCGGCGCACGCACCAGCGGCATGGCGCAACCGGCGAACACCGGCGTGCCTAGGCCGAGCAGGTCGACCAAGGTGCGCGCGTTACGCACGGTGTGGTGCAGGCCCACGTTGCCGGCGGCAATGCTCAGGCCGGCGATGTCGGCATGCGCGGCCGCCATCAGGATGGCGAGGGCGTCGTCGACGCCGGGGTCGGTGTCGATCAGGAGTTGCGGCTTGGTCATGTGCGAGGGATTCCTGTGCAGCCGCACAGTTTATGGGATGCGGCAGCGAGGATCGACTCCCGAGCGCCGCTCACGCGTCCGCGAACCGCGCGGCGCCGCCGATCCAGCGTTCGATCAGCCGGCCAGTCCGGTCCGGGAACTCCGCCAGCATCCGTTCACCGACCGCCTGCACCGCGGGCAGCAGATGGGCATCGCGGGCAAGGTCGGCGATGCGGAAGGCCAGCTGCCCGGTCTGGCGGGTGCCCAGCACCTCGCCGGGGCCGCGCAGTTCGAGGTCCTTCTCGGCGATGCGGAAGCCGTCGCTGGTCTCGCGCATGACCTGCAGCCGCTCACGCGCGAGCTGGCCCAGCGGCGGCTGATACAGCAGCACGCAGTTGGAGGCCACCGCGCCGCGGCCCACGCGACCGCGCAACTGGTGCAACTGCGCCAGCCCGAGCCGCTCGCTGTTCTCGATCACCATCAGGCTGGCGTTGGGCACGTCCACGCCGACCTCGATCACCGTGGTGGCCACCAGCACGGCCAGCTCGCCGGCCTTGAACGCGTCCATCGCCGCCTGCTTGTCCTTCGCCTTCATGCGGCCATGGATCAGGCCCACCACGGCGCCAGCGAGCGCCGCGGACAGCTCGGCATGGGCAACCTCGGCGGCCTGCGCGCGCAGCTGCTCGGACTCCTCGATCAGGGTGCACACCCAGTACACCTGTCGCCCTTCGGCGCAGGCCGCGCGGATGCGCTCGATCACTTCGGCCCGCCGCGCGTTGGACACCGCGATGGTCTGCACCGGCGTGCGCCCGGGCGGCAGCTCGTCGATCGAGGAGACATCGAGATCGGCATACGCGCTCATCGCCAGCGTGCGCGGGATCGGCGTGGCGGTGAGCACCAGCTGATGCGGCACCAGGCGATCCTGGTGTCCCTTCTCGTGCAGCGCCAGCCGCTGCTGCACGCCAAAGCGATGCTGCTCGTCGACGATCACCAGGCCCAGCCGCGCGAACGCCACGCCCTCCTGCATCAGCGCATGCGTGCCGATCACCACCGCCGCGCCATCGGCCACGCGGGCCAGCGCCTCCCGGCGTGCCTTGCCGGTGACCTTGCCGGCCAGCCACGCCACCTCGATGCCGAGCGGTTCCAGCCACTGGCGGAAATTGCGCAGGTGCTGTTCGGCGAGCAATTCGGTCGGTGCCATCAGCGCGGTCTGGTAGCCCGCCTGCACCGCCGCCAACGCCGCCAGCGCCGCCACCACGGTCTTGCCACTGCCGACATCGCCCTGCACCAGGCGCAACATCGGTTGGGCCTGTGCCAAGTCGTGCGCCACTTCCTCGCTCACGCGCTGCTGGGCGGCGGTCAGGCGGAACGGCAAGGTGCGCAGCAGGCGCCGATGCAACTGCCGCGGCGCACCCAGCATCGGCGCGCGGCGTTGCCGTACCACGGCGCGCAGGCGCCTGAGGCTCAGGTGCTGGGTCAGCAATTCCTCGAAGGCCAGCCGCTGCTGGGCCGGGTGCCGGCCCAGCAACAACTGGCCCAGGTGCGCGTCCGGCGGTGGCCGGTGCACGTAGAGCAGCGCGTCGCGCAGCGAGGTCAGGCCGTGCGCACTGCACAAGGCCGGCGGGATCAGCTCCAGCTGCGCGGCCGGCGGCAGCAGGGCCAGTGCCTTGCCGATCACCGCAGCCAGGCGCTTCTGGCCCAGGCCTTCGGTGGTGGGGTACACCGGGCTGAGTTGCTCATCGACCACCGAGGCCTCGCCGCCGCCCAGACGCTGGTAGCTCGGGTGCACCATCTCCAGCCCCTGCGCGGCATGGCGCACCTCGCCGTAGCAGAGCAGCCGCGTGCCCGGCACCAGTTGTTCGGCCTGCGCGCGATTGAAATGGAAGAAGCGCAGCAACAGGGTCTGCGCGCTGGCGTCGCCGATCGCCACCTTCAGTTGCGGCCGATAGCGGAAGCCGCGCTCGACCGCCTCGACCACGCCTTCGACCTGTGCGCGTTCGCCGGCGCGCAGGTCCGCGATCGCGGTGATGCGCGTCTTGTCCTCGTAGCGCAACGGCAGGTGGAACCACAGATCCTGCACCCGCGTGAGGCCAAGCCTGCCCAGCGACGCGGCCAGTGCCGGCCCCACACCGGGCAGCGTGGTGACCGGCGCGGTGCCGGGGTCGGCAATGGTGGGTGGAGCGGAACGAGCGTTGCGCGTGGCCATGAGGCCCAAGCCTAACCGAGCATTCCCGTCAGTCGCGAGGACGGTGCCGGCGCGCGTTGTCGGCCGCGGCCGCGGCGCGCATCAGTCGAGCACCATGATCGCGTCGACTTCCACCTGCGCCGCCTTCGGCAACGCGGACACCTCGATGGTCGAGCGCGCCGGATACGGCTGCTTGAAGTATTCGGCCATCACCGCGTTGACCGCGGCGAAGTTGGCCAGGTCGGTGACGTAGATGCCCACGCGCACGATCTGCGTCAGCGAGCCGCCGGCGGCCTGCGCCACGGCGGCGAGGTTGTCGAACACGCGGCGCGTCTGCGCGCTGATGTCGCCGTCGACCAGGTTGCCGGTGGCCGGATCCAGCGGAATCTGGCCGGAGAAATAGACGGTGCTGCCGGCGCGCACGGCCTGCGAATACGGGCCGATGGCGGCGGGAGCCTGCTCGGTGGCGATGATGCTGCGGGACATGGATGCTTCTCGGATTCGTGAGTCGGGATCCGGCAAGACTATCGCCGGGCCGGAGGAAAGCAACCATCGTTCCTGTCGGAGCCCCTCACCGGCCCTACAGGGGATACCGCCGCACCGCGCTGACCACACCGGTGCGACGCACGCGGCGGATCACGTCGGCCAGGTGCTTGCGGCTCTTCACTTCCATCGAGAACAGCAGCGTGGCCGCCGAGGCGTCGCGTTCGACGTACTCTACGTTCTCGATGTTGGAATCGGCCGCGGCGATCGCCGCGGCCACGGTGGCAAGCACGCCCGGCCGGTTGATCACCTCGATGTGCAACTGCGCGCGGTAGTCGCCCTTGACGTCGCGATCCCACTCGATCGCCACCAGGCGTTCCGGCGAGCGGCGCAGCTCGGCCACGTTGGGGCACTCCACGCGGTGCACCACGATGCCCTTGCCGGAAGACAGGTAGCCGATGATGTCGTCGCCCGGCAGCGGATGGCAGCAGTTGGCGAAACTGAGCACGCCACGCTCGCCGCCGCTGATGCGGATCTTCTCCTGCGCCAGCGCCACGCCCGCCTTCGAGCCGGCGGCCTTCTTCCAGCGCGAGCCCAGCAACTGGCGCGCGACCACGTCGGGCATGCGGTTGCCCAGCGCGATATCGGACAGCAGCTCCTCCAGCCGCTTCAGCTTGGAGGTCTTCAGGAAGCGGTCCAGCGTGGTCGGTGCGATCGCATCGAGACTGCTGCCCAGCGCATCCAGTGCGCGATCGAGCATGCGGTGGCCGAAATCCACGGCATCCTCGTGCTGCAGGTGTTTCAGGTACTGGCGGATCGCGGTGCGCGCCTTGCCGGTGACCACCACCTCCAGCCACGCCGGATTGGGCGCCGCCGAGGGCGCGGTGATGATTTCCACCAACTGGCCCGATTCGAGCCGGCTGCGCAGCGGGGTGAGCTTCTTGTCGACGCGCGCGGCTACTGCATGGTCGCCCACGTCGGTATGCACCGCATAGGCGAAATCCAGCGCGGTGGCATGGCGCGGCAGCGAGAGGATGTCGCCGCGGGGGGTGAACAAATAGACCTCGTCGGGGAACAGGTCGATCTTGACGTTCTCGATGAACTCCGAGGAGGACACCGTGTTCGCCGAGCTGTCGACCATCGACGCCAGCCATTCGCGGGCGCGCACCTGGGCACTGTTGGCCGGGCCCGAATCGGTCTTGTAGGCCCAGTGCGCCGCCACGCCGCGTTCGGCCACGGAATCCATTTCCGCGGTGCGGATCTGCACCTCGATCGGCGCGCCGAACGGCCCGAGCAGCACCGTGTGCAGCGACTGGTAGCCGTTCGCCTTGGGGATCGCGATGAAATCCTTGAAGCGGCGGTCCACCGGCTTGTACAGCGCGTGCACCGCACCCAGCGCGACATAGCAACTGGTGGCGCTGTCGACCACCACGCGGAAACCGTACACGTCCATCAACTGCGCGAACGTCTTGTGCTCGTTGCGCATCTTCGAATAGATGCTCCACGGTGACTTGATCCGGCCGACCACGTGGGCGCTCAGGTGTTCGGACGCCAGCTGCGTGGTGAGCGCGGCCTCGATCTTGCTCATCACCTCGCGGCGATTGCCCAGCGCGGCGCGGATGCGCTCGCTGATGACCCGGTAGCGATCGGGGTACAGCGCGCGGAAGCCCAGGTCCTGCAGCTCCGCCTTGAACTTGTTCATGCCCAGGCGCTGCGCGATCGGGGCGAAGATCTCCAGCGTCTCGCGCGCGATGCGGCGGCGCGAGCCCTGATCCTTGGCGCCCAGCGTGCGCATGTTGTGCAGCCGGTCGGCCAGCTTGATCAGGATCACGCGGATGTCGCGCGCCATCGCCAGCAGCATCTTGCGGAAGCTTTCCGCATCGGCTTCCTGGCGCGTGCCGAAGCGCATCTTGTCCAGCTTGGTGACGCCGTCCACCAGCTCGGCCACCACTTCACCGAACTCGCCGGCCAGCGCCTCGCGGCTCAGTTCGGTGTCCTCAAGCGTGTCGTGCAGGATCGCCGCGATGATCGTCTCGGCGTCCAGCCCCAGCTCGGCCAGGATGCTGGCCACCGCCACCGGATGGGTGATGTACGGTTCGCCGCTCTTGCGTTCCTGCCCGGCATGCGCCTGCGCGCCGACGGCGTACGCACGCAACACCTGGGTGACCTGCGCCGGAGGCAGGTAGGCGATGCGCTCTTTCAGCGCCAGCACATAGGGTGGCCAGGCGGCCGGATCGACCGGGGCCGGGGGAGCGGTCGCCGGCATCGGTGCCTGGCGCCGGGTCAGGCGCCCACCCCGGAAACGAGGTGCCCCGAGATTGCCGGGCGCGCGCGCATGCTCATGCCTTGGCAGGCATGATCGCGGCAGCGCCGGCAGTCATCGCTCATCAGTCGTCGCCACCCTTGGAGAGATCATCGTCGACTTCCGCGGCGGCCCATTCCAGCGCCTCGCGTTCGGCACGCTCGCGCTCGGCCTTGTCGATCTGGTCGATCGTGGCCTGGTCGATGCGACGGGCGGCAATCTCGCGCAGCGCGAGCACGGTGGGCTTGTCATGGTCGGGGTTGACCGCCGGTTCGGCACCCTTCTCGAGCTGTCGCGCGCGCTTGGTCGCCATCAGAACCAGCTCGAAACGGTTGTCGACCACCTCGAGGCAGTCCTCCACGGTAATGCGTGCCATGTGAAATCCTTCGGAGAATAGTGACTTATACGGTCGATCAGTGTAGCCAGCAGGCGCTTTGCTGGCAATGCGGCCGGCGCGTATCATGGCGGGCTGGCCGCGGACGGGCGTATCCGCGAAAGCGACCCGAAAGCCGTGCAAGATATAAAACCAGACAGTACACTTATACTGTCCCCGACGCGAATCCCTAGCCCCCGATGCCCTTATTGCCTCGATCCCTCGCCATGAGTCGCTGGTTGACCGTGGCCGCACTCGCCTTGCTGGCAGGTTGCGCCATCGCCAAGCCGCGCACCGACGACCCGCTGGAGAAGTTCAATCGCGGGGCGTACCAGTTCAACACCGCGGTGGACGAAGTGGCCATACGGCCGGTGGCGCTGGTCTACCGCAAGGTCACCAATCCGCCGGTGCGGCGTTCGTTCAGCGACTTTTTCACCAACATCCGCACACCGGTCACGGTCGCCAACGACTTGTTGCAGGCGCGGCCCAAGCAGGCCCTGCAGAGCACCGCCCGTTTCCTGGTCAATCTCACCCTGGGCATCGGCGGTTTCTTCGACCCGGCCAGCCAGTTGGGGCTGCCGATCGAGGACAACGACTTCGGCATCACGCTGGCGCGCTGGGGCGCGCCGGAAGGCGATTTCCTGATGCTGCCGCTGTTCGGTCCCAGCACCGCGCGCGACATGTGGCGGATGCCGGTGGACAGCTATTTCTTCGACCCGTTGAGCCTGTACGCCGCCAACCATCACTACAACGGCCTGCAGTACGCGCCGCAGGCGATGTACCTGATCACGCTGCGCTCGCGCGCGATCGACGCGGAGAGTTTCCTGCAATCGGCCTACGACCCGTACGTGTTCATCCGCGACGCCTACCGGCAACAGCGCCTGTACAAGCTTTACGACGGCAACCCGCCGGCAGCGCTGATCGAACGGATGCAGGGACTGGATACGCCGGGCTTCGACCCGGACGAGCTGCTGGAGCAGCAGCACGACTGGGAAAAGGGCCACGCCAAGCAGGGTAGCCAGGACTGAGTCCCGGCCGCGGCGCCCGGCTCACGCCAGCAGCGTATCGACCTCGCAGACCTGGGCCAGCGCCCGCATGCCGGCCGGCATGCCGACCACCCGCAGCGTTCGGCCGTGCCCGTTCGCCTCGGCGACGGCGGCCAGCACGCAGGCCAAGCCGGCACTGTCGCTGTGGCTGACACCTGCCAGGTCCAGCTCCGCCACCCCGTCATCGAGTGCCGCGCGCAGCGCCGCCAGCGCCGCGGCGGCGGTGTCGAAATCCAGCACGCCATGCACCGCCAGGGTGGATGGCGTCACGGTCTCCAGGCGAAAACCGGTGGACGTGTTCACTGGCTGTCCTTGCCGTCCTTGTCCATGGTCTCCAGCGCCTTCTCGCCCTGGGTTTCCAGGTTGGTGATCAACTGCTCGATGCCGACCTTGCGGATCTCGGCGTCCACCTGATTGCGGTAATTGGTCACGTAGGAGATGCCTTCGATGATCACGTCGTACGCCTTCCAGTCGCCGCTGCGGCTCTTGCGGAATGCGTAGTCGATCGACACCAGCTTGCCGTCATCCAGCACCACCTGGGTGCGCACCACGGTGCGCTTGTCGTTGAGGTCGCCGTTGAACGGCAGCACCTTGACCTTGCCGCGGGTGTAGTTGAGCAGGCCCTCGGCATAGCGATGGGTGATCGAGTTGTAGAACGCCTTGGCGAAGCGGTCCCGCTGTGCAGGGGTGGCCTCGCGAGCATGCCGGCCGAGCACCAGGATCGAGGCGTAGTCGATGTCGAAGTGCGGCAGGAACACGTCGTCGATGATGGCGATCAGTTTTTCCTTGTCGCGCTTGAGCTCGTCGCGGTGGCCCTCGATCGCGGTGGCCAGCTGATCGGCGATGCTCTGCACGATCTGCACCGGGGCCTGCTGGACGGCCGCCGGCGCGGCGGCCGCGGCGGCATCCTGGGCAAACGCCGGGGCGCCGACCACGGTGGCAAACGCAAGGGCGGTGGCAAGGGCCAGTCTGCGCAGCATGAAATTACTCCTTGGGGCATGGACGGCGGCAGAGGCCGCCGACGGGGATTCGATGGGGGTTCTACTGCTTGCCGCTGCCGGCGTCCTTCTTGTCACTGGGCGAACCATTGACCAGGAACTTGCCGATCAGATCCTCCAGCTGCATCGCGGACTGGGTCAGGATCATCTCGTCGCCGTTCTTGAGCACATCGGGCGAGCCGCCCGGCTGGATCGCAACATACTGGCTGCCGATCAAACCGCTGGTGAACACCGCGGCGGCCGAATCGTCGGGAATCTGGTCGTAGCGCTTGTCGATCGCCAGGATGACCTCGGCATTGAGCTTGGTCGGGTCGGCGCGCACCGATTGCACGCTGCCGATCACCACGCCGGCCATCTTCACCGGCGCGCCCGCCGACAAGGCGCCCACGTTGGTGAAATCGGCCTTGACCGTGTAGCTGCCGCCGATGTTGTCGACCACGCCGCCGGCGCCGAAGAACTTGCCGAGCATCTCCTCCAGGGGCTGCGACGACTTGGTCCGCGCCAGCGTGCCGCCGGCGGCCACCATCTGTTTCGCGCTGCCGTAGTCGATGCCCACGTACTGGTCGCCGAGCAGGCCGCTGGTGAAGATCGTGGCCACCGAATCCTGCGGGATGTGGTCGTAGCGCTTGTCGATGGACAGCTTCACTTCGGCTGCATCGCGCCCCGGCGCCAGCGTGATCGACTGCACCTGGCCCACGCGCACACCGGCGATCTTCACCGGCGCGCGCTCCTTGAGCTGGCCGATGTTGGTGAACTGCGCGCTGACGTCGTAGCTGTCGCCCTGGCGCACGTTGTTGGCGACCGAACTGGTCTGCGTCGCCAGGTAGGCCAGCGCGGCGAAGCCCAGCACGATGAACAGGCCGGTGCCGACGGCGTAGGAACTTCTCGGTTGGCTCACGGCAGAATCCTCGGAAAACGACAAGTCATGGCAGTCACATCAGGAACGCGGTAAGGACGAAGTCCAGCGCGAGGATGGCGATCGACGAGGCGACCACGGTGCGGGTGGTGGCGTAGGCCACGCCCTCGCTGGTCGGCGGCGTGGTGAAGCCCTGGAACACCGCGATCAGCGACACCACCGCGCCGAACGCCAGGCTCTTCAGCAGCACGCCGTTGACGATGTCGGTGTGCACGTCGACCTGGGCGGTCATGTTCGACCAGAACGTGCCGTTGTCGATGCCCAGCCAGGTCACGCCGACCAGGTGGCCGCCGAAGATGGCCATGGCGCAGAACACGCAGCACAGCAGCGGCATCGCGATCAGCCCGGCCAGGAAACGCGGCGTGGCCACGTAAGCGACCGGGTCCACCGCCATCATCTCCATCGCCGAGATCTGGTCGGTGGCGCGCATCAGGCCGATCTCGGCGGTGACCGCGGTGCCGGCGCGACCGGCGAACAGCAGCGCGGTGACCACCGGGCCCAGCTCGCGGTACACCGACAGCGCCACCACCATGCCGCTGGCCGAGGTGCCGCCGAAGATCGACAGCACGTGGTACAGCTGCAGCATCAGCACCATGCCCACGAACAGGCCGCAGACCATGATGATGGTCAGGCTCATGGCGCCGACGAACCACAGCTGGCGCGTGGTTTCGCGCAGGTAGCGGAAGCTGCGCGGCACCGCCGCCAGCAGCGTCAGCAGGAACAGGCCGCAAGCGCCGATCTGCGCCAGCGACTGGGTCACCACGTTGCGGGACTGCGGGGCACGTGCGTTCATTTCGCCGCTCCGGCAAAGCCCAGTTCGGTGGCGTAATCGCCGGCCGGATAGCGGAACGGGATCGGGCCGTCCGCCTCGCCGCCGAAGAACTGCCGTGTCCACGGCGAGCCGTCGTCGGCGATCGTCGCCGGATCGCCCTGCGCCACCACCTTGCCGTTGGAAAGCAGCGCCACGTGATGGGCGATGCGCTGCACCGCGGGCAGTTCGTGCGAGACCAGCACGCTGGTGATGCCCAAGGTCTGGTTCAGCGTCTGGATCAGCTTCAGCACCTGGTTCAGCGCCACCGGGTCGAGCCCCACGAATGGCTCGTCGTACAGGATCAACTGCGGGTCGAACACGATCGCCCGCGCCAGCGCCACCCGCCGCGCCATGCCGCCGGACAGCTCGTTCGGCATCAGCCGCGCCGCGCCGCGCAGGCCCACCGCCTGCAGCTTCATCAGCACCAGGTTGCGGATCAGCACCTCGGGCAGCTTGGTGTGCTGGCGCAGCGGGAACGCCACGTTCTCGAACACGTCGAAATCGGTCAGCAACGCGGAGTTCTGGAACAGGTAGCCCACGCCTTCGCGCAGCTTGTACAGCTCTTCGCGCGACAGCTCGGCGACATTGTGCCCGTCGACATGGATGCTGCCGGCGTCGGCGCGCATCTGCCCGGTGATGTGCTTGAGCAGGGTGGTCTTGCCGGTGCCGCTGGGGCCCATGATCGAGGTGATCTTCCCGCGCCGAATGTCCAGATCCAGCGCGTCGAAGATGGTCTTGCCGTTGAGTACCGTGGTCAGGCCGCGGATGCGCACCAGGGCGGCGTCATCGGATGGCGGGCGGGCGGATGGAGTCATGAAGGTGGCGACCACGGAAAAGAACAAGGTAATGGAACCGCGCCGGCAACGCCACGCACCCGCGGGCTTCGCGTGGGTTCGCAGACCGGTCCTTACGGGGCAAGCAGTTCGGCGATCAAGGCCTCGTGCCGCTGCCATTGCAAGGTGCTGCGCAGGCGTACAGTGCGCACGATCGCCTGCAGGTCGGCCAACGCTTCGTCGAAGGCGTCGTTGACCAGGATGAAATCGAACTCGTGCGCGTGCGCGATCTCGCCGCGCGAATTGTGCAACCGGCGCTCGATCACCTCGGCACTGTCCGAACCACGACCGCGCAGGCGCCGTTCGAGTTCCGCCCGCGACGGCGGCAGGATGAACACGCTGACGCAGTCGGGTTTGCTCGCGCGGATCTGCTGCGCGCCCTGCCAGTCGATCTCCAGCAGGACGTCGCGCCCCTGCCCCAGCAGTTGCTGCACCGTGGTGCGCGAGGTGCCGTAGAGGTTGCCGTGCACCTCGGCATGTTCCAGGAAGATGCCTTCGGCGATCTGCCGCTTGAACTCGGCGCGCTCGACGAAGTAGTAGTGCCGCCCGTACGTCTCGCCCGGCCGCGGCGGCCGCGTGGTGTGCGAGATCGACAGCGAGATCCCCGGCTCGCGCTCCAGCAGCGCGTTGACCAGGGTGGACTTGCCGGCGCCCGAGGGCGCGGCGACCACGAACAGGGTGCCTGCTTCAATACTCATACAGCCGCGTAGCGCATTTGCCCCCTCTCCCCGCCGGGGAGAGGGTTGGGGTGAGGGGCCAGGGCTTGCCGGATGCGCTCATTCAATGTTCTGCACCTGTTCGCGCATCTGTTCGATCAGCACCTTCAGCTCGACCGCGGCGTTGGTGCTGCGCGCATCGACCGACTTGGAACCCAGCGTGTTCGCTTCGCGGTTGAACTCCTGCATCAGGAAATCCAGCCGGCGCCCGACCGGCTCGGCCAGGCCCAGCACGCGGCGCGTCTCGGCGATGTGGGTGCTGAGGCGATCGAGTTCCTCGTCGACGTCGGTGCGGGTGATCTGCAACACCAACTCCTGTTCCAGCCGACCCGGCTCGACCGGCTGCTTCAGGTCGGCCAGGCGGGTTTCCAGGCGGGTGCGCAGCGCGGCGCGGATCTCGGGCATCCAGCCGCGCACCTCGGTGACCACGCGCTCGATCGCATCGAGCCGCTCGTGCAGGATCGCGCCAAGCTTTTCACCCTCGCGTTCGCGGGTGGCGGCGAGTGCATCCAGCGCGCGGTCGAGTACGTCGAACAGCGCGGTTTGCTGCGCTTCGGGATCGACCTCGGCCTGCTGCATCACGCCGGGAAAGCGCAGCAGCTCGGTGAACTGCACCTGCAGGCCGGGGAACAGCGCGGCCATGTCCAGGTTCAGCTCGGACAGCCGCGCGAGCAGCGCGCCGTTCACCTGCAACGCCTCGCCGCGCCCCTCGCCCGCGCGACGCACGGTGAGGTCCAGCTTGCCGCGCGACAACTTCGCCGCCACCCGCTCGCGCAGCTGCGATTCGAACGCGCGCAAGTCATCCGGCAAGCGCGGGCTCAACTCCAGGTAGCGATGGTTGACCGTGCGCAGCTCGCAGCTGAGCGTGCCCGCGGGGCCGGTGGTTTCGGCGCTGGCGTAGGCCGTCATGCTGCGGATCATCGGCGCCTTCCGGACAGATGGGGAAAGGATGCAATGGTAAACTCTCCGGTCCCCCTTGCCCAATCCGGCCACTCGTCATGAATCCCAGCCGCCCCAGTGGCCGCGCCAGCGACCAGCTGCGCACCGTCACCCTCGAACGCCACTACACCCGCCACGCCGAAGGCTCGGTGCTGGTCAGCTTCGGCGACACCCGCGTGCTGTGCACCGCTAGCATCGAGGACCGCGCGCCGGCCTGGCTGCGCGGCAAGGGCGAGGGCTGGGTCACCGCCGAATACGGCATGCTGCCGCGCGCCACCAACACCCGCACCCAGCGCGAAGCGGCGCGCGGCGGCCAAGGCGGGCGCACCATGGAAATCCAGCGGCTGATCGGTCGCAGCCTGCGCGCCTGCGTCAACCGGCAGGCACTGGGCGAGCGCGTGATCACGCTGGACTGCGACGTGCTGCAGGCCGACGGCGGCACCCGCACCGCGGCGATCACCGGCGCCTACGTGGCCCTGGTCGACGCGGTGAACCTGCTGATGAAACGCGAGAACCTCAAGCGCAACCCGATCGTCGGCGCGGTCGCCGCGGTCTCGGTGGGCATCTACAAGGGCGTGCCGGTGCTCGACCTCGACTACGCCGAGGATTCGGACTGCGACACCGACATGAACGTGGTGATGAACGACGGCGGCGGCTTCATCGAGGTGCAGGGCACCGCCGAAGGCCACGCCTTCCGTCGCGGCGAGATGGACACGATGCTGGCGCTGGCCGAGCAGGGTATCGGCGAACTGGTCGCGGCGCAGCGCGCGGCGCTGGCGCTATAAGCCGGGAATCGGGAATCGGCAGATGATGCAACGGGTGGTACTGGCCAGCAGCAACCGCGGCAAGCTCGCGGAGTTCAACGCGTTGCTCGCCGACAGCGGCTTCGAGGTGGTTGCGCAATCGAGTCTGGGCATCGCGGACGCCGAGGAAACCGGCGCGAGCTTCGTCGAGAACGCGCTGCTCAAGGCGCGCCACGCCGCCCGCGCCAGCGGCCTGCCCGCACTGGCCGACGACTCCGGCCTGTGCGTGGCGCACCTGCGCGGCGCTCCCGGCCTGTATTCGGCGCGCTATGCCGGCAGCCATGGCGACAGCGCGGCGAACAACGCGAAGTTGCTGCGCGCGCTGCACGGCGTGCCGGCGGCGCAGCGTGACGCCTTCTTCATCTGCGCGCTGGCGCTGCTGCAACACGCCGACGACCCCGCCCCGCTGATCGCCGAAGGCCGCTGGCACGGCCGCGTGCTCGACGCGCCGCGCGGCGAGCAGGGTTTCGGCTACGACCCGCTGTTCCTGCCGCACGGCCAGACGCTCAGCGCCGCCGAACTCGAGCCGGCGCTGAAGAACCGTATCAGCCACCGCGGCCAGGCGCTGGCGCAACTGCACGCAAGGCTGGCCGAGCGCCGCGCATGAGCCTGATCGCCCCGCCGCTGTCGCTGTACGTGCACATGCCGTGGTGCGTGAAGAAGTGCCCGTACTGCGACTTCAACTCGCACGGCCTGCGCAGCGAGCCGCCGCCGTATGCCGACTACATCGACCACCTGCTGGCCGACCTCGATGCCGACCGCGCGGATTTTGCCGCCGCGCTGGAAGGCCGGCCCGTCATCAGCGTGTTCTTCGGCGGCGGCACGCCCAGCCTGTTCGCGCCGGAGCTGATCGCGCGCATGCTCGACGGCGTGCGCGAGCGGCTGCCGCTGGCCGACGACACCGAGATCACCCTGGAGACCAATCCCGGCACGGTCGAGCACGGCCGCTTCGACGGCTATCTGGCCGCGGGCATCAACCGCATCTCGTTCGGCGTGCAGAGCTTCGACGACGACAAGCTGCGGCGGCTGGGTCGCATCCACTCGGCCAGCGAGGCCGAGACGGCAGTGAAATCGGCACAGGACGCCGGCTACACGAACATCAACCTCGACCTGATGTACGCACTGCCGAAGCAGGAACTGGACGGTGCGCTGGCCGACGTGGAAAGCGCCGTGGCGCTCGCGCCCACCCACATCTCGCACTACCAGCTCACGCTGGAGCCGAACACGGTGTTCGCCGCCAACCCGCCGCCGCTGCCCGACGACGACCACGCCTGGGCGATGCAGGAAGCCTGCGAGGCGCGCCTGGCCGAGGCCGGCTACGGCCAGTACGAGATTTCCGCCTACGCGCAGCCGGGCCGGCGCTGCGTGCACAACCTCAACTACTGGCAGTTCGGCGACTACCTCGGCATCGGCGCCGGCGCCCACGGCAAGCTCAGCGATGCCATCAGTGGCCGTATCCATCGCCGCTGGAAGACGCGCAGCCCGCGTGCCTACATGGCCGAACCCGGCGGCGCCGGCCGGCTCGGCGGCCACAACGTGGTCGCCGCCGCCGAGCTGCCGTTCGAGTACATGCTCAACGCATTGCGCCTGATCGACGGCGTGCCGATGGCCGATTTCCCCGCCCGCACCGGGCTGGCGCCGAAAACCATCGCCCCGGCGCTGGCCACGGCCCGCGCCCGCGGCTGGTTGCTCGACGATCCACGGCTGCTGCGCACCAGCGCCACCGGCCAGCGTTTCCTGAATGACGTTATTGCGAGCTTTCTGGGCTGACGCGTTCGAGGCGATGGCATAGGCCACGCAAGCAGCATAGACTTGGCCAACCCGGGGAAATCACAGGTTTTGCATGGACGTCGGAGAAGACCGGCGACGCATGTCGGCATCGCGCAGCACGGCCCAATTCAACCAGGGGCGGTGGCCAGCGCGTGCCCAGCAGTTGATCGAAACCGGCTACACCTTGTGCGTGGAGGGCCTGTACGAGCCCGTGCGCCATTGCATCGCCGAATTCGAGAAGCAGCTTTTCGCGCTGGCCGACCACGCGCACCGCTCCGACGAACAGCATGAGTGCTTCGCCAGCCGGCAACGGGTGCTGCAGGGGCAGAACGCCCTGGTGCAGTCCTTCATGGAGGAGATGGGCAAGGCGATCAACGAGCTCGATCGCGGCGCACGGCGGCCCACCGAGGCGGAAGCAGAAGTCGCCACCAATCCGTGGCAGACCCTGGAGCTGCTCGACCCCAGCGTGCAGGAGATGTCGATGGC
This sequence comes from Rhodanobacter lindaniclasticus, assembly GCF_004799035.1. GTDB lineage: Bacteria > Pseudomonadota > Gammaproteobacteria > Xanthomonadales > Rhodanobacteraceae > Rhodanobacter > Rhodanobacter lindaniclasticus. The sequence goes on from NZ_MWIO01000030.1 coordinate 195,971, forward strand.
GCTGGACCAGCTCGGCGCACGCGGCGACGCGCGCCACGGTCGCGCGCTGTACGAACTGGGCTATCGGCTGGCGGTGCTGATCGGCGCGCCGCCGCTGGAGGGCGCCGCGCTGCCGCTGGGCCCGCACGCGCTGGCCAAGGCATTCCACCAGGCCAGCACTGCCCTGGAGCTGCCACTCAAGCACCAGTTGCTGTTGCTGCAGCACTTCGACCGGAGCGTGGTGCCCGCGCTGGGCACCCTGTACGCCACCATCAACCTGCGCTGGCAGTCCGACGGCATCCTGCCGCAACTGCGCAGCGTGCCGGCGCCGCGTCACGTCAACAAGCGCCAACGCCAGGGAACGGGCGAGGTCGGTGCCTCCAGCGAGGCCGCCGTGGCCCCCGCGGAAGCAGCCGCCAAGCCGCAAGCCGCTGGCGCCCCCGAGGATTCGATCCACGTGCTGGAATCCCTGCGCGACCTGCTGGCGCAGCGGCGGTCCGGCCAGGATGCCGGTACCGGCGAGGTCGCCGGGCCGGCCGCCAGCGAGGAGGAACTGCAATCGGCGCTGGGCGCGCTGCAGCAGCACCTGGCCAAGGTGACCGACCACGCCAGCCGTGAACTGCGCAGCGCCGCACGCCTGCGCGAGGAACTGCTGGCCCAGCTCAACCTGGGCAAGCCGCCCGGTGCGCCGCGCACCCAGCTCACCAGCGAACAGGGCGACACGGTGGAACTGGTCGCCGAGCTGTTCGAGCAACTCGGCCAGCAGTTGCAGCAGGGCAGCAACGCCCGCGGACTGCTCGGCAACCTGCAGTTGCCGGTGTTGCGCGTGGCGGTGGCCGACCACGACTTCTTCGAACAGCGCGACCACCCCGCCCGCAGGCTGCTGGACACCGTCGCCGCCGCCGCCAATGACTGGCTGGACGGCAGCGACGACGAGAGCAACCGGCCGCTGGCCAGCAAGCTGGAACAACTGGTCAGCCGCGCCAACCAGGAGCCGCCCAGCGCCGGCCTCTACACCACCCTGCTGGCGGACATCGAACACCACCTGGCGTTGCTCACGCGCAAGGCGCAGGCTGCCGAACGGCGCCACGTCGAGGCGGCGCAGGGTCGCGAGCGGCTGGACCAGGCGCGCCACCGCGCGGGCGAGCTGATGGCGGACCGCTTCGCGCAGTCGCCGCCACGCGGCCTGCTGCGCGCCCTGCTCGACCGCGCCTGGTCCGACGTGCTGGCGCTGACCCTGCTGCGCCATGGCGAGGACAGCCCCGCGTTCAAGGCGCAACTGGCGATCACCGACCAGTTGCTCGGCCGTCTGCCGGTGCCCGACCCACGGCAACTGCAGCAGGAAGTGGAAAGCGGGCTGCAGCAGATCGGCATGCACGCGGAAGAATCGGTGCAGGTGGCGCAACGCCTGCTCGGCGCCGGCACGCCCGATCCGGCCACCGAACTGCCCAGCGCCACGGATCTCGCGCTGCGCCTGAAGCAGCACCAGCGCCTGGGCGAGCAGCAAGCCAGTCATGAACCGCCGGTCGCCAGCCCGATCGTCAAGCCGGCGCCGGCAAAAGCCGCAGCTGCAGAACCGACAGCGGTCAAACCTCCGGCGGTCGATCCGCGCGAGTTGCGCATCGAACAGCATCTGCGCAAGTTGCCGTTCGGCAGTTGGTTCGAATTCGTCGACCCGGCCAGCGGGCAGATCGCGCGACGCAAGCTGGCCTGGTATTCGCCGATGTCGGGGCGCTGCCTGCTGGTCAGCCGGCGCGGCCAGCGCGGCGAGGAGATGACCATGGCCCAGCTCGCCCACGAAGTCGCCCGCGGCCGCGTCTGCGAAGTGCCCGCCGAACCGGAGAGCCTGCTCGATCGCGCGTGGCGCGGCCTCACCGGCAGCCTGCGCCAGGCGGCGGCAAGCGGGCGCGGCGGCAAACCGGCGGAGGCTCGCCCCCGATGAATCCACCCAACGTCCCCGTCAACCAGCGCCGCGCGCCGCGCAAGCGTGCCCCCGGCAATGCGATCGTCACCGACGTGATCCGCGGCGAGCCGATCGGCCACCTCGGCAACCTGTCCAGCACCGGCATGCTGCTGATCACCTCGCACGCACCACGCAGCGAGGCGCTGTACCAGGTGCGCATCGACCTGCCCGCCACCGGCCGCGCGCTGGTGCAGTCGCAGCCGATCGAGGTGGGCATCCAGGAGCAGTGGCACGAGCACGCCGCCAGCTCCGGGCAGATCTGGGCCGGCTACCGGATCATCGCGATCACCGACATCGACGCCGCGCGACTGGAAAGCTGGCTGGCTCAGGCGTAGTCGCGGTCGGCCGCATCAGCTCCACTGGAACTGCCGACCGGCGGGCGTCATCATGGCGATTCGTCTTTGCTGATTCGCCGGGCCTTTCCCGTGCGTCTGCCGGGAGCTCTCCATGCATGATCGACTCGCCACGCTTTACCCCGCGCATCTGGCCACGGTGCAACACCACGCCGAGCAGGCGCTTGCCCGCGGCGGCTTTGACCACCTGCTGATCGCCGCCGGCATGCCCGGCGTCAAGTTTCTCGACGACAACCACTACCCGTACGCGGTCAGCCCGCCATTCAAGCACTGGCTGCCGTTGACCAACGCGCCCGGCAGCTGGATCGCGTACACGCCGGGCCACAAGCCGAAGCTGATCTTCCTGCAGCCACGCGACTACTGGCACGTGGTGCCGGACGCGCCGGCCGGCTACTGGGTGGACGGCTTCGAGATCGTCGTGGTGCGCAGCGCTGAGGAAGCGGTGGCCGAACTGCCGCAAGGTCGCTGCGCCAGCATCGGCGAAGCGAACGCCGCCGTCGCCGGCATCGAGTTCAACAACCCGCCCGCGGTGCTGGATTACCTGCACTACCACCGCGCGTACAAGACACCGTACGAACTGGAACTGATGCGCGCGGCCAGCCGCATCGGCACGCGCGCGCATCGCGCGGCCGAGCAGGCGTTCCGTGCCGGTGCCAGCGAGCTGGGCATCCACCAGGCCTACCTGGCGGCCGCCGGCCAGATCGACGCCGAACTGCCCTACTCCAGCATCGTGGCGCTGAACGAGCACGGCGCCGTGCTGCACTACATGGATTTCACCCGGCAGCCGCCCGCGCGCCCGCGCTCGCTGCTGATCGACGCCGGCGCCAGCGCCTCGGGCTACGCCAGCGACATCACGCGCACCCATGCGGCCGCCGACGCGGGCGAGTTCCAGGCGCTGATCGACGCGATGGACGCGAACCAGCAAAGCCAGGCCGCGATGGTGCGCAGCGGTCGCCCCTACGCCGAGCTGCACCTGCACGCGCACCGGCAACTGGCCGCGCTGCTGAAGGACCACGGCTTCATTCGCATGGAGGCCGAATCGGCGCTCGAAAGCGGCGTCACCCGCGCCTTCTTCCCGCACGGCCTGGGCCATTCGATCGGCCTGCAGGTGCACGACGTGGGCGGCTTCGCCAGGAACGACCGCGGCGACACCGTGCCGCGCCCGGACGGCCATCCGTACCTGCGCATGACCCGCACGCTGGAACCGGGCATGGTGGTGACGATCGAGCCCGGCCTGTATTTCATCGAGATGCTGCTGGCCGAGTTGCGCGGCAAGCCGGTGTCGAAGGACATCGACTGGAACAAGGTCGAGGCATTCAAGCAGTACGGCGGCATCCGCATCGAGGACGACGTGGCGTGCACCGACGGCGCCCCGGAAAACCTCACCCGCGACGCGTTCGCTTCGGCCTGAGTCGAACCAGTCCCACACTGGTTGATTTGTCTCCTTCCGCGGCGAAACGGCCTTCGGCCCCCGCAGTGAGGGCGAGCGCCTTTTCGCTGCGGGGAACCGTACGCACCGGAGCAGTCGCCGCTGCGACATTCGTCCACACCGCGACAACATCCGTGCGGCGTATGCTGCGCGGCAGGCAGTGCACGGATTCGTCGCATGTCCCGTCCCGCGATTTCCAGCGTTCCACCTGAAGATCCGCACACGCCGCCGCGCCCGCTGCGGCGGCTGACGTTCGAGTTGTTCGGCATCGTCGTGCTGAAGATCGCGGCGCTCGCGCTGATCTGGTGGGTGGTGCTCGCGCCGCAACCGAAACCCGACGCCAGTCCCGATGCGATCGCGCAGCGGCTGGCGCCTTCCGCCCCCGCGCCTCCGGAAGCCCAGCCATGATCCTGATCGACACCGACGTCGTCACGCTGTCGCGCCTGCAGTTCGCGCTGACCGCGCTGTACCACTTCCTGTTCGTGCCGCTGACGCTGGGCCTGGTGTGGATCCTGGCCATCATGGAAAGCGTCTACGTGATGACCGGGCGCGAGGTATGGAAGCGCATGGTGCAGTTCTGGGGCGTGCTGTTCGGCATCAATTTCGCGATGGGCGTGGCCACCGGGGTGACCATGGAGTTCCAGTTCGGCATGAACTGGGCGTACTACTCGCACTACGTCGGCGACATCTTCGGCGCGCCGCTGGCGATCGAGGGGCTGATGGCGTTCTTCCTCGAAGCCACCCTGGTCGGCGTGTTCTTCATGGGCTGGGAGCGCATCTCGCGGATCAAGCACCTGCTGGTGACCTGGTTCCTGGCGCTGGGCACCAGCCTGTCGGCGCTGTGGATCCTGGTGGCGAACGCGTGGATGCAGAACCCGGTCGGCGCCGCATTCAACCCCGAAACGATGCGCATGGAGGTGACCTCGTTCTCCGCGGTGCTGTTCAACCCGGTGGCGCAGGACAAGTTCGTGCACACGGTGAGCGCCGGCTACGTGCTGGGCGCGATGTTCGTGCTGTCGATCAGCGCGTGGTACCTGCTGCGCGGGCGCAACCTGGATTTCGCCAAGCGCTCGATGACGGTGGCGGCCAGCTTCGGGCTGGCGGCGGCGCTGTCGGTGGTGGTGCTGGGCGACGAGTCCGGCTACAGCGTGTCGCTGAACCAGAAGATGAAGATGGCCTCGATCGAGGCGATGTGGGAGACCGAGCCGGCGCCGGCCCCGTTCACCCTGTTCGGCCTGCCCGACGTGGAGCAGCGCACCACCCATTACGCGCTGAAGATCCCGTGGGTGATGGGCCTGATCGGCACCCGTTCGCTCGACCAGACGATGCCGGGCATCAACGAACTGGTGGATGACGCGAAGGGGCGGATCGGCAACGGCATCCAGGCCTACGACGCGATGCTGATGCTGCGCCAGGACAAGGACGACGCCCAGGCCAAGGCCACGCTGGCCGCGCACGACCAGGACCTTGGCTACGCCTTGCTGCTGAAGAAGTACGTCGACGACCCGCGCCGGGCCACGCCGGCGGACATCCAGCAGGCCGCCGACAGCACCATCCCGAACGTGCCGGTGCTGTTCTGGTCGTTCCGCATCATGGTCGCCTGCGGTTTCTATTTCATCGCGCTGTTCGCGTTCTCGTTCTGGAAGGCCAGCAAGCGCACGCTGCAGAGCCAGCGCTGGTACCTGCGGCTGGCGCTGTGGAGCCTGCCGCTGCCGTGGATCGCCGTCGAGCTGGGCTGGATCGTGGCCGAGTACGGCCGCCAGCCGTGGGCGATCGAGGGCGTGCTGCCGACCGCGCTGGGCGTGTCGACGGTGAGTGCAGGCCAGGTCCTCACCTCACTCGGCGGCTTCCTGCTGTTCTACACCGCGCTGGCGGTGGTCGACGTGGTGCTGATGCTGAAGTTCGCGCGCAAGGGGCCGGACGGGCTGGGTCTCTGGCCGCCGGCGACCGCCGCCCTTTCCTCCGACCGGCCCTGAGGAGACCGCCATGCTCGACTACGCCACGCTGCGGGTGATCTGGTGGGCCCTGCTGGGCACGCTGCTGATCGGCTTCGCGATCATGGACGGCTTCGACTTCGGCGTCGCCGGCCTGCTGAAGGTGCTCGGCCGCGACAACGAGGAGCGGCAGGTGCTGCTGGAAGGCATCGAGCCGACATGGGAAGGCAACCAGGTGTGGTTCATCCTCGCCGGCGGCGCCACCTTCGCGGCGTGGCCGACGCTGTACGCGGTGTCGTTTTCCGGCATGTATTTCGCCATCGCGCTGGTGCTGCTGGCCTTCATCCTGCGCCCGGTCGGCTTCAACTTCCGCGGCAAGGTCCACGACCCGCGCTGGGCCTCGCTGTGGGACTGGGTGCTGACCGGTTCCGGGCTGGCGGTGATGCTGCTGGCCGGCGTCGCGTTCGGCAACCTGTTCCTCGGCCTGCCGTTCCGCTTCGACGACGACCTGCGCATGAGCTGGCAAGGCGGCCTGCTCGACCTGCTGCACCCGTTCGCGCTGCTGTGCGGGCTGGTCTCGCTCGCCATGCTGCTGGCGCACGGCGCGTGCTTCGCCGCGCTGAAGGCCGACCACGCGATCGCCGAGCGCGCGGTGGCGATCGCGCGCTGGACCACGCTGGCTTTCGCCGCGCTGTACGTGCTGGCCGGCGTATGGCTGGCCTGGGGCATTCCCGGCTACGCGATCGCCGGCCCGGCGGCGACCGCAGGTGTTTCCAATCCGCTGTACAAGCAGGTCGCGTTCGGCGGCAGCTGGTTCGCCGGCTACCTGCAATACCCGTGGTTCTGGGTCGCGCCGGCACTGGCGCTGGCCGCGGCGGTCGGCGTGCAGGTGCTGGCCGGCCGGCGCGGGGTGGCCGGCTTCGTCGCCAGCAGCCTGATGGTCGGCGGCACGATCGCCTCGGCCGGCTTCGCGCTGTTTCCGTTTCTGCTGCCGTCCAGCCTCGATCCGCGCTCCAGCCTCACCGTGTGGGACGCCTCGTCGAGCCGCGGCACGCTGCAGCTGATGCTGGTGGTCACCCTGGTACTGCTGCCGGTGGTGATCCTCTACACCGGCTGGGTGTACCGGGTGATGCGCGGACGGGTCACGCTGGAGCAGGTGCGCAAGGCGCACGGCGGTTATTGAAAGGAGGGCGGAGCGATGTGGTATTTCTCGTGGATACTCGGGCTGGGCCTGGCCTGCGCCTTCGCGATCCTCAACGCGATGTGGTATGAGGTGCACGCCACCGACGAGGCGAACCGCCGGCGCAAGGATGCCGAACTGCCGGACGCGTGAACCTGGGGATGCCCTGAACGGGCCAGGACGCCCCTAGCGCCCGGCCAGCAGCGCCTCGATCGCCTCGGCCTCTTTCGGCATCGCGGCGGAGAGCACCTCGTTACCCTCGCGGGTCACCGCCACGTCGTCCTCGATGCGGATGCCGATACCCCGCCAGCGCTCGGCCACCGAGCGGTCGTCCGGCGCCACGTACAGGCCCGGTTCCACCGTCAGCACCATGCCCGGTTCGAGCAGGCGCGATTCGCCGTCGATGCGGTAGTCGCCCACGTCGTGCACGTCCAGCCCCAGCCAGTGGCCGGTCTTGGCGGCGAAGAAACGTCGGTAGCTGCCGCTGGCGACCGCCGCGTCGGCATCGCCGTCGAGAAGGCCCAACGCACACAGGCCTTCGCTCAGCACCCGCACCGCCGCTCCATGCGAGGCATCGAACGGCAGGCCGGGCCGCACCTGGTCGATTGCCGCCAGCTGCGCGGCCAGCACCACCTCGTACAACGCACGCTGTTCGCGGCTGTAGCGACCGTTGGGTGGAAACGTGCGGCTGATGTCCGAAGCGTAGCAATCAAGCTCCGCACCGGCGTCGATCAGCAGCAGCTCGCCATCGCGCAGCGGCGCGCGGTTGCCCTGGTAGTGCATCACGCAGGCGTTGGCGCCGCCGGCCACGGTAGGCGCGAAGGCGGGCACCGCGCCGTGGCGGCGGATCGTGCCCAGCAGTTCGGCTTCCACTTCGTACTCGTGTCGGCCCGGCCGCGCCAGCCGTAGCGCGGCCAGTTGCGCCTCCACCGCGATCGCCGCCGAGGCGCGCATCAGTTTCAGTTCGGCGCGCGACTTGAACAGGCGCAGGTCGTGCAGCAGGTGGCCCAGCGCGACGAACTCCTTCGGCACCACGCCGCCGCCGCGCAGCTGGCGCAGGCGGCGCATCCAGCCCAGCAGCTGCGCGTCGAACGCGGGCTCATGGCCGAAGTGGCAGTACACCCGCGCGCGGCCCTCGATCATGCCGGGCAGGATGTCGTCGATGTCGTCGATCGGGAACGCATCGTCCATGCCCCAGGCCGCCACCGCCTGCTCGGTACCGACGCTGGGGCCATGCCAGCGCTCGTGCTCCGGGTCGCGCTCGCGACAGAACAGCACCGCCTCGCCATGCGCGCGGCCGGGCAGCAGCGCGAGCACGGCATCGGGCTCGGGGAAGCCGGCGAGGTAGTGAAAATCCGAATTCTGCCGGTACGGCCAGGCCGCATCGGCGTTGCGCATGCGCTCGGGCGCGGCGGCCACCAGCAGCACCGCGTCGGGGCCGGCCATCTTCATCAGTTGGCGACGCCGGCGGGCAAACTCCTCGGGCGCAATCGCCAGCCCCGCCAGGTTGATCGCCGGCGTACTCAATGCAAGGTGTTCCCGCCACCGTCGCGCGCGCCGCACTCGGCGAACAGCAGCATCGCCGCCATGCGCACGAACTCGTGCACCTCGATCAGCGCGTCTTCGTCCTCGCTCTCGTTGCCGAAATCGAACGAGGAGCCGGCGATCGTGCCGAGGTCGCGCAGCACCTCCTGCGCCTCACCCGACAGCGATGCCTGCACGGCGGCGCCGGCCAGGCCGAAGCCGCCGAGAAAGCCGCGGCACCACTCCACCACGGCGTCGGCGCGCTCGTGCAGCGGACGGTCGTCCGCCGGCAGCAGCGGCTCGAAGCCCAGCTCGGCGTCGGCCAGCGCCGCCTGGCTCTGCCGCGCCAGCGCGTCAAGTTCGGCACGATCCGCCACGGTGGGTTCGGTCGCCTCGCCATCCAGCTCCAGCACGCCGAGCAGCGCATCGCCGCCCACCGCGCCGCCGCCGGCCAGATAGCCGGTCAGCGAGCCATGCAATTCGCTGGCGCTGGTGCCCAGGCGCAGCCGCACGACCAGTGCCTGCAGCTCATCGTGGTCCATCTCGTCGGTATCGGTCACGGCGCTTGTCCTGCGGCAAATGAGCCCAGTTTAATGCAGCCGCGGCACGCTGCCGGCAGCGTGCGCCACGAGGCGGAAATCCGCCGGCGTCCTGCTATAGTTTCGGGCATGAGCACGCCAGACCATGTTGACCCTGTCCAGCAAGAGTTGGCCGCCCTGGGCCAGCAGATGGATCGTCTGCTCGATACCGTGCGCCGGCTCAGCGAGGAGAACCGCAGCCTGCGCCAGAGCCAGGAGCAACTCTCCGGCGAACGCGCCGGCCTGCTGGCACGCAACGAGCAGGCACGCAGCCGCGTCGAGGCGATGATCCAGCGGCTGAAATCGCTCGAGAGCAACGGTTGACCGAACCCATGTCCAGTACTGAACCGGTCGCGCTGCGACTCATCGACCGCGAATTCCTGATCGCCTGCGCGCCGGAAGAACGCGAAGGCCTGCTGGAAGCAGCCGGCTACCTCGACCGCAAGATGCGCGAGCTGCGCGCCCACGCCAAGGCGCCGGGTTTCGAACGCCTGGCAGTGCTCGCGGCGATCAGCGTGGCGCACGAGTTCATCATCCTGCGCAAGCAGCACGAGGGGCAGAACCAGCGCCTCAGCGACGGACTGGCCAGCCTGCGCGACAAGCTCAGCGCGGCGCTCGAAGGCGACCCGGCCAAGTCCTGAACGGCGTGCGCGGCGCCGCGCCGAACGGTGGACATTTCCGGGCAAGCGCCTAGAATTGACCTCGGCGTTTTCTGCGGTGTTCGCCAGCACACTCTTACATTTGCCTTGTTCCTAAATACGGCCCCGGGTCGGCTCTACATCGGCTGTTGTGCATGTCCGCCGCGTGCGGAAAGCCTCGAGGCCATGTTGCCCTCCCACCTGATCCATCGTGGATCAAGGTCGTTTGGTGGGCAGCGGCATTGCGGTTTACGCCACTTGATTCCCGCCCTGTTCGTCACCCGGATTGCCCGGATGACGAACAGGGCGCACCCATGACGGAGCCGAGCGACACGTGGACGCCCCCGCCCAACGCCGCGAGCTTCGCCAACGCCTGGCCGAACAGCGCCGCGCACTGCCCCCCACCGAACGCATCACGGCCGCGCAGGGCCTGCGCCGCAGCCTGGAACAACTGCCCGAGTACTTCACCGACCATCGTGTGGCCGGCTACTGGGCCAGTCATGGCGAGCTGCCGCTGAACCTGGTGATCCCGCCGCTGGCCGCGCGCGGCCAGCAGTTCCTGTTGCCGGTGACCGGCCTGGGCCGACAGTTGCGCTTCGCCCCCTGGACGCCGGGCGACGCGGTGGAGGCCAACCGCTACGGCATCCCCGAACCGGCGCAGCCGGGCGAGCTGCTCGAACCGTTCCAGCTCGACCTGGTGCTGGTGCCGCTGCTCGGCTTCGACCGCCGCGGCAACCGGCTCGGTCACGGCGGCGGCTACTACGACCGCAGCTTCGCCTTCCTCAACGAACAGGTGCGCCCCACCGAACCGCTGCTGGTCGGCATCGCCTATGCGTTCCAGGAACTGCCCGAGGTCGACGAGCAGGACTGGGACGTGCCGCTGGATTTCATCGCCACCGAACGCGAACTGATCGACTGCAGCCGCACCGGTCCCGACCATCCCGACACGCCGGAGCACGCCGCATGAACCACTGGCTGATGAAGTCCGAACCGGACGCCTTCTCGATCGACGATCTCAGGCGCAAGAAGCGCGAAGCCTGGGACGGCGTGCGCAACTACCAGGCGCGCAACTTCATGCGCGACGGCATGCGCCCCGGCGACCAGGTGTTCTTCTACCACTCCAACTGCGCCGTGCCCGGCATCGTCGGCATCGCGGAAGTCGCCACCGACGCCTACCCCGACCCCAGCCAGTTCGACCCGAAAAGCAAGTACTTCGACCCCGGCAGCTCGCGCGACAATCCGCGCTGGATGCTGGTCGACGTGAAGTTCGTGAAGAAGCTCAAGCGCACGATCAGCCTGGACGAGCTGAAGAGCGATCCCGCGCTGGACGGCATGGCCCTGCTGCGCAAGGGCAACCGGCTGTCGGTGATGCCGGTGGAGGCGGCGCACTGGCGGCACATCCTCACGCTGGAGTGATGGCCTTCGATTGCCGCTGACCCTCGCGGCGGAGCAAACCTCCCAAGCGATTTCGCACGCCTTTGGTACGGCAGGGCCAACGACTCGGCCGCGGCAGTTCCATGCCTCGAGCGCACCGACAAACCTGTGGGCGGATTCCGACACGACGGCGCGACGCGACGGAACGCCAAAAGCGTGCAACCGTCGTTGCCGGCACGCGCGCGTGCCCCATAGACTCGCCGGATGACGCCCCGACAGCTGGTTGCCGCCTCGTTCCTCGCCATGGCCCTGACGACAGGATGTTCTCCCATGTCCCACGGTGACCCCGACCACCCCGACAGGAATCCCCACCCCGTCCAGCGCTACGAAATCATCGCCATCGCGGAAGCCCCGGGGCCGTGGGATTCGGTGAAGGGGTACCTGACCTACGAGGTCGTCAATCCCGCATGCACGCCCGAAAACAAGTTCCTGGGGGTGCACATCATGCCGCGGGAGGTTGGGCTGCACATCGGTATGACCCGCGTCGATGAGAAGACCTGGAAGGGATATTTCTACCGGGATTACCTGCAGGACGAGGACTATTACGGCTTGGGGACGTGCCACTGGGATCCCACCAGCGTGGGGGGCGTATTCGTCGTGCACGGCATGAGCTTCGGTTCTGGCGACACACTGGACGGTCTACTGCAAAAGGGCTCGGAAACGGAGTACTTCAAGAAAAGTGAGTTTCTGGATCGCTCTTCCAAGATTGGAGGGTACGGAACGATACTCGACCCAGCCGTTATCCGAAACACCGAGGCGTTCTTTCCAATCACGGTCGCGATCAGGGAAGCGGTGCAATGAGTCCGACCGCTCAGGAGTTAGCGGCCGCCGCCAGCGATTCGTATAAGAATCGACTTCAAAGCGACGTAGATGGCAAGGGCATGCTTGTCCATTTCGGTGGACGGAAATACAGAGTTTTCGCCTACAGGGCGGACCCCGCGACTGGCTTCCATGCCACGGCCTACATAGGGGCGGCTGAGCCGTTCAACATCATCATCGCCTACCGCGGCACCGACCCGGACATCAAGCACCACACGCGCACCACGATCCAGGATGCCGCCACCGATTTCACCATGGTGAAGGACCAGGTCAACCCGCAGGAAGCCGCAGCACGCGCGTTTACCGGGGAAGTGCTGGACAAGGCGCAGGCCTTGGGCATTTCGCGTGATCACGTCACCGTTGCCGGCCACTCCCTCGGCGGCGCGCTGGCCCAGATCGAAGCGTTCCGGTTCGGCCTGCGCGGGATGACGTTCAACGCCTATGGCGCAGCGGACCTGGGTTACGGCGTCCCCGCGGGTGGCGACTCGATGACCAACTACGTGATGGCGGGCGACGTGGTCAGCGCGGCCAGCCAGCATTATGGCCGCACGATCACGCTGGCCTCCGAAGAGGACATCACCAGCCTGCGTGCCGGGCGTTACCTGGACGCTGCGCCGGGAGCGCCGCCTCCCAATCCGCTGCTGGCGATGCGCCTGGGCGACCACGGCAACGCCAACTTCCTGCCCACGCCGGACCACGCCGACCCGCTGAGCGCCGGCGACCTGGCCCAGGCCGAGGCACGTTACGCCTCGCACCGGGAAGCCTTCGATCGCTTCCGCGGCGACGTCGCCACCGATCGCGCCGCGCTCGCCGCGGCGCTCGCACCAGGGATGAAAGCCACTTGGGCCAACCTGCTACCGCGCGTGCAGGACCAACTGGCTGAATATCACGCGCACCTGGTCGATGCGCCGATCCATGCGACGGTGGAACACAACCGTGCAGTCGCCGGCATCGAGGAGGGATTGGCCTAGTATCACGACGCCATGCTGGCCGGCGGCCCGCAGGCACAACAGGCCGCCGCGCAGGTGGCGGACCGCCTGCATGCCGCCGGGCAAACCATGCAGCGGCAAGCCGATGAACTCGCGCGCGACGCGACGGCATTCATGCCGGTGGCGCCGCTGGCCGTCGGGGGCGCGGCCATGGGCGCGGAAATCGTCGGCCACGTCGCCCACACCACGGCCGACGGCTACGCGGGAGCGAGCCAGTTGGCCGGAACCGCCGCCCGCGCCGGCAGCGAGTTTGTCGCCGGTCAGTTCGAGACGGCGCGGCACGCCGTGGAGACGGGCGCGCAGCTCACCGCCCGGGCGGCCACGCAGGTGGTGCACACCCAGGAGTCTGCGCTCGCACGTGCCACCGACCACGTCCTCGATGTGTATGGAGACCTCAGCCACACCGTCGATACCACCCGGCAAATCGTGACGCGCGGCATCGAGGCGGCCGAACACGCGGCCGGCCGGCTCCACGACGTCCTGCGGCATCCGGAGCGCGCGCTGAACCCCGAAGCTCACAACGACACCCCGGCGCAGCACAATGCCAACGTCTTGCGCCATCTCGGCGACCCGGCTCACCCGCAGCACGCGCTTCACGCCACGCTGGCGGACACCATGCCGTCCTGCACCTCGGCGGCAAGGCTGGCGCAGGCTACGGCTGCCTGCCATGCGCACGGCATCACGGCAGACAACCTGCAGCGCATCCACATCGACGGAAAAGCCATGAGCTTCGCCTCGTCGTCGCGCCCGTGGGAGATGGCACAGGCAGACCTGACCCAGCCGCCGCCGACCATGCAGCAATCCCTGCAACAGATGCAGGCCGTCGATCAGCAGCGCGCTTGCCAGGCGGCACCGTTCCAACCGCAGCCGGCGCAAACGAACCCGCACGAAATGATGCAGGGCGCATCAGTGCATTAGAGACCACGTCGGACGGTCCGTGGCGCATGCGTGGACGCCGTTTGAGAGACCATCGGCTTGCCCGGACCGCGCCAGAAATGGCGGCACGCGCACAAATCGACGATCATGGCGACCTTTCCGGATCAGGTGGTGCCATGAGCAACGCAAACGAGAAGAAGCAGGCCGGCGAAGCCGCGATCCGCTACGTCGAGGATGGCGCCATCGTCGGCGTGGGCACCGGCTCCACCGTGGCGTACTTCATCGACGCGCTGGCCGATCTGAAGGACCGCATCCAGGGCGCCGTATCCAGCTCCGAGCAATCCACCGCGCAATTGAAGAAGCTCGGCATTCCGGTGCTCGACCTCAACGCGACCGGACCGCTGACCATCTACATCGACGGCGCCGACGAATGCGACGGGCACAAGCGGCTGATCAAGGGCGGCGGCGCGGCGCTCACGCGCGAGAAGATCGTCGCCGCGGCCAGCGAGAAATTCGTCTGCATCATCGACTCCAGCAAGCGGGTCGAGCTGCTCGGCAGATTCCCGGTGCCGATCGAGGTGATCCCGATGGCTCGCAGCCTGATCGGCCGCGAGATCGTCAAGCTGGGCGGCAACCCGGTGTGGCGCGACGGCGTGGTCACCGACAACGGCAACTGGATCATCGACGTGCACGGCTGGCAGATCACCGACCCGGTGGGTCTGGAGGAAAAGCTGAACCAGTTGCCCGGCATCGTCACCGTCGGCCTGTTCGCACGCCGCCCGGCCGACGTGGTGCTGATCGGCGACCGCGAGATGTAGATCGGGGCGACACCCCACTGCGCGCCGCTATTGGCGGCGGGCAGTGCCCGCCCTACGCGGCGGGGCTTGGCTTGTGTGACTTGCCGAGCTTGATGTGGCGCCCGGCATGGCGCGCCTCGCGCAGGCGCTTGCCGTGCGCGGCCAGGATGTCGCCTCGAGTGAGGATGCCGACCATCTTGTGCGGGTCGTCCTTGCTCACCACCACCACCCGGCCCACGCTCTCGGCCACCATGTGGTCGGCCGCTTCGCGCAGCGAGTGGTTCTCGTTGACGGCGATCGGCGGACGCGTGATCAGCTCGCCCAGGGTCAGCGTGTAATGCCACTGCGGGTCGAGCAGGCTGCGCCGGGTCAGCACGCCCTGCACGCGACCACGTTCATCGACCACCGGAAAGCCCTGGTGCTGCGAATGCGGCTCGCCATCGTTGAGCCAGCGGCGTACTTCGGCCAGCGCCTGCGTGGTGCGCAGTGTGGCCACCTCGCGCGAGCACGCCGTGCCCACGCTGACCTGCTCCAGGTAGTCGGCGGCGTATTCCGATGGCACGCGCACGCCGCGGCGGGCGATCTTCTCGGTCATGATGGTGTTGCGCATGATCAGCGCCGAGATCAGGTAGGCCGCCGTGCAGCCGCCCAGCAGCGGCAGCAGCGCCGCCGGCTGGCGGGTGGTCTCGAAGGCGAACACCACGGCGGTGAGCAGCGCACGCGAGGAACCGGCGAAGATCGCCGCCATGCCCACCAGCGCCGCGATGCGCAGGTCGATGTGGAAACCCGGCGCCGCGTAATTTAAGCCGATGGCCAGCGCCGCGCCGAGCGAACCGCCGATCATGAACAGCGGCGCCAGCGTGCCGCCGGAGGTGCCGCTGCCCAGCGAGATCACCCAGGAGATGAACTTCAGCGCGCCGAAACCGAGCAGCACGGTGAGGCCGAAATGCCCCTGCACCAGCGCGTCGATGTTGTCGTAACCCACGCCCAGCGTGCGCGGGTCGATCCAGCCCACCAGGCCGGCCACCAGCGCGCCGATCAACGGCCACCACATCCAGTGGATCGGCAGTTTCTCGAACAGGTCCTCGACGCCGTACACCGCGCGGGTCACCCAGATCGACGCGTAGCCGACCACGCCGCCGATCAGCACGAAACCGGCCAGCGCCAGGCTGCCGGGTTCGGGCACGTCGGGCATCGGGAATACCGGCGCCGCGCCGTAGCTGGCGTAGCGCACGCCCACCGCGGTCACCGTGGCCAGCGCCACCGGGATCAGCGAACGCGGGCGCAGCTCGAACAGCAGGAGCTCCACCGCCAGCACCAGCGAGGCCACCGGCGCGCCGAACACCGCCGCCATGCCCGCCGCCGCGCCGGCGGCCAGCAGCACCTTGCGTTCGTTGGCGGTGACGCGCAGCAACTGACCGATCAGCGAACCCAGCGCACCACCGGTGGAGATGATCGGGCCTTCGGCGCCGAACGGGCCGCCGGTGCCGATGGCGAAGGCGGAGGATACCGGCTTGAGCCAGGTCATCCGCGCCGGGATGTTCGATTCGTTGGTGAGGATCTGCTCCATCGCCTCGGGGATACCGTGGCCCTGGATCGCGCGCGAGCCCCAGCGCGCCATGATGCCGGCGGCCAGGCCGCCGATGGCCGGCATCAGGATCACCCAGGCGCCGATGGACGTGCCGGCCGGCGACAGCACGAACGAGCCCGGCCTCGCGTCCGGCCCGATCACGTCGGAGATGCGGCCGTAGTAGCACAAGTCGGTGATGAGGTTGATCAGCAGCATCAACAACTGCGCCACGTAGGCCGAGGCCACGCCCAGGATCACCGCCAGCACGCTGATCAGCAGGATGCGGTGGGTGACCAGGGTGGACTTGCGCGGCATCCGCGCCGCATCCAGCGACAGTCCCAGGGCGGGGGCGATCGGCAGTGCGTCGGTGCTGCCGACCGTGCGCACGTCGGCGTGCCCGACAGGATCGTCAGTAGCTGGCGTCATCGAGGTTTCACCGCGTGGAAAGCGGAAATTTTACGCTGCTGCAGTGCAGAAAAAAAGGGTAAGGCCGCGCCAGATCACGTAATTTTCTGCGAATTTGCACCCGCAAGGTGGCTTCGCGGAAAAGGTCCGATACGCCGACCGGCGCGCGATCCGCCACCGACGCGGCAAGCCAATCGCGCACACGAAAAAGCCCGCCTGGCGGCGGGCCTTTCGATGGATTTGGCAGCCCCGGATGGATTCGAACCACCGAATGCCTGAGTCAGAGTCAGGTGCCTTACCGCTTGGCGACGGGGCTGTAAAGCTCAGTTTAGCGCTTGGAGAACTGGGTCGCACGACGGGCCTTGTGCAGGCCGATCTTCTTGCGCTCGACCTCGCGGGCATCGCGGGTCACGAAACCGGCCTTGCGCAGCGGCGACTTCAGGCTTTCGTCGTACTCGACCAGCGCGCGGGCAATGCCCAGGCGGATCGCGCCGGCCTGCCCGGTGATGCCGCCACCGGCGACCGTCACCTTGATGTCGAACTTGCCGGTGCTCTCGGTCAGTTCCAGCGGCTGGCGCACGATCATGCAGGAGGTCTCGCGGCCGAAGAACTGCTCGAGCGACTTGCCGTTGACTTCGATGGCGCCGCTGCCCTTGCGCAGGAACACGCGGGCGGCGGAGGTCTTGCGGCGGCCAGTGCCGTAATTCTGCTGGGTCGTCATGCTCATTTCCTTAGATCTCCAGCGCCTGCGGCTGCTGTGCGGTATGCGGATGTTCGGCGCCGCCGTACACCTTGAGCTTGCGGTACATCTCGCGGCCCAGCGGGTTCTTCGGCAGCATGCCCTTGACGGCGATCTCGATCACGCGCTCCGGGTGGGTCGCCAGCAGGTCCTTCAGGCTCATGGTCTTCAGGTTGCCGACGTAGCCGGTGAAGCGGTGGTACATCTTGTCGTCCAGCTTGGCGCCGGTGACATGCACCTTCTGGGCATTGACCACGACGATATAATCGCCGGTGTCGCAATGCGGGGTGTATTCCGGCTTGTGCTTGCCGCGCAGACGACGGGCGATCTCGGTCGACAGGCGACCGAGCGTCTTGTCCGTGGCATCGACCACGAACCAGTCGCGCTTGACGTTGTCGGCATTGGCGCTGAACGTTTTCATTTCAAATACCTGTCGACCGCCGGGAGGCGGTACCCATGATGGGAAGCATGCTTCGGTGGAACAAAGGCGCAAGATGATAGCGGAGCTGTCATCCAGGGCGCAAGCCCACCGGCCGGCGAGCTGTGAGTCGGCAATGATAGCATGAACGCCGGCGGGCTTGAGAAGTCCCGCCCCTGCCCGCCGCCTGGAAGACCATGAGCATCCGTCACCTGAGCCGCCTCGATCGCCTGCTGATGGCTGGTGAACACGCCCTGGAAGCGATCGCGGGCACCCCGCCCGCCACACGCCCCTCGCCCGCCGCCGGCATCGCCGAGTCG
>NZ_MWIO01000031.1 GCF_004799035.1 Rhodanobacter lindaniclasticus
CGTGATGTTGCCGCTGGCATCCGCCTCGGCCAGCGGCGTGCCCTGCGCATCGGTGTAGACATATGTCACCGTGCCGGCATGAGCGACTCCGCCCAACCAGAGCATCAGCAGCACCAACGCATATGCGATCGCCTTGTGCGTGGCCCGCCCTTTGATCTGGATATCCATGTCCATGCTCCTCACTCGATCGGCCCGGGCGGGTTGGCCTGCGTCGGGTTGGAGGCGTTCTTGAATGCGGAGCATCCGCCGGCGTTGCACGCTTGTACGGCGTACTGGAGGAACTGACTTGTGGTGGGGGTTGGCATCGAGGCGCTGGTTGCCGCCGTCGTCGCCACGATCGCGACGCTGCCATTGTCCAGGTTGGTGCGTTGCACCTTGTAGGAGGTGGCTGTCGCCGAGGCGGACCATGTGATGCTGTAAGGCTTCCCGAGCACGGAGTAAGGTGCCGTCACCGTGGCAGGGGCGGCAGGCAGCAAGGTCACCGCGATCGTGTCAACGGCACTCCAGGCTCCGCAACCCCCGGCGTTGCAGGCCTGTGCCCGGTAGCCATAGCTGGCGTTGCCTTTGCCGCTGAATGCCTTGCTGGTCGCGCCGCTGCTCTGGACCGTGCTCCAGCCGCCGTCGTTGACCTCCTCCTGCAGCGTATAGCTGGTCGCACCACTTACCGCACCCCAACTCACCGTATAGCTGCCGCTGTTGCTGGTCGCCGGCACGCTCAGGTTCGGCGCACTGGCTGGCGGGATCGTTACCGTCACCGCGCTGCTGGCCTTGTACGCACTGCAGCCGCTCGCGTTGCACGCCTGCACCTGATAGGTGTAGCTGCCACTCGTGATCACCGTGCGCGTGCTGGCCGTCGCCGCGCCAGTGTAGACGCTGCTCCAGCTTCCACTGCCCAGGCGTTGCTGCAAGGTGTAGCCGGTCGCCGTGGCACTGCCCGACCAGCTCACTGCGATACTGCCGCTGCTCGTGGCCGGCACGGAAATACTTGCCGGCACGGGCGGCGGCAGCAGGACCGTCGTGCTCTTGGTCACGCTCCAGGGGCCACAGCCACCGACGTTGCAACCCTGTGCCCGATAGCCGTAGCTGCCGTTCCCTTTGCCACTGATGGCCTTGCTGGTAGCCGCGCTGCTCTGGATCGTGCCCCAGCCGCCGCCGTTGGTCTGCTCCTGCAAGGTATAGCTGGTCGCCAGGCTCACGCTGCCCCAGCTCACGGTGTAGCTGCCGTTGGTGCTGCTCGTCGGTACGCTCAACGTTGGCGCCGTGGTGGGTGGGTGCGTCACCACCATGGGACCGGCCGCGACCCACGCCGTGCATACCGAGTTGCCTTCCGTGTCGTTGCATGCCTGCAGCCGATAGGTGTAGCTGCCATCGGCCAACCCCGAGAGCGCCGCGCTGGTCGCCAGGCCGGCGTAAGCCGTGCTCCAACTGGTGCCGCCGTTGCTGCTGTGCTGCAGCGTGTACAGGGTGACCGGGGCCGACGCAGTCCAGCTCAGCGTGACACCGCCGGTCGAATTGGTCGCGGGCACGGTGTAGCTCGGCAAGGGACTCGGTACCACCCCGTAGTCGGTATTGACGGTCACTGCACTGGATGCCGCCCAACCACGCGTGCCATGGGCGTTGGAGGCGGCCACTTGATACGTATAGCTGCCGCTGGCGGTGCCCGGGCGACTGATGGAGGTGGCCGGCGTGCCGCTGGCAATGGTGGTCCAGGCGCCGCTGCCGAGGCGCTCCTGCACCGCGTAGGCAGTCGCAGTGGCCGGAGCGGTCCAGCTCACCGTATAGGCACCATTGACGATACCGGTGGGCACGGTCACGACGGGCAGCGTCGGGGTTACGCCCAGCGTGGCGGAGGTGGTGAACGCGCCGCACGTGGTGCCGATGCAACCCTCCACCCGGTAGACGTAGCTGCCGCCGGCCCGTCCGCTCAGTGCCGCACTGGGAGCGCTGCCGCTGTATACCGTGGTCCAGGTACCGCCATTGGCACTCTCCTGCAGCACATAGCTGGTCGCTCCGGGCACGGCACCCCAGTTCACCGTATAGCTGCCGTTGTTGGGATTGCTGCTGAAGCCGATGGTGGCCGATGCGCCCAGACTTATCGTTGCGTTCTTCGCAAGCAGTTTGCGGCCGAGATAAATGAAGTTGGTAGCTCGGGCGCTGCCGAGCTCGACCTGATGCATCAGCTGGCCGGCTTGGCTGTAGAAGTAATAGGTCGGGCTTCCGGTCGTCGGTGTTTTGCTGACGCGACGGCCGGCGGCGTCGTAGGCATAAGTGTTCACGCCTAGGATCTGCGTGAGTTGGTTCTTCTGGTCGAACCGCAGCGTCGTGTTGTTCTTGGTTTGGACGTTGCCCCAGGCGTCATAGGAGTAAGTGACTGTCGCGGCGCCACTGATGCTGGCCAGCTTGTTGCTCGTGTCGTAGTGGTAGACGGCAGTTTGGCCGTTGGTCTGCACTGTGCGTAGGTTGTTGAGGGCGTCGTAGGTGAACGCCTGCGTGCCCCATAATCCATTGGCGGTCGCACTCTTCAGCCGGTTGAGCGTGTCGTAGCCGAAGCTCTTGTTGCGCGGTCCACCCGCCAGATCGGCTACCGAGGTGATGTTGCCGTTCGGGTCATAGGTCAGGTCCTCGCTCAGCTGCGGCATGCTGCGCACGCCGTAGGTGAAGTTGCTGAGCAACTGACGGGCATTCTGTTCGGCAAGGTAGACCGCGCCATTGCCGTATACGAACTGGCTTACCTCCCCATTGGGGAAGTAACCGATGCCCGTGGCGTAATTGCCCACGCGGGTCGGGCGACCCAGCGCATCGGGGGCGTAACTGACGTTCTCGCCGTCAGGATATTGCACCAAGCTGACATGGCCGTTGGCGTCGTGCGTGTAACCGATGGTCCAGGTGCTCTGGCCCACCAGTTGCAAGCTCTCGTCAGTGAGCATGCCGCGGAAGTTGTAGTTGCCATTCCAGGTACTGATGCCCGAGGCGACGGCCCGAGTCATGGGTCCTGCCGGGTCATAGTCATAGCTGGTACTTTGTGTGCCTGCTGGTGGCAGGATCGTTTTGACGCGATTCATCGCGTCGTAGGTGCGCGTAGTTCTGGCTGCAGCGGCAACCTGCTCCTGGCCACACCCTGTGCCGCTGATGGCGAGCCCTGCGGCGCTCCACAGCAAGTTGCCCGCCCCATCCCAATCCATCACTTCGCTGCCGCTCTCCGGCTCGGTCGTTCGGCACAGGCGATGGTGGCTGTCATAGGTCAGCGTCTTGGTGAGCGTGTTGTTCTCGGTACCGTACAGGCCGGACTGTGTGATCGACGTGGGACTGCCGAAAACATCCCGCGCAATCGTCTGCGTAATCCCTGCGGGTGCGTCGACGCGCACCGGCCAATCCGTCGTGGGCTGATCGAACGCCATGAAGGCCGTCGTCGTGGCGTGGTTCTTGGGATCGGTAACCCGGGTCTTGAATCCGGACAGGTAATCGGTGGTGGTCGCAAGCGTGCCCAGTTCCGAATCCCGCTGAACGGCGGTTACCCGATCGAGCGGGTCGTAACTGGTGTGGCTGCCGGCGTTGACCGTGGCGTAACTGGCAAGGTTGTTGATCGGGTAAGACGCAAACACCTTGCGGCCGGTCGTGTCGTAACGCTGTACAACCTGACTGAGTGTGGCGGCCTTGTTGGCGCTGTCGTAGCGTTCCGTCACCAACGGGCGCCACATGGCATCGAAATAGGTCACTTCATAGCCGTTGCCCGTATGGACGGTCTGTTTCCAATGGCCACCCGGGATGCCGTACTCGCTGCCACTCACCGGAACGAAGGAAAGCAACGTCTGGTTCCATGCCACCTCATCACCAGTCGGGTAGGTGATGCTGGCCAGTCGACCCATGGGGTCGTAGCCATAGTTGGTGGTGTGGCCATTTTGATCCTTGACCCACGTGATCCAGCCAGCGTCGTTGACTCCGGCGGATTCGCTGTAGCTATCGGGATAATTGATGACTTGAGGAATGCCCCGTTTCCAGCTCGACGCCGCCGTGATGTTGTCATCGCCGTCCTTGACGGTGGCAATCGTGCCGTCGCCGTTCCAGGTCAAGGTCTGCTTCAACACGCCGAACACGGAATGGGTCAGAGGCAGAGCGGTCGCGCTATCGAAGGTCGCCGCTGACGTCGTGATGCCGTTGACTTTGCGTTCGGCGACTTGGCCCAACACCCATTTGCTGGTGTTGTCGTGGTACGTGGTCTGGGTGGCCCGGCTGTAACCCAGGCTGCTGGATTCGGTTTGCTGGGTTGCTCGCGCGTAAGAGTCGAAACCGGTGACCGTGTTGGTGAACGTTACGCCGTCCTGAGTAGTCTCCGATTGGACGGTGGGACGAACATGTGCCGTGGCCGGATCGCCTATGCCACCCAAGAGGTCGCCGTACTGGGAATAAAAGGATTGAGTTGAAACGGCCGACTCGGCGAGATAGTCGTTTGTCTGGGTACGAATGACGCTACCGTCAGAGCGCAGAATATCCGTCTGAAGCAGCCGTCCATCATTGAACGCATACTCAAATCCGAACCGATAACGACGCTGGGATTTATCCGGCTCAGATACGACAACCGTCTTGTCCAACGCGCAGGTCGTGCAAGGGTACTGGTAAGGCTGATGAGGATGACCCCACATATCCTCCCCGATGCTGTGTTCCCCATAGTTGTAGCCCCATGTCGCCGTTGGCAGACCTGGGCCACTGATTGTTTTCTGGGTCAAGCTCATTACATCGAAGAAGTTCCCCACCCGCAGCGAGTTGACGGGATTCTCCGTCGTTCCCGAGTTCACGCATTCGTTTACGTTCACGCCACTTCGCCCATGGCGCATGTTTTTGAAACGATAGTTTGCGGTGGCGCCACTCGGGCCTTTCGCGGCGAGCGTGTATTCGACGTTGATGATGGAGGGCGGCAACCGGCAATTTAGAAGGCTTTCCTCCGGCAGGGGCATCGGCGGCTTCAATGTCCCTGTGTACGTGTATTGCCAATCGGTGCCATCAGGCAATACCACTTGCTTCAAATTGCCCGCCGCGTCATATTGGTAGTGCCAGGTGCGGCTGTCGCTTGTCGCTGATACCAGCCGATTGCCGTTGTAGGCAAGCGATATTTCACGCCCGTCGCTGGCCCAGATTCGCATCGGGTGCCCCGCGGCGTTGTACGAAAACTGCACCGTATTGCCGAAGCGGTCTTCGATCTTGCTTGCGAGAAGGTAGTATTGATTGCGCTGCAAATACACCACGGTACCAGCGGTCAGCGACATTTTTCTAAGCGTTGGCGCGACGCGTGCGATGCCTACATCAAAATAGTAACGAATCCCGGATGCGGTAGTCAGTCTGAACCCTTCGCCGGACAATCCGGCTTGCATTGGAATGCAGGCGAGCGCGTCCCGTTCGGGAGTCGTCAGATAATATGGCCCACCAGTCGTCGGCAACGGAACCGACGCATTCACCGCAAGCGTCTTGGAGTCGCCCCTGCCGGGAATATGGACGCTGACGCCGGACCACGCCTCCGACCCCCAAAATGCATGGGTAGGACCAAGCTCTGGAGCGGGCACGCTGGTTCCAGAGCATCGCTGTGTTGGCCAACCATTCGTACTCGGGTTGCTGGGCGTGACTGGATACGTGGCCGCCATGTACGGCACATCCACGTCCCAATTTCCAGCGCCACCCAACGATATGTCGGTAGTGTTTATGCCTTGGACCTGCAACTCGATCGAAATACGCCGAACGAGTTGTACCGGAAGGGCGAAATTTCCTGGCACGGCAATATCTGCAACCGAAAAGGTCGTCGCCCCGTCGTACAAGCTGACGGCTTCGCCTGAGAAGCCCTCGTCGAGAGCAGCCATATGCTCGGCGCCCTCGATTTGCTTGTGATATTCCACCCATGGCTCGACGCCGTCCTGGCCGGAGCTCTGCGCGAACGCCGGCAGCGTCGCAGAAACAAACAACGGGAATGCCAGCCAGCAGAACCCTTTCAGGCTCGATATCGCCACCTGCCCAAGCGAAACTTTCATCCCTGCCCCCTTGCGTGCGCCCCGGGGACGATTTCCCCGACATTGCAACGCACATTCCCGCAGGCGTTCTTACGCTTGAGTGGCCATGGAGTCAACCCACAATCGACGAAAGCCCTCCTGCAATCGGTTTGCCGTTCAACCGATCTGCCGCAGCATCGCCCCATGCTGCAGCAGCGGGTCGACCAGCCAGTGGTCGAGCAGCAGGAAGGCGAACAAGGCCATCAGGTACACGATGGAATACTTGAACACCTTCATCGGGTACAGCTCGTCGGGCGGGTTGAGCAGGCGGATCGCATAGTAGAGGAATCCCGCGCCGAGCACGATCGCGCCGGCCAGGTAGAGCAGCCCGCTCATGCCGGTGATCGCCGGCAGCAGGGTCACCAGCACCAGCAGGATCGTGTAGAACAGCACCTGCCAGCGGGTGTAGACCACGCCGTGGGTGACCGGCAGCATCGGCACGCCGGCGCGGGCGTAGTCGTCGCGACGGAAGATCGCCAACGCCCAGAAGTGCGGCGGCGTCCACACGAAGATGATCAGGCACAGCTGCAGCGCGAAGGCATGCAGTTCGCCGGTGACCGCGGTCCAGCCCAGCACCGGCGGGATCGCGCCGGCGAGGCCGCCGATCACGATGTTCTGCGGCGTGGCGCGCTTCAGGTAGCGCGTGTAGACCAGCGCGTAGCCGATCAGACCGCCGAAGGTGAGCAGCGCGGTCAGCGTGTTGACCAGCAGGGCCAGCACCAGCATCGAGGCAATCCCCATCAGCACCGCGAACACCAGCGCCTGGTGCGCGGTGAGCTTGCCGGTGGCCAGCGGGCGGCGCGCCGTGCGCGCCATCAGCTTGTCGATCCGTTCGTCGATCAGGTGGTTGAACGCCGCGGCCGAACCGGAGGCCAGCCAGATGCCGAACGTACCGAACACCAGCGCGCGCCACGGCGGAATCCCGGGCACGGCCAGGAACATGCCGATCACCGCGCAGAACACCAGCAACGCAACGATGCGCGGCTTGGTCAGCTGCATGTATTCGCGGATCAACTCCATCTTAAGGGGACTCCTCTGACATCGGCGCAATCGCCTGCGTGCGCGCCAATGTGGCCAGCAAGGCAAACAACAACAAGGCCGCCACACCATTGTGCGCGGTCGCCACCGCCAACGGCAGGCCGAAATACACGTTGCTGACGCCCAGCGTGACCTGGGCCAGCAGGATCAGCGCGATCGCCAGCGCGTGCACGCGCAAACCCCGACGCGCCGCCTTGAACGCCAGCCAGCCGAGGTAGCAGAACACCACCAGCGCGCCGATCCGATGCGCGATCTGGATCGCGCTGCGCGCGGCCATGTCGAGCACGCCACCTTCGTAGTTGACGCCGATGCCGCGCCACAGGATGAAGCCCTCATGGAAATCGGTCGGCGGCGCCCACTGGCCCAGGCACTGCGGGAACGAGCCCGGGCCGTAGCCGCAGGCCAGCGCCGCGTAGTTGGACGAGGTCCAGCCACCCAGCGCGATCTGGCACGCCAGCAACACCACGCCCGCCACCACCAGGGTGCGCAGCCCGGCCAGCCGTTGGTCCGGCGCGGCAACGCCGGCGAAGCGCAGCGCCACGTATGAGAGCAGGCCGAAGGTGAGCATGCCGCCGAGCAGGTGGCTGGTGACCACCACGGGTTTCAGCAGCAAGGTGACCGTCCACATGCCGAGCATGGCCTGGAACACGATCACCGCGAACGCCAGCACGCTGATCCGCCGCGCGCCGCTGCCACCCGATCGCCACGCAGCGACCAGCGGTGCCGCGATCGCCACCCCCGCCAGCACCGAGGAAAACACGTGTTCGCCGCGCATGTACATGCTCACGCCGATCGCGGCGCATATCGCGCCGAGCACCACCATCGCGCGCACGCGCCGGTCACGCCACGCGGCGGCCAGCGCCAGCACCAGCACCATCACGCCCAGCGTGCCGGCGAGGAAGCGATGCACCTGCTCGCGCCAGGCCTTGTGCGCCTCGTAGGGGCGATCCGGGAACGCTGCGTCGGCATGCGCCACCGCCTGCGCGTGCTGCGGCCAGGTGACCTGACCGTAGCAGGTGGGCCAGTCCGGGCAGGACAGCCCGGCGTTGGACAGCCGCACGAAGGCGCCGAACATCACCAGGCCGAACGCGAACAGCGCCGCCAGCAGCGACAGGCCGCGCAGTAACTTCCGCTGGCGTGCCGACATCACTTGATCACCTTGCGCATGTCGCGCAGCAAGCCGGCAGCGTCGAAGCCCGGCGGATAGAACGAGAGCGCGGTGCCGTTGGATTCCACCAGCAGCGCGCCGACGCTGTCGGGTGTGGCCGGCCGGTAGCCATCGAGCTTGCCGTCGATGTCGCGACCGGTCTGCCAGTACGTCGCCATCGCCGCGCGTGCCGCCGCATCGACAGGTGGCGTGCCCAGGTAGAGCAGGCGCAGGCGATCCTGCTTGTGGTTCAGCATCACCCGCGCCTTGGCCATCGCGGTCAGTGTGGCCAGGCACTGCGTGGCGCAATCCGGGCCGGCCAGCGCCACCAGGGTCATTCGCGGCTCGCTGTCGCGCCAGGCGTAATCGCCGCCGTCGGCCAGCACCACGCGGAGGTGCTCGTCGAGGAAATTGCGCTGCGGCACGATCGGCTGACCGTTGCCCTTGGTGCCCGGCTGCCATCCGGCAAGGGTGAGCACACCGGCGGCGATCATCGGTGCCAGGAACACCAGCGCGATCAGCAACAGGTGGGTGCGGCTCTTGCGCGTGCGGTTGGGCTCAGCAGTGTTCATCGTGGACAGTCATCACAAGGCATCGGTGGGGTCATCATCGCCCGCGCGGAGGGCGCTTGCGGTGCAGCACCAGCAGGATCACCACCGCGGCGACGGCGAAGGCGAACCACTGGAACGCGTAGGCGCGATGTCGCGCCGGCGGCATCGAGAGGTCGAGCGTGTGCTCGCGGGCGTAGATCGACGAGGCATCGGCATCCAGCGCCAGCACGCGCGGATACAACGGCCGGCCGAGGTCGGCGGCGACCTGGCCCATCGCCAGGTAGATGCTCTGCTTCGGCCAATGGGTCTGTCGCGCCAGCGCGTTGCCGCCCATCTCGAAACCGGTCGGCGGCGGCGGCACGTACAAACCATGCAACGCGACCGGCGTGGACGGCAGCGGCGGCAGCTGCGGCGTCTTGCCGTTGCCGCTGCCAGGCAGGAAACCCAGGTCGACCAGCAGCAGCGGTGCGTGCCCGGCCAGTTCGAACGGCGCGAACACCTCCACGCCGCCGCGCTCGTCGTGCTTCGGATTGTCCAGCAGGTAGAGCCGGTCGGCCAGGTAACGGCCATGCACCTGCACGCGCGGAAAGCTGTCCGCCGGCGGCGTGGCGGCCACCTTGGCGAAGTCCTGCGGAGCAGCGGTTTCCGCTGCGGCATAGCGACGCAGCAGCGATTCCTTGAAGTCGGCGCGATGCAGTTGCCAGACGCCCAGGCGCAGAAACAGCAAGGCGCCGGCCACCGTCAGCAACAACGCCCACCATGACGGACGGCGAAAACCGTTCACGCGGTGCGGCTGCCGCGGGTGGCTATACTGCCGCTGTCGAAATCGTTCGGACCGGTCACGTGGAAACCATCTACAAAGTCGCGCTGGTGGTGGTATTGCTGGTGGTGATCTTCAACCTCGGCCAGGCGCTGTTCTTCATGATGAAGGACAAGGACGACGACCGACGCACGGTATGGGCACTGACCCGTCGCATCGGCCTGTCGCTGGTGCTGATCGGCATGGTCATCCTGGGCATCTGGATGGGCTGGCTGCACCCGCACGGCGTCAGCCCGTAATTGTAGCGGTTGCGCCGCCCCGGCGTTGCCGCGGCGCGCGCCACCTCGATCAGGCTTGCCCGTCGACCCGGTAGTACTCGCGATACCAGCGCACGAAATTCGCCACGCCCTCCTCCACGCCTACCCGTGGCCGGTAGCCGACCGAGGCGATCAGGTCGGAGATGTCGGCCTCGGTGTCCGGCACGTCGCCGGCCTGCAGCGGCAGCATCTCCATCTGCGCCTTGCGGCCCAGGCACTGTTCGAGCACCTCGATGTAGCGCAGCAGCTCCACCGGCTGCTCGTTGCCGATGTTGTAGATGCGGTACGGCGCCACGCCGCTGCTGGCCGGGTCGGGTGCGCTGCCGTCCCAGCCGCGGTCCTTGCCGGGGATCCTGTCCAGCGTGCGCACGACGCCCTCGACGATGTCGTCGACGTAGGTGAAGCTGCGCTTGTGGTGGCCGTGGTTGAATACCTTGATCGGCTCGCCGGCCAGGATCGCGCGGGTGAACAGGAACAGCGCCATGTCCGGCCGGCCCCACGGCCCGTAGACGGTGAAGAAACGCAACCCCGTGCACGGCAGGCCGTACAGGTGCGCGTAGCTGTGCGCCATCATCTCGTTGGCCTTCTTCGAGGCCGCGTACAGCGTCAGCGGATGCTCGGTCGACTGGTGCTCGGAGAACGGCATGCTGGTGTCGGCGCCGTATACCGAGCTGGTCGAGGCGTAGACCAGGTGCTCGACGTCGTGGTGGCGACAGCCCTCGATGACGTGCAGGAAGCCGGTGACGTTGGTCGACACGTAGATGTGCGGATTCTGCGCCGCGTAGCGCACGCCGGCCTGGGCGGCCAGGTTGATCACCCGCTGCGGCTTGTGCCGCGCGAACACCGCCTCGATCGCCGCACGATCGGAGAGATCGACCGGCTCGTGGCGGTAACCCGGGCGCTCGGCGAAGCGCGCCAGCCGCGCCTTCTTCAGCTCCACGTCGTAGTAGTCGCTGAGGTTGTCGATGCCGATCACCTCGTCGCCGCGCTCGAGCAGGCGCATGGCGACGTGGGAGCCGATGAAGCCGGCGGTACCGGTGACGAGGACTTTCATGCGGAAGCGGCCTGCGGCGGGGAAAACCCGCCCATGATACGCAGTCGCAACGTGCAGCGCAGGTCTACAACCGGCCGTCGACCTCATTGCGCGGCAGCACGTACTTGACGTCGTACAGCACGCTGGACGGCTTGCCGAAGGCGCGGATGCCCGCGCTGCCCAGCGCGGCGAACTGGCGGTGGCCCACCGCCACCACGATGCCGTCGTAGCTTCCTGCGGCGGGCGCGTCGATGAGGTCCAGGCCGTATTCGTGCTTCGCCTCGGTCGCGTCGACCCACGGATCGAACACGTCCACCTCGGTGTTGTAGCCGCGCAGCGCCTGCACGATGTCCACCACGCGGGTGTTGCGCAGGTCCGGGCAGTTCTCCTTGAAGGCCAGCCCCAGCACCAGGATGCGTGCGTGCACCGGGTTGATGCCCTTGCGCACCATCAGCCGCACCACCTGGCCGGCGATGTACTCGCCCATGCTGTCGTTGGTGCGACGGCCGGCCAGGATCACGTCCGGGTGGTGGCCCACCTCCTGCGCCTTGTGGGTGAGGTAATACGGATCGACGCTGATGCAGTGGCCGCCGACCAGGCCCGGCCGGAACGGCAGGAAGTTCCACTTGGTACCGGCCGCCTCGAGCACTTCCAGGGTATCGATGCCCAGCGTGTTGAACAGCTTGGCCAGGTCGTTGACCAGCGCGATGTTGAGGTCGCGCTGGGTGTTCTCGATCACCTTGGCGGCCTCGGCCACCTTGATGCAGCTGGCCTGGTGGGTGCCGGCGGTGATGATCGAGCCGTACAGCCGGTTGACGAAATCGGCCACCTCGGGGGTGGAGCCGGAGGTGACCTTGAGGATGCTGGTGACCCGGTGCTGCTTGTCGCCCGGGTTGATCCGCTCCGGGCTGTAACCGGCGAAGAAGTCGCGGTTGTAGACCAGCCCCGAGACACGCTCCAGGATCGGGATGCACACTTCCTCGGTGCAGCCGGGGTAGACGGTGGATTCATACACCACGATGTCGCCACGCTTGAGCACCTGGCCCAGGCTTTCGCTGGCCTTGACCAGCGGGGTCAGGTCGGGGCGCTTGGCCACATCGATCGGGGTGGGCACGGTGACGATGTAGACGTTGCACTCGCGGATGCCGTCCAGCTCGGCGCTGAAGCGCAGGCGGGTGGCCGCTGCCAGTTCGGCGGCATCAACCTCCAGCGTGTGGTCGTGGCCGGCGCGCAGCTCGTCCACCCGCGCCGCGCGGATGTCGAAACCGACCGTGTCGTAGCGCCGGCCGAACTCCACCGCCAGCGGCAGGCCGACGTAGCCCAGCCCGACGATGGCGATCCTGGTGTATTCCAACTGTTGCATACGTAACTATCCCGTGATTTCCATGATTGAGCGCCCCTCGCGGGCGGGGCAAACTACCCACCCGACGTGATCCGCACGCCCTGTTTGCCTAGCCGGTTGCCGCCTGGTTCGCCGTGATATTCTTCACATTCTGAAAGACAATCGGGGGGATTGCCATGAAATCGTTCTACCGCTTGCTCCTGCTCTGCCTGCTGCTTGCGCTCGCCGGATGTGCCACCGGGCCGGGTTCGACGCAGGCGCCGACGGTAAACCCCCAGGCCCAGGCGGTCGCCGTCTACCATATCGGTGTGGACGACCAGCTGCAGGTATCGGTGTGGCACAACCCCGACCTGAGCGTGAGCGTACCAGTGCGCCCCGACGGCATGATCACGGTGCCGCTGATCGGCGACGTCCAGGCCGGCGGCCGCACCCCGGAACAGGTCGCCGCGGAGATCAAGGACAGGCTCCAGGCCTACGTGCGCGACCCCCAGGTGGCGGTGATCCTCACCTCGCTGCGCAGCCATGAATACCTTTCCCGCGTGCGCGTCACCGGCGCGGTGCGTACGCCGGTGTCGATCCCCTACCGCCAGGGCATGACCGTGCTCGACGCCGTGCTGGCCGCCGGCGGCACCACCGAGTTCGCCGCGCCCGACCGCACCGAGCTGTACCGCAAGTCCGGCGAAGGCACGCAGTCGTACGCGATCCGGCTGGACAGCATCCTGCAGAAAGGCAACCTGACAACCAACTATCCGGTGCAGCCTGGGGACGTCATCACCGTGCCGCAGCGGGCGTTCTGAGCTGCCGGCACAGGCACATGAGTCGATCCACCCATGAATGAAGAACCGAACCCCCTGCTGGCACTGCTGCCGGTACTGTGGACCGAAGCGAAGCGGCGCCGGGTTTCGCTGGCGGTGATCTTCGCCGCCATCGCGATACTCGCGCTGATCGTCGGCGTGAACTGGCCGCGCCGCTACGATGCCTCGGTCACCATCCTGGCGCAGAAGAGCAGCATCATCACGCCGCTGATGGAAGGCGCCGCCGCGGCCACCGGCAACACCAACCGCGCCGGCATCGCCAAGGCGGTGATCTTCAGCCGCAAGGTAATGGACCAGGTGCTGGTGGACGGCGGCTGGATGGCGAAGAACCCCTCCCCGGTCGACCAGGACAAGTTGATCCAGGAGATCAAGGCGCGCACCGTCGTCACCATCTCGCGCGACAACCTCATCACGATCAGCTACCACGACAGCGACGCCCGGCGTGCCTTCGACGTGACGCGCACCTTCGGCCAGCTGTTCATCAGCGAAAGCGTGGCTTCGAAGATGAAGGAAAGCCGCGACGCGTTCGACTTCATCGACAGCCAGGTCGAGGCCTACCGCAAGAAGCTGACCGACGCGGAGACCAAGCTCAAGGATTACCGCGACGCCAACGCGGATGCGCGCCCGGGCAGCGAGGCCGACACCAACGCCAGCATCAGCCAGTTGCGCAACCAGATCGAGACGGCGCGGATGGACCTGATGGAGAAGCATTCGCAGGCAGCCTCGCTGGAACGTCAACTCTCCGGCGAATCGGAGGTCAGCGCGGTGCAGACCTCCGGCGGCGTCTACGAAAGCCAGCTGGCCGACCTGCAGTCGAAGCTGGACAAGCTGCGCCTGACCTACACCGACGAATACCCCGACGTGGTGCGCACCCGCCACCAGATCGAGGACCTGCGCCGGCTGCTGGCCAGCGCCGATCAGCGGACGGCGGCGAACGCGCCGAGGGCGATCGGCGACACGGCCAACAACGGCAGCGCGGTGCAGTTCAATCCGCTCTACCAGCAGATGCGCAGCCAGCTCGCCAACCTGCGCTCGGACATCGCCGCCACCACCGCGCGGCTGGGCGCGGCGCAGGCGCGACTCGACTCGGAAATGGATCGTAGCAAGCGCATCGCCAACTCCGAGGCGGTCACTGCCGAGCTGACCCGCGACTACACGGTCAACCGCGACGTCTACCAGGATCTGCTCAAGCGCCGCGAGAGCGCGCGGGTGTCGATGAACCTCGATGCGGACCAGGACGGCCCCTCGTTCGTGGTGCAGAACCCCGCGGTGATGCCGCTGGTACCCTCGGGGCTGCGCTTCATGCATTTCGGCATTGCCGGTATCCTCGCCGGCATGGCCGTTCCGTTCGGCGTGCTGTTCGGGTTCGCCCGCTTCGACCCGCGCGTGCGTTCGGCGGAACAACTGGAACAGGCGACTGGCCTGCCGGTACTGGCGACGATCGCGTTTTACCCGACGCCAGGCGACCATCGTCGCGAACGGCGCCGCACCGTGACCCTGGTGGTGATCGTGCTGGGCGTGGTGCTGGCATACGCAGTGCTGTTCTGGCTCAAGCTGAAGGGACTGGCATGAACGCCCGGGATGACGACAAGTCGGTGATCAACCTGCCTCCACGCGATCCGGAAGCCCGCGAGCGCGCGATGCCTGCCGGCGACGAGGCGAAGAACGCGCCCGGCCACTCGATCGCACTGATGTCGGAAACCGGCACGCTGGTGCCGCGGCAGCTGGAAGAGCGCCGGCTGATCCACCGCGAGGAGTCGGTGCGCACGCAATCCGACGCCTTCCGCGAGATCCGCACGCGGTTGCTGTGGCTCGGCGGCGAGCGCAATTTCGTGACCATGGTGGTGCCGGTCAGCCCCAAGTCCGGCGGCAGTTTCGTGGCGCGCAACCTCGCCCTCGCGTTCGCCTTCGACGAGGCCAAGACCAGCCTGCTGATCGACTGCAATCTGCGCTACCCCGCACAGCAGGAGGCGCTGGGCATGGCGCGCGGCACCGAAGGCCTGATCAATTTCCTCGAACAACCGTCGATCGGCATCAAGTCGATCATCTACGAGACCGGAATCCCGCGCCTGCGCCTGATTCCGGCCGGCTCCACGCGCGAGAACAGCGGCGAATATTTCTCCTCGTTCCGCATGCGCGCCGTGGTCGATTCGCTGCGCTGCCGTTACCCCGACCGCTACCTGTTCCTGGACGGACCGGCGATCAAGGGCTCGCCCGACGCGCGCATCCTCTCCGAGCTGGCCGACCAGGTGGTGGTGGTGGCCGGTTACGGCCGCGACACGCCGGCGGCGATCAGCCAGGCGGTGGCCAGTTTCGATACCAACAAGGTGGCCGGGGTAGTCTTCAATCACGCGCCGTGAGGGCGCCCCGGAAGGGTGTGGCGCTTCCGCCCCCCGGTCCGGACATGCGGGTCTGCAGATGTGCCAGACTCGCGCCAGGGGAAACCACCGGATGTGGTATTCGCGGGTTCAGGGCTCGACGATCATGGACAAGTCAAGGGGGCACGCAAAGATGTCGACACACCGCACCCGTACCTGCGTACTGGGTTCGATGCTGGCCATCGGCGCTACCAGCGCATCGGCGGCACAGTTCGATTACGGCTGGCGCGTAGGCGTAGGCCACAGCGACAACATCGGCCTGACCGAAACCGACCCGATCAGCCAGAACATGCTGATCCCCGGCTTCGACTTCAGCTACCAGCAGGAAGGCTCCACCTTCCAGGCCGACGTGGTCGGCAACGTGGAGTACCGCGACTACCTGGCGCACGCCTTCGACAACCAGACGCTTGCTCAGCTCGCGGGCCAGATGAACTGGACCATGCTGCCCGAACGGCTGGATTTCACCCTTCGCGACGTGGCCAGCGTGCAGCCGCTGTCGACCTTCTCCAGCAATGCGCCGGACAACCAGCAGCAGACCAACGTGCTGACGGTGGGGCCGACGCTGCGTTTTCGCCTGAATCCGACCGTGCGCGGCCAGGCCGAACTGCGCTACATCGACAGCCGCGCCTCCAAGACCAACGAGTTCGACTCCTCGCGTGGCCTGCTGGCGCTGCGCCTGTTCAAGGACCTCAGCCCCACGGCCACGCTGTCGGCCAACGCGGAGACCGAACGGGTCACCTTCGACCACGCCGACACCGGCCCGGCCTACAACCGCACCCAGCTGTTCGCCAGCTCGGCCAGCCGGCTCAGCCAGATCGACATCAATGCATCGCTGGGCTGGTCGCGGCTGTCGTTCGATCAGGCGCAGACGATCAACACGCCGCTGGCGCGCCTGAGCGTGGCCTGGCGCATGACCCCCAACAGCACCCTGCTGCTGCGCGGCGCACGCCAGTACGGCGATGCCGCCGAGGACCTGATCA
This sequence comes from Rhodanobacter lindaniclasticus, assembly GCF_004799035.1. Lineage (GTDB taxonomy): Bacteria > Pseudomonadota > Gammaproteobacteria > Xanthomonadales > Rhodanobacteraceae > Rhodanobacter > Rhodanobacter lindaniclasticus. The sequence goes on from NZ_MWIO01000031.1 coordinate 16,394, forward strand.
ACCAGCTCGACCAGAATCCCGGCGAATCGGCGCTGGCCCCGCCGGCACCGTCGAACATCAACACCGGTGCCACCGTGATCAGCTCGCAGGTCTACACCGAGCGGCGCTACGAGGCGGTCTACGCCTACGTCGGCACGCGCTGGAACCTGCGCGTCGCGCCGCTGTACCGCGATTTCGATTACATCAACGACCCCACCGACAGCCAGCGTGGCCGCGGCGGCACCCTCGGCCTTGACTACCGCCTGCGCCCGCGCACCGTCCTGTCTCTGTTCGGCAACGTCGAGTCGATGGAATATCGGGCGGTGGCACGCACCGACCGCACCACCAACTTCGGCCTCATCCTGAACACCCAGCGCACCGAACACTGGAGCTGGAGCGCCTCGTTCACCCGTCGCCTGCGCCACAGCGACACGGTCGGTGCCAGCTACCACGCGAACGAGATCTATCTCGGCGTGGCGTACCGGAGGTAAGGGATGCAGGTCGAACCGGCACAACCGTGCCAATTCGGTAGCGGCGGGAGTCTGTTCGGTCTCTATCACGCAGTGGCGGGTCGCGCACGGGCGGCGGTGCTGCTGTGTCCGCCGCTGGGCCAGAACATGATCCGCAGCCACCGGGTGTATCGCCAGCTCGCCGATGCGCTGGCGCAGCAGGGCATCGCCGCGTTGCGCTTCGACTATTTCGGTACGGGCGATTCGGCCGGCGCCAGCGAGGAAAGTGACTGGGTACGCTGCGTGGCCGACACGGTCACGGCGGCGGCGGAACTGCGCGCGCGTTCCGGCTGCACCCGTTTGCTCGGTTTCGGCGCGCGGCTGGGTGGTGCCATCGCGCTGGAAGCAGCCCCTGCTGCGCGCCTGGCCGAACTGCTGCTGTGGGACCCGGTGCTCGATGGCCACGAGTACGTGACCGGGCTGGACGCGATGCAGGAGGAGCTGCGCGTCGATCCGATGCGTTTCAGCACGCCGCGCACGCGCGAGGACGCGGCCGGCCAGTGGCTGGGTTTCCCGGTCGGCGCGGAACTCCGCGGGCAACTCGAAGGCTGGCGCGCGGCACCGGCGGCGGTTCCCGTGCGCGTGTTCGATTCGCTGCCCGCCGAGGCAGGAGCAGACCGGTACGCGCAGCTCGGCACCGACGCCGAAGTGGTCGCGTTGTCGTCGACGGCGAGCTGGGACGTGCTCGACCGGCTGGAGCACGCCATCCTCGCGCCCGACCTGGTCCGCGCGGTCGTCGACCAGCTGCGGGTGGCGGCATGAGCACGGAGCGCGCATTCCGCTTCGGTCGCGCGCACCACCTGGTCGGCGTGGCCGGGCTGCCCGAACCGGCCGCGCCGACCGCGCCGGTCGGCGTGATCGTGCTGAATGCAGGCATGGTGCACCGGGTGGGTCCGTTCCGGCTGCACGTGGAGATCACCCGTCGACTCAACGCCAGCGGTTATCCCACCCTGCGTTTCGATCTCTCCTCGCTCGGCGACAGCAGCGCCGCCGACGAATCACGCTCGCAGGCGCAGCAGGTAAACGCGGACGTCGCCGACGCGATGAGCCTGCTGGCCAGCCACTCCGGCTGCAGCCGTTTCGTGCTGCTCGGCCTGTGTTCCGGCGCGCAGAATGCGCACGGCGCGGCGATCGACGAGGCCCGCGTGGCCGGCGCCATCTTCCTCGACGGCTATGCCTACCGCACGCTGGGCTTCCAGCTGCGCCACTACCTGCCTCGACTGTGGAGCGCCGAACGCTGGCACCGCTTCATCAGCCGCAGCCTGCAGGCGCGCGCCAGCCAGGGCGACGACGTGTTCGCCGTACGTTTTCCGCCGCGCGAACAGGTGCAGCGGGAACTGGCCGCCATGCTCGATCGCGGACTCAAGTTGCGCTTCATCTACAGCGGCGGGGTGACCCGCTACTTCAACCATCCGCGCCAGTTCCGCGAGTGCTTCGGGCGCCTGGCCGACCGGCCGCAGATCAGCGCGCGCCTGTTTGCCGGCACCGACCACACCTATGCCCTGCGGGTGGACCGCCAGCGCCTGCTGGACGACATCACGACGTGGCTGCGGGACAATTTTCCGGTTTCCGGCGGGAGCAATCCATGAGCACGATCCTGGTCACCGGCGGCGCCGGCTACATCGGCAGCCACGTGGTGCAGCAACTGAGCGAGCGCGGCGAGCGGGTGGTGGTGCTGGACAACCTGGTCAGCGGCTTCGCCGACGCCGTGCGCGGCGCCGAGCTTGTGGTCGGCAACGTCGGCGACCAGGCGCTGGTGTCGCGGCTGCTGACCGAACACAAGGTGGATGCGGTGATGCACTTCGCCGCGCACACCGTCGTGCCCGAATCGGTGCGCGACCCGCTGAAGTACTACGGCAACAACACCTGCAACACGCGCAACCTGCTCGCCTGTTGCGTCGAGGCCGGCGTCGACCGTTTCATCTTTTCCTCCACCGCGGCGGTGTACGGCACACCCGCCGGCGGCGTGGCCGACGAGGACACCCCGCTGCAGCCGATCAACCCGTACGGCAGCTCCAAGCTGATGTCCGAGATGATGCTGCGCGACCTCGGCACCGCCGGCGCGATGCGCTACGTGATCCTGCGCTACTTCAACGTCGCCGGCTGCGATCCGCTCGGCCGCATCGGGCAATCCACGCCCAACGCCACCCTGCTGCTCAAGGTCGCCTGCGAGCATGCGGTAGGCAAGCGCCCGGGCCTGGCCATCTTCGGTACCGACTACGACACCCCCGACGGCACCGGCATCCGCGACTACATCCACGTCGAGGATCTGGCCGCGGCGCACCTGCGCGCCCTCGACCACCTGCGCACGGACGGCGAATCGCTGACCCTGAACTGCGGCTACGGCCACGGCTACAGCGTGCGCGAGGTGATCGACACGGTGCGCCGGGTCAGCGGTGCGGCCCTGCAGGTGACCGAACAGCCGCGCCGCGCGGGCGACCCGCCGATGCTGATCGCCCGCGCCGACCGCCTGCGCCAGCGCCTGGGCTGGACGCCGCGCCATGACGACCTGGAGTTCATCGTGCGCACCGCGCTGGCGTGGGAACGCCATCTGGCGGCACGGGACGCGGCCCGGTGACAGACATGCCGCGCGGCATCCGCCGGTGGCTGGGCGTGGCGTTGGCCAGCCTCGGCCTGCTGCTCGCGGCCGCATACGCGCAAGGCGCCGCCGCGCCGCCGCCGATCGCCCGGCTGGCGCCGGGCGGCATCGACGCGCAGTGGCAAACGATCACCCTGCATCGCCACGGCGCCGTCGGCGACCGGGTGGCGGTGACCATCGGCATCCCCTTCCCGCCCGGCATGCTGCACGACGCGCGGCAGGTGCGGATCGAGGGCGCGCGCGGCCAGCTCGTGCCGGCGCATGTCGAGGCCACCTTGCGCTGGCATTTCGACGGCGGCGGCATCCGCGCCGTGCGCGCGCAGTTCCATGCCACGCTGGCCGGCGACAGCGCGCAGCTGCGTTTCGCCCTCGCTCCAGCCGGCGCCGCCACGAGCGCCGCGCCGGGCTGGCCCTACGCCGACGAGCTGGTGGACGGCCCCGACGGCGTGCGCGTGCCGGGGGTGCTGGCCACGCTCAGTCCGCAATGGATGGCCGCCTCCCTGATCGCCGGTCCGCAGGTGCCGGCGGTGCCGCCCGGCGCCTACGACCGCTACTTCGAAGCCCAGTTCGCCTGGGCACGCAAGCTGCCGCGCAGCGATGGCTCGGCGTGGCTGTTCGATCGCCCCACCACGCTGTTCCAGCAGTACGTGCGCACCGGCCGCGTCGATTACCTCGCCGCCGCGGTCGAGAGCTACCACTTCTACATGGCGCACATCCGCCGCTTCGGTGCGCCGGGCTGGCCGCTGTGCGGCGGCGGTTTCAAGCTGGGCGAGGTGAACCCCTGCGACCCGAAGTACGTCTACATCCAGCCCACCCTGCTCGCGCTCGGCCTTACCGGCGACGACAGCCAGGACGACGGCGCGCTGATCGAGCGCATGGTCGGCGCGTGGGATACCGGCGGCTGGACCATCCCCGCCGGCCCCTACACCGGGCTCACCCAGAAGTTCTTCACCGAACGCCAGGCCGGGCTGGGCCTGCTGCAGATCGTCAGCGCGTGGGAACTCACCGGCAAGCGCGAATACCTGCGACACATCGGCGATCGCGTGGGCTGGCTGTACCAGCACCAGCAGCACAATCCCGATGGCCTGGGCAACGACGGCTCCTGGCGCAGCAGCTGGGACATGCATGAAGGCAATCCGTACGACGCGGCCACCGACGTGCCGGGCAGCTCGCCATGGATGACGCAGAACATCATCGACGGCCTGTGGCATGCCTGGCTGGCCACGGGCGACGCGCGCATCCCGCCGATGATCACCGCGTTCGGCCGCTATCTCGAGCGTTACGGCTGGATCGACGCCAAAACCGTGGCCACGGTCGGCAAGGACTGGCGCGACCCGTGCAGCGGACCGGGTGGCCAGATCAGCTGGTACTGGTCATCGGCCCACGTCGACCGGGCCAGGCTGGTCGCCATCGAGAACGCCGACGGCTGGTACAGCGATGCGCACAACGTGGAGCTGACCCTTCCGGTGGCCGCCGCCCGCTATTTCAGCACTGACCCGAAACTGCAGCAGGCGCTGGACCGGCGCATGCAGGCGCTGGCCTCATCGTACAACCTCGCCTGCGCCCGCAACGCCGGCACGGCGCGACGCTTCAACTGGAACAACCGCGGCACCGGCGTGGTGCAGTGGCTGATGCGCCAGCGTGCGGGCAGCGGCGCCGCGCCGGCACAGCCCTGAGGCGCGCGAGTCAGGTCGACCGGCGCGGTCGCCGCCGCTTGGCGAAGGCGTGCCACACGTAGCGCAGCATGCACAGCGAAGCGCGGATCACGCCGAGGTTTTCGACTTGGCGGTAGATCGTCCATTGCCAGCGCGCCGCGCGCAGCTTGTTGGCCGACAGCGACGACTCGCGCACCAGATACCAGGCCAGCGGCTCGTCGCTGTCTGCCCGCACCGCCGAACCGGCGCGGCGAACCTGCTCCAGCCAGAACGCATAGTCCTCGTGGCCGATCCGGCGAAACGGCACGTCGCCCAGCTCACGCGCGTACAAGCCGGTGAGGTTGCCGATGAAGTTGCTGGCCAGCATGTCGCGATGGCCCAGCCGCGCCGGCGGATCGACCCGGCTGAGCACCCGGCCATCTTCCGCCACGCGCCAGTAGGCCGCGTAGCTGATCCGCTCGCCGCTGGCGCGCAGGCTGGCCAGTTGTCGCTCCAGCTTGGCCGGGTGCCACCAGTCGTCGGCGTCGAGAAAGGCGATGTAGTCGCCACGCGCGGCGGTCAGCGCGGCATTGCGCGCGGCGGCGACGCCGCCGTTCACCGGCTGGCGCTGCACGCGCACGCGCGCATCGGCCTGCGCAAAACCCTGCAGGATCGCCAGCGACTCGTCGTGCGAACCATCGTCCACCGCGACCAGCTCCAGGTTGCGGTGGCTCTGCGCCAGCACCGACTCCACTGCCCGCGGCAACCATGCCGCGGCGTTGTACACCGGCATCACCACGCTGACCAGGTCGCCGCCCAGCGCGGACGTCGGGACAGCGGTCGTGGTCGCCGCGGTCGTCATGCGAACAGCTGCGGCAAGGTCACGAGGCAGCGGAACCAGTCGGTGTCCAGCTCCGTCTCCACCGCCACGCGAGGGATGTCGTACGCGTCCCAGCGGTCGTAACGGGCGTGCCCGCCGTAGTAGCTGAAGGCATGTTCCACGCCTGCCTCGCGCAGGCAGTCGCGGGTGGTCTGGTCGAACGCGCCGCGGTTGCCGACCGGATAGCTGAAGCAGCGCATCGGCGCCCCCAGCTCTTCGGCGAGCCGGCGCGCACAGCCCCGGATCTCGTCGCGCTGGCCCTGCGCCGACATGTGCGACAGCACCGGGTGATGCACCGTATGCCCGCCGATGGTCATGCCCGCCGCCTGCATCTCGCGCAGCATGTCCCAGTCCATCCACAGCGCATCGCCGGCGCGCGGACCCGCGCGGCCGGTGCCGGCGGCATCCGCCACGGCATCGAGGTATGCGCCCGTGGCCTGCTCGGGCATTTCCTTGTACTTGCGCAGCAGCCGGCGCACGGCGGCCTCGCGCTCTGGCTCGTCGAAGCGGACCGGCGCATCGAACCACGCCGGCAGGTGCAGCGATTCGTGCCGGCTGCTGCGCACCATCCAGGCGATCTCGTCCCACCACGGCAGGCTCGGCGCGTCGATGAAACCGGTGGCGACGAAGAAGGTGGCGCTCACCCCTTCGCGGCGCAGGATCGGCAACGCCGTCTGGTAATTGTCGCGATAGCCGTCGTCGAAGGTGATCATCGCGTAGCGGCCGCGCCTGGCGCCGAGTACCCGCGGCAGGTCGGCCGGGTCGATGATTTCCAGCTGCGTCTTGCAGAAACGAACCTGTTCGGCGAACGACTCCGCGCTGGCGCTCCACAGGCCGCGGTCGAACGGTGAATCCAGCGCGTCGCCGATGCGGTGATAGTTGAGCACCAGCACGCCCGACCAGCGCACGCTCCGGTGCAGCAGCGCGCGCAGGCCGCTGCGGCAGAGCAGGCGCGAGGCGATCGCTTTCTTCATCGGAAACACCCCGCTCAGCCCGGTGTAACCAGTTTGACGAACCGGCGCAGCACGCGCGCGGCCAGCTGGCGCATCCGGTCGAGCAGCGCCCGCGGCGTGTGCCGGCGACAGGACGCGCACAGCAGCTGGCGTTGTTCGGTGGCCAGCGATTTCTTGTACGAGCTCACCCCGCGCAGGAAATCGTAATGGCCGATGCCGCGCTGGGCCAGGTGCCGCATCAGCAGCAGGTTCGCGGCGGTGCCCGAACTGCGCAGCACGCCGGAGTCGAGCGGGGCGACACCGAATTGATACAGGTCGAACTTGCGCGCGGTCACGAAGCCGTACAGCACGGCAAAGACCGCGCCCTGGTGCGAGAACCGCGCCAGCACCGCGCGCCCGCCGGGCACCCACTGGCGCACCAGGTCGCGATGGAACTCGGTGAAGCGCGGCGCCGAAAAGCACCCCGGCTCGCCGGCCGCCACCCAACGCGCCTGGTGAACGCGCACGAGATCGTCGAAGTACGCATCCGCCACCGCGGCATCGGCCAGCTCGACCGTGATGCCGGCGCGCTCGGCGTCGCGCAGGTACTGGCGCGCGTGCATGCGCGTCTTCGACGACAGGCTCGCCAGGTACGCATCGAAGCCGTCGCCCAGCCGCGCGATGGGACAGGCGCCGCGCGACACCAGGTGCAGGCGGGCGTGGCCGGCAAAGGTGTGGCGCCAGCGCAGCAGCGCCGAATGCTCGGACAGATCGAGCAGTTCCAGCGTGTCCCAGGCCATGGCGTCGATCGCCTGCCACGCGGCCTGCACGCAGGCCATGCCTTCGTCGGGCAGCAGCAGCAGGTCCAGGTAATCGGCGCAGACTTCCTCGAACTCCGCCTCGCCGGTGGAGAGAAAGCGCAGGCAGCGCACGCCGAACCGGCCACCGCGGCCGACATCCAGGTACAGCGGCAGCACGCCGACCAGGCGCGCGCCGCGCCACAACGTGATGATGCGCAGGCCGCCGCGGCCATACTCCGGACCGTAGACATTCCACCAGTGGCGCAGCCAGGTGAAATCCAGCGGCGTCGATGCGGTGGGGCTGGCCTGGTACAGCGCGTCCCAGTCGGCGCGAATCGCGTCCCACGCGACGACGTCCCCGATCACGCGCAAGGTCGGTGCTGACGCCGGCAAGCCGCTTGTCCGCGAGGGCGCCCCCGTGTCCGGCGACGCCTGGTTCAACGTCATGGCGACGCCACCGTGCGCTGGCGCAGATGCCGGCGGTGGGCCCGCAGCCAGTGGCGCAACATCGCCGGCAGGTAGCAGCTGATGAACAGTTCCCACGCGCGTTTCTGCAGCCAGCGATGGCGGATGCTGGCAAACAGGTGGGCGCGCGCCGCCGCCATGTCGTTCGCCTCGAACTGCAGCTCGCCGATCCATTCGTGGGCATCGGCCAGCGCACCGTCGATCATTCGCCGCGGCAGGTGGATCTCGTCGCGCGCGGTTTCGATCAGCGGGGCGATCGTGCGCAGGAAGTTGGTGGCGGTGTGGATGCGGTATTCCGCGCGGGTCAGCCGGTCGGGCATGCCGCGCTGATACCGGATGGTGGGCAGGTCGACGAAACCCACCGGGCCGTGGCGACAGGTGCGCAGGTGAAAATCGAAGTCTTCGCCGGAATAGCGCAGGGTCTCGTCGAAGGCCACCACCTTTTCCAGCCGCTCGCGGCGGATCAGCACGGTGGAGGTGTGCACCAGGTTACCCATGATCATCTGCGAAAAGATCATGCCGATGCGCAGCGGCGCGGCGCCGACCACCGCCTCCATCGTCGGCACGAACGAGCGCAGCGGCACGCTGTGCTGGAACAACGAATCATCGGGAAACAGCGCGTAGGTGCTGTACATGGTGCGGATGTACGCGCGGTTGAACACGCGCCCGTTCGGGTCGATCGCCTCCATGTCGGTCCACACCATGCCCAGCTCGGGAAACTGCTGCATGCAGCGCAGCTGCAGTTCGATCTTCCAGGGTTGCCAGACATCGTCCGAATCGAGCAATGCCGCGAACTCGCCGCGGGCCAGCCGCAGGCCGTGGTTGCGCGCTGCCGCGACGCCGGCGTTGGGCTGGGTGATGTAGTGCAGGCGAGGCTCGTCGCCGTAGCGCTGCCGGACGAGTTCGGCCGTCTCGTCGGTGGAACCGTCGTCGACGAGCAGGATCTCCAGTTCGGCATGCGTCTGGGCCAGCACGCTGTCCAGCGTGCGCGCCAGGCAATAGGCACGATTGAACGTGGGGATGACTACGCTGACCAGTGCCATGGGTACCCGACCACTCCTGCATCCAGTGACAACACGAAGCCTCGACTCGCCTGCCACCGCCCCTGCCGCGCCGGTCGCCCCCTGTCACGCGCACCGCCGGCCGACCCCTCCCGGTCGCAAAGAGGCATGGAACCTCCGCGAGCGCGCGGGCAGCGCCGGAAACGGCGTCATTGTATGCGTTTTCCGGATCGCCGGGCACCGCTTTCCACGCTCCACCCGGGCCTGCGGGCAGCGCCGGCCAGCACCCCGGGCCGGCCCCCGGACCCGGGTCAAACAGCCGGTTTGCGCGCGATGAAGTCGATCGAGGTGATGCACAGGCGCTCGGCCGGGATCGACGCGAATTGCGGGGCGATCTTCAACTCCGTCAGCTCGCGCAGGCGCCGGGCCGGGGGCGAGGTCACCCGGGTCACGATGGCGAAACCGGCGGCCTCGGCGAACTCCACGAAGGCATCCGCGCGCAGCCGGTTCTGGTACAGGAAGGCGTTGTTCCAGCGCCGCCATTGCGCGTCCGGATACTGCAGGTAGTTGAGCTGGGTGATGCGGGAGTCCACGTAGGCGTAGTGGTCGCCGCAATTGACCGAGTGGAACATGATCCCGCCGGGGCGCAGGATGCGCTTCGCCTCGCCGAAGATGCCGCCGATGGCCTCCGGCGCCACGTGCTCCAGCACGCTGTTGGAGAACACGCAATCGATATGGTCCGGCGGCAGGTCGGTACGGGCGGCATCGGCCGGCGCGCGGTAATCGACCACGCCGGCGGTCGCCGCGGCCAGGTCGGCGGAACGTTCCAGCGCGGCGGCCAGCTGCTGCTGGCGCTGATGCACCTCGGCCTCGGGCACGCCGGCGACCTCGGCGATCAGGGCGACGTGCCGCTCCAGTCCGCGCGCGCAGGCGCGCAGCAGATCCCGGCGCAGGTGCCGGTTGAGGTCGACGGTGACCACGCGCCGGGCGCCGGCCAGGAAGCAGCACAGCGGAAAGGTGGGATACCAGCCGCTGCCGATCTCGAACAGCCGCGCCCCCGCCATCGGCACGCCGACCTCGCGCAACTGGTTGGCCATCAGCCGCCAGTCGTCGATCTTGATGTCGAACTCGCGATCGAAGTCGCGCAGCCCGCCGAACCGCCGCTGCAGCTGGTAATGGATCGCGTCGCCACCCGGCATCACGCCGAGCACCTTCTGCAGCAACCCCTTCGTGCGCCAGTCCATCTGCTTCCCTCCTTCGAGGACGGAAATGATGCCGGGATCACGCCGTGGCGATCCGCGCGAGCGCGGCGTCGCTACGCCCCCGCAAGCCGGTGCGGCGGCGGCGGCAGCAGGAAATCGCGGAACGTGTGCGGGTTGCCGCGATGCCCGGCCTCGGCGGCCTTGATGATGTTGTAGGTCTCGCGCGCCGTCACGTAGTGCAGCACATGGCGCTTGCCGTCGTTGTAGACGCGCTCCAGGTGCTCGTGCATGCGCTGCGCGGCGGCGCCCAGCAGGGTATCCATGTCGCGTTCCTGGGTGCCGTGCGTGTGCACCTTGACGAACACCCACTCCGGCCGCCCCTCGACGTGGATGCCGGTGGCCACCCACGCGTCGACCCGCTCGGGCGTGGGCGGGCAGCCGCGTCGCACGTCGGCATTCTCGATCCGCGGCAGCACGCCGAACTTGCGCTCGCGCCAGTTCAGCCCCAGCGGCCCCTGCACGATCATCAGGTCGCCGCTGGCCTCGCCGCCCACCCGCACCGGCACGCCGCGATCGTGCGACTTGGGCCGCAGCGGGTCGTCGGTGGCGTAGTAGATCGCGTTGCTGGTTTTCGTCTGCGTGTCGCTGGGCGCCGACGGCAGGGTGAAGTCGGCGTAGCAGCCGAGCTCGCGCAGCAGGATCAGCTCGTTGTTGATGCCGCACCAGCGGCCGTCGGCGCGCGAGTTGTCCAGGCTCCAGTTGCCGTGGATGAAGCCGAAGCGCAACTGGCCGGTGACCGGATCGCGCGGCAGCGCGCCGTGGCGATCGTGCAACAGGGTGTTGAAGCGCTCGATGGTCCGGCGGAAATTCGCCTCGTTGTCGTTGTCGTGGTGCAGGTGGATCTCGATCTCGCCGTAGCCCTCGGCGCAGAGCGCGGCGATCTTGTCCAGGTGTTCTTCCAGGTATTCCTCTTCCGGGTAGAAGAACGTGTGCTGCGGCATGCGTCCGTCGGCATCGCGGTGCGCCCCGGCGAGGGCGCGGTAGTCGCGGCACCAGCGATCGACACGCGCGCGCTGGGTGGCCAGGTCGACCTTGCCCCAGGCCGGCTCGAAATGGTCGACGAAGCAGAACATCACGTGGATCGGCCCGTCGACCGCCGGCGGCCGCGGGCGGCGCAGATAGCCGGCCAGCCAGTACTGCATGTTGCGCGCGCGAATCGCCACGGTGATGGCGATCGCCCCCAGTGCCAGCAAGCCCAGGATCAGCCAGACGACGATCATGCGCGCGCTCCTTCGACCGTTGCGTCCACGTCGGCACCGGTAGGCAGCGCGCGGAATTCGAAACCCTCGGAGCGCCACTGCGGCAGCAGCGTTTCCAGCATGCCGATGCAGCAGTCGCCATCGTCATGCATCAGCATCACGTCGCCCGGCCGCGGCGGCCGCGCGCGCAGCGCCGCCACCAGTTCGGCCGGGGGCCGCCGCTGATAGTCGAGGCTGTCGTAAGACCAGTACAGCAGGCGCCGCCGTTCGCGCGCGAGGCGCAGCGTGAGCGCCAGCGAGAACGCGCCGCTGGGCGGGCGCACGCCGTGGTGGCGCACACCGTCGAACGCCTGCAGCACGCGGTCGGTGCGGTCGATCTCGTCCATCTTGGCGGCCAGCGACAGCCGGTTGAAATCCGGATGGGTGTACGAGTGGTTGCCCAGCCGGTGCCCCTCGTCCAGCAGGCGCCGCACCAGCTGCGGCTGGCGCTCGGCCTTGCTGCCGATCAGGAAGAACGTGGCGCGTACCTGGTGCTGCCGCAACAGGTCCAGCAATGGCGGGGTGTGCTGCGGGTCGGGGCCATCGTCGAAGGTCAGGTACAGCTCGCGGCCGGCACCGGCCGGCATGGCGGTGAGCACCACGGCGTCGGGCAGGCAGTGCAGCAATCGCGTGCGCTTGAACCAGCCGATCATGGCGACCATCCGTCGCTGCCGCGCAAGCCGCGCCGGCACCGGCAGAAACCCTTGCTTGCAGGCATAATCCACCCTTGTCGTCGATGGCGTTTGCAGGGGCTGCCGTCGCCATCCGAATCCGACGCACAGGATATCTTCATTCGGCGCCGAGCCGGGCGATTTTCGCATGTCCGCCGTCCTTCCGGCGGACACGCGGAGATCACGGCGCCGGCCGACACACCCACGTTTGCGATCCGCGGAGAGACGCGTGCTGCAGGGATACGGCCTGATCTATTTCGGCAACGACTGGTACGCGGAAAACCGCACCAGCAGCCACCACGTGGCCGAACGCCTGGCCGATGCCGCGCCGCTGCTGTATGTCGACTCGCCCGGCATGCGCGCACCGCAGGCCAGCGGCCGCGACCTGCGCCGCGCCTGGCGCAAGCTGCGCGCGGCGCTGCGCGCGCCGGTGGCGGTGCGCCCCAACCTGTGGCATTGCACCGTGCCGCAACTGCCGTTTCGACGGGTGCCGGGGGTCGACTGGCTGAACCGCGCCTTCGGCCGCTGGGCGGTGCGCCGCGCCATGCGCGTGCTGGGCGATGTCACGCCGATCTCCTGGTTCGCGGTGCCGCACCCGGGTTTCCTGGCCCAGCAGCTGGGCGAGCGCCTGTGCGTGTACTACTGCATCGACGACTACGCGGCGCATCCGGGCGTGGACAGCGAGCTGATCGCCGCGCGCGACCTGGAGCTGACCCGCCGCGCCGACCTCGTCTTCGTCGCCCCGCCGGCGCTGCTGGAGGCCAAGCGCGCGATCAACCCGGTCACCCGCTTCTCGCCCCACGGCGTGGACACCGCCCTGTTCGGCCAGGCTCGCGATCCCGCCACGCCGGTGCCGGCCGCGGCGCAGGACCTTGCCCATCCTGTGGTGGGTTATTTCGGCTCGATCCACGAATGGATCGATCTGGAGCTGATCGAATGGCTGGCGCGCGAGCGCCCGCAGTGGAGCTTCCTGCTGGTCGGCCATGCCGCCGCGGACGTGTCGCGCCTGCGTGCGCTGGACAACGTGCGCCTGGTCGGCGCGCAGCCGTACCGCGAACTGCCGCGCTGGGCCAAGGCATTCGACGTGGCGATCATCCCGTACCGGCACAACCGCCAGGTCGCGAACGCCAATCCGCTGAAGGTGCGCGAGTACCTGGCCACCGGCAAGCCGGTGGTCAGCGTGAGCCAGCCGGAGATCGACAAGTTCGCGCGGTGGGTGGAGATCGCGCCCGACCGCGAGGGTTTCCTGCACGCGCTGGATCGCGCGCTGCAGAACGACTCGCCGGCGGCGGCCGACGCGCGGGTGGCCGCGGTGGCCGGACAAACCTGGGACAACCGCGTGGACGAGGTATTGCGCGAAGTATCATCGGCGCTTGCACGCAAGCAGGCATGACTCAAGTGGAAACGACAGGGGACAGGATGAACGCGGGAATCGAAGGGAAGCTGCGCATCGCCATCGTGGGTGCCGGCTACGTGGCGCGCCACCACATCGCCGCACTGCGCCGGCTCGACTTCGTCGAGATCGTGGGCATCTGCGACATCGATACCAAGGCCGCGCAGGCGCTGGCCACCAGCTTCGGGATCGAGTTCGTCACCGGCGACTTCACCCGGCTCGCCGAACGCCACCCGCATGCGGTGTACGTGCTCACGCCGCCGTCCAGCCACGCGCCGCTGACCCTGCAGGCGCTGGACATGGGCTGCCACGTGTTCGTGGAGAAGCCGATGGCCGACTCCGTGGCCGAGTGCGATGCGATGATCGCCAAGGCGCGCGACAAGGGCCTGCAGCTGTCGGTCGACCATTCCGACCATTTCGATCCGGTGGTGATGCAGGCGCAGGCCTGGGTGAAGGCCGGCCGCATCGGCGAGGTGCTGAGCTTCGACGTGCTGCGCAGCTCGGACTATCCGCCGTACGCCGGTGGCCCGCTGCCGGGCATGGTCAAACAGGGTTCGTATCCGTTCCGCGACCTCGGCGTGCACGGCCTGTACGTGCTCGAATCCTTCCTCGGCCCGATCGGCGAGCTGGACGTGCACTACCGCTCCAGCGGACGCAGCACCAACCTGAAGTTCGACGAATGGGACGCGCGCGCGCAGTGCACGGACGGCGTCGGCCGGCTGCTGCTGTCGTGGAACATCCGTCCGATGCAGAACCGCATCATCGTGCAGGGCACGCGCGGCATCATCGAGGCCGACCGCTTCCTGCAGATCTGCCGGATCAAGCGCGTGTTGCCGGGGCCGAAGTTCATCGGCATCGTGCTTACCGCCTTCACCAACGCCCTGCGCGACGTGGTGCGCGTGCCGTGGAACGTGCTGCGCTTCGCCACCGGCCGGCTGCGCCCCTCGCCCGGCATCCAGCACGGCGCGCAGGCGTTCGCGCAGGCGCTGCATGGGGGCAGCGCACCGCCGATCAGCGCCGAGGAAGGCCGCCGCCATGTCGAGCTGATGGAAGCGGTGTGCGCACGGGCCGATCGCGAGCGTCGCGACGAACTGGCCGCGCGCATCGTGCCGCTGGCGCCGGTCGATGCGCTGGTCACGGGCGCGGCGGGTTTCCTCGGCCGTGCGCTGGTTGCCGCGCTGCGCGCACGCGGCCAGTCGGTACGCGTGCTGGTGCGTCGTGCCGACCCGGCCGCCGAGAGTGCCGGCCTCCAGGTGGTGGTGGGCGATCTCGGCGATCCGGCGATCGTCGACCACGCCGTGCAGGGCGCGCGCGTGGTCTACCACGTCGGCGCGGCGATGCGCGGCGGTCCCGGCGACTTCGAGGCGGGCACCGTGTGGGGCACCCGCAATGTGGTCGACGCCTGCGCCAGGCATGCGGCGGAACGGCTGGTCTACGTCAGCTCGCTCAGCGTGCTCGACCACGCCGGCCGCGATCCGGCGGTGGCCGTCACCGAAAACTCGGCGTTCGAGCCCTGGCCCGACCGCCGCGGCGCCTATACCCAGACCAAGCTCACCGCCGAAGGAATCGTCAGCGACGCGATCCGCGAGCGCGCGCTGCCGGCGGTGATCGTGCGCCCGGGCCAGATCGTGGGGCCGGGGGCCGAGCGCGTGACCCCGAACGGCACGCTGGCGCTGGCCGGGCGCTGGATCGCGGTCGGCCCGGCGCAGCAGACTCTGCCGCTGGTCTACGTCGACGATGTCGTCGACGCGCTGCTGCTGGCCGCGCAGGCACCCGCCGCGACGGGCCGGATCTTCAACGTGGTCGACCCGCAGATCGTCACCCAGGGCGATTACCTGGCCAGGGTGAAGGGCAAGCTGGGCGACGAGCTGAAGCTGCTGCGCGTGCCCACCGGCGTGTTCATGGCGTTGGCTGCCGGCGTGGAACTGCTCGGCAAGCTGCTTCACCGCAGCGTGCCGCTGACCCGCTACCGGGTCCGCTCGCTGCGCCCGCTGGCCAACTTCGACATCAGTGCGGCACGCAGCGGACTGGGCTGGGAACCGCGCATCGGCTTGCAGAAGGGTTTCGAGCGGATGTTTGCCACGGCCGCCGAACCGGGCACGGCAACGCCGCCGGAAACCGCCGATTCCTGAGCGTCAGGCGCGACGGTCGACCACGTCGCGCAACACGCGCTCCAGCCGGTCGACGTTGTCGTCCCAGCGAAAACCCCGCGCGTGTTCGACGATGCGCTCGCCCTGCCATGCCCGGCCGGTGGCTTCCAGCAAGGCGGCGGACAACGCTGCCGGATCACGCACCGGCACCAGCATGCCGGCAAACTCCGGCAGCACTTCGGGGATGCCGCCGACCCGGCTGGCCACCACCGGGATGCCGCAGGACATCGCCTCCAGCACCACGTTCGGCACGCCCTCGTTGTGACTGGGCAGGCACAGCAGGTCGGCGGCACGGAACCAGTCGCCGAGCTGCGCGTGCGGCACGGCACCGACCAGACTGACGCGTTCGGCGCAGCCCAGTGCGGCGGCCCGGGCGAGCAGTTCGTCGCGGCAGCCGCCGGCGCCGGCGCCGGCGTAGACCAGGGTCGCCTGCGGCCGCTGCGCCAATACTGCGGGAAACGCCTCCAGCAAGTCGAGGCAACCCTTGGTCGGCTTGAGGTTGCCGACGTAGAGCAGCAGCGGCTGGTCGGCGCCCAGGCCCAGCCGCTGCCGCGCCGCCTCGCGCGAGCCGGGCGCAAAGCGCTGCGCATCGACGCCGTTGTAGATCGTGTGCACCCGTGCCGGATCCGCGCCCAGCGCCACCGCCTTGTCGGCCAGCGCCTGGCTCACCGCCACCACCGCGCCGGCACGACGCAACGCCGCGCCGATCTGCGGCCGGCGCAACGCGCCCTCGGCCATCACGTTCAGGTCGCTGCCGTGCACCTTGACCACATAGGGAATGCCCAGCCGCCGCGCCAGCCAGCCCGAGGCCACCGCATCGGGATAGGCCCAGCTGGCCAGGATCGCGTCGTACTTTTCCGCGCGCAGGCGCCGGCCGTGCTGCAGCCACAGCGAGGCGAACCAGCACGCCGCATGCAGCGAGCGCAGCCCCGGCGGAAACACGAAGGTGAAGTGGTCGCGGCGGAGGCCGGGCACCTCGACCGCGCCGCGCACGCCGGCCAATCGTTCGCGAAAATCCACCGCGGTCAGCACGTGCACCTCGTGGCGCTGGCCCAGGCGCTCGAACTGCTGTCGGTTGAACGCGCCGCGCAGCGGGTCCCACGGCGTCGGAAACAGGTTGGTGGTGATCAGCAGTTTCATGCGCCGACCCGCTCCGGTGTGCCGCGATAAAGCGCTTCGTAGCGTTCGGCCATGCGTTCCAGCGAGCCTTCCGCCTCGACCCACGCGCGCCCTTGCGCGCCGAGCTCCTGCGCGATCGCGGGCGCTTCCAGCAAGGCGACCATCGCCGCAGCCAGCGCGCCGGGATCGCTGGCCGGCACCAGCTTGCCGTTGACGCCCTCGCGCACGATCTCGCCATTGCCGCCCACCGCGGTGGCGACGATCGGCAAGGCGCTGGCACAGGCTTCCAGCAATGCCATCGAGTAACCCTCGCTGAGCGAGGACAGCGCGAACAGGTCGAGTCCGGGCAGCAGTTCGCGCACGTCGCTGCGGTCGCCGAGGAAACGCACGTTCCCGCCCGGCACCGTCGAGGCGGCGAGCTGCTCCAGTTCGGCGCGCAGTTCGCCGTCGCCGATCAGCAGCAGCACCGCATCGGCCGCGCGCTGGCGCACCGTGGCGAAGGCGCGGATCAGGCTGGCCTGGTCCTTGGTCCAGTTGAGCCGGCCTACGCTGCCGATCAGCCGCGCTTGCGCCGGCAACGCCAGCCTCTCGCGCAGCCGCGCACGATGGTCGGGAGAGGCAGGCAGAAACTGTTCCACGCGGATGCCGTTCGGCACCACGCAGGCCTTGCCGGGCGGCACGATGCCGCGGCGCAGGGCGTCGTCGCGCGCGGCCGCGCACACCAGCGCCACCGCATCGGTGCGTGCCAGCGCGCGTCGATACAATCCTTCGCGCCGACGCGAGTTGCGGTTGGCGCCCATGCCGTGCCGCGTGTTGACGACACGCCCGATGCCCAGCCCGGTGCTGGCCCAGACCGCGTGGTAGTGCGCCACCGCGTTGTGGGTGTGCAGCACCTCGGTGACGGGAACCGCCAGGGCGCGACGCAGGCGCAGCAAGGCACGCAGATCCGGCCCGCGGCGCTTGCCGCAGACGTGCACGGGGATGCCCTGCGCGGCCAGCTCGTGCGCCAGCGCGCCGGCTTCGAACAGGCAGACCACGCGACAGTGGTGCCCCTGCCGCTGCTGCATGCTCACCAGGTCGATGACCATGCGTTCCAGCCCGCCGCGGTTGAGGTTCTCGACGACGTGGACGATGTTCATGCCGCGGGCGTGGCCGGCAGTTCGGAGATGCATACGCGCCACTTGCCGCTGGGCGTGAGCGGGATGTCGTCGACGAAGTGGACGTTCAGCTGCAGGCTGTCGCCGACCACCTTGGCCAGCTCGCGGCGGATGTAGGCGAGCGAGGAGTCGTCGAAGCCGGGGCCGCGCACCAGCGACAGGTCGAGCTGGTCGAGCCGGCGCTGCACCACCTGGAAACGCGCCAGCCCCGGCACGTCCTTGAGCATGTGCGGGAAGAATTCGCCGGGCAGCAGATGGCCGGCCGGCGTGCGGATCGCGTCGAGCAGGCGGCCATCCACGCGCTGCAGCAGCGGCAGGCCGCGGCCGCAGCTGCAGACGTGGTCGCTCGCGGTGGCGACGTCGCCGTTGAGATAGCGCACGAACGGCATGCCGTAGTTGAACAGGTCGGTGATCACCACCTCGCCCGGCTCGGTGGCAAGCGCACCCGGACGTCGCTGCAACTCCACCACCAGGTGATCGGCGTTGACGTGCAGGCCTTCGCGGCGTTCGCATTCGGAGGCAATCAGCATGAACTCGCGGCAGCCGTAGGTGTTGTACGCCGGGCAGCCGAAGGCGCGCTCGATGATCTCGCGCTGGAACTCGTGCAGGGATTCCGCGGCGCCGATGATGCTCTGCGGCGCGACCACGCGGCGACCGGTGTCGAGCAGCCACTGCGCCAACCGCACCAGCGGGCCGACGTAGCCGACGATGACCTGGGGCCGGTAGCGGTCGATCGCATCGGCGAATTCGGCCATGTTCGCGTCAGTCATGTTGAAGCTGTTGAGCACGTGGCGGGCGAACGCCGCGTTGTACACGCGATCCTTGAACTGCTGGAACCGGTGCGGCGTGCCCACCGCCCCGCCCCACACGAACAGGGTGCGCCGGCCCATGCGCGAGCCGGCCCAGCCGTAGCCGCGCCACATCACCGCGGTGCGCCGCTCGTAGCTCTCGCGGGTGTAGCCGAAACGCAGCGGGTCGCCGGTGGAGCCGCCGGTGGCCTTGTTCAGCACGCGGTCGTGCCAGCCCTCGGCCTGCAGCGCGTCGAAGTGCTGGCGGATGTCGGCCTTGGTCAGCACGGGCAACTGCGCGTAGTCGTCGAGGGTGCGAATGTCGGCGACGGCGATGCCGGCCTCGCGCCAGCGCTGGCGGTAGTACGGCACCGTCCGCTCGCAGTGCTCCAGCAACTGCTTCAGGCGCTGCCATTGCAGGGCGGCGATCTGTTCCGGCGCCAGCCACTGGTCGCGCTGGTAGTCGGCCAGATAGGCCAGCGTGTGCCGGCGGCGCAGGCCGCTCTCCCACAGGGGGTAGAGCACGCGGGAAAAGGCCTTCTCGTACCACGATGTCTTCATGGATCCCCCCAGGCACGGGCACCGGCCCACGCCAGCAGACGACCGAGCGGACGCGGTCGACCGGCAGCGTAGCGCTGGTGCAGGCTCTGCAGTTGGGCGATGTCGGCGCGACTCCAGCATTGCAGCAGCAGGGTCAGCAGCGCGTAGGACGCGGTCAGCACGAACGCGCCCAGCAGCAGGGTCGGGATCGGCCCGAGCTGCGCGGCGTGCACCAGCGAGGCGAGCCCGGCGGCCAGCGCCGCGGCCAGCACGATGCGCAGCAGGCGCAGCCACTCCAGCTGCACGCCGCTGATGCGGATGCCGATGGTCAGGTAGGAGGCGGCGATGACGAACAGCAGGATCACGATGGCCGCCACCGAACCGTACAGCCCGAAGCGCGCGATCAGCACGTAGTCGAGCAGCATCTTCAGCACGCCCAGCACGATGGTGAGGATCAGCACCACGTTCTGCCGATCCGCACTGACCAGCAGGCTGGTGGCGCCCTGGGTCACCGTGCCCATCGCGCAGGCGAACAGGCACCAACCGAACACCGGCGCCGCCGCGGCATAGGTCGCGCCGTACAGCAGGCCGATCACCGCGCCGGAGAAGGTGCCGCCGAAAGCCACCACCGGCGCCGCCAGCAACGCCAGGTAGCTGGTCACGGCGACGAAGCGCCGGCCGCCGGCCTCGCGCCCCTGGCTCTGCGCCTTGGCCATCATCGGCAGCAGTACCGCGCCGAACACGCCCGGCACCAGCAGCATGATGCCGGTCGCCAGCTGGTAGGCGACCTTGAAATAGCCGGCCGAAGTGGCGCTGTCGAACAGGTTGAGGAACAGGATCTCCACGTCGCTGGCAATCAGGAAGCCCAAGATGATGGTGACCGAGACGATGCGCAGGTGCCGACGCACCCGCTGCTGCAACACATCGGGCACCGCCTGCGTGCCGTCATGCCTGGCCAGCAGGCGCCGCGCCTGGTGACGCGAGGTGAGCAGGAACACCGCGCCGGAGATCAGGTAGACCACCAGGAACCAGAAGATCGACGCACCCATCAGCATCGCCGCCGCCACCATCAGCAGGTTCAGCGGCGCGGAGATCAGGCTGACCTTGGCGGTGGCATCGAACGCCTCGAAACCCTTGGCCACGGCGATGTTGAACATGTACGGCGCGCGCATCGCCACGGCGACGACAAGCATGACGAATTCGGTCGCGTGCAGGTCGGCGGCGAAGCGTGCGCCGAACAGCAGGTACAGCACCAGCGCCAGCGCCATTACCGCAACCAGGTGCCACATCTGCATGCGGCGCAGGTAGCGCACCACCGGCACGATCAGCTCGTGCTGATCGGCGCCGCGCAGCTCGGCGACGAACTTGATCACGCCGGTGGTGATGCCCGAGTTGGTCGCCACCACGCCGATCGCGGCAAACCAGATGAACAGGCCGTAGATGCCGTAATGCTGCGGTCCCAGCTGGCGCGCGATCAGGATCGCCGCCAGCATTCCCAGCGAGTACTCGACGTAGATGCCGATCGAGGAAAACAGCGTGTTGCGCAAGGCGCGGCTGCGGGTGTTCATGAGCCGATCAGCAAGATGGTGGTGATGACGTACAACGCCACGATGCTGGCCACCGACACGGCCAGCCAGCGCATCCAGTGATCGGTCAGGCGCAGCAGCGGCACGCCCGGCCAGCGCTGGCGCGCGCCCATGTAATGGCCCACCACCAGTGCGATCAGCAGGTACATCACCACGGTGTAGCTGCGACTGAGGAAGAACGCCGCGGCGAACAGCCCGTACAGCGACAGCAGCAGGGTGAACGCGATCGCCCGTTCGCTCTTCCACGTGCCGGCTCGCACCGGCTCGCCGGCCGCCTCTGGCTGATGGCGCATCACCGTCACCATCATCCAGAAACCGTAGCTGGTGAACGCCAGCCACAGGGTGTAGCCCAGAAACCCGGTTTCGGCGAGCACCAGGATCCAGGAGTTGTGCGCGGTGAGCTGATTGTAGTCGGTGAAGTTGCCGGGACCGACGCCGAGCAGCGGGTTGGAGAAGAACATGTGCATGCCCTCGTACCAGGCATCCACCCGGCCGAACGCGGAGGACTCGTCCGGGTCCAGCTCCTGCATGCGCGAGGACAGCAGGCGCATCACCACCAAGCCCAGCACGCCCAGCACGCCGGCGGTGAACATGCCGCGGCGTTGCCACACGAAGATGCCACCGACCACCAGCACCGCCAGCATGGCGCCGCGCGAATTGGTCAGGTACACGCCGTACAACAGCAGCGCCGCGGCGGCCAGCCACCACAGCCGGCGCAGGAAACCGCCCCCGCTGCTGAGGAAGAACGCCATCGGCAGCGTGGCGGCAAACAGCAGGCCCACGTCGTTGGGGTCGTTGAAAATGCCCACGTAGCGCACGCGTCCATCCTCACCCAGCGGCACGCCGGTCCAGCCCGTGCCGGTGTTCGCCTGCACGATGCTGTGCTGGGCCAGCACGCAGGCGCACAGCACGAACACCGCCATCGCGATGGTCACCCGGCGCGGCGTGGTGCAGGCCGCGGCGAAGACGAAGAACGCGATCACGATGGGGCCGAAGCTCTCCAGCAGCGCCAGCGCGCCGCCGAACCAGTGGTTGGCGACCATCGACACCATGCCCACCAGCAGGAACACCGGCAACAGCAGGAACTGCGGCGCGTCGAAACTCTTGCCGGCACGGATCATCCACGCGGCGAAAGCCAGCAGCAGCACCACCGGCAGCAGCGGAATGCCCTCCAGCGCGGGCACGAAATCCTGCGGCCGGACGATGGTGAGGGCGAGATAGATGAGGCTTAATGTGAACATTCGGCGTGATCGGGATCGAGCGCGTGACTCGGGGTGAAGAAACGACTGAGCCAGGCCATCACGATCGGTGCCGCGCCCCATGGACGGATGCCTGCGTGCATCCGCTCGCCAACCCGCCCCGCACCATCGGCGGGGCCGCCACGATGGTAGCAGTCGCCGCACCTGCCGCGGGCGGCAGGCGGGCATGGCACGCGTTCTGCGCACGCCCCTGGTCGAGGCTGCACCTCAGCCCCCGCCGAGACGCTTGCGCAGGCGCGACCACAGGGAACTCTCCGCCGGCGACGGCGAGTCCGCGCCGGCTTCGGGCAACTCGACGGCCAGCGACGCCAGTGTGCCGGTAACCACGTTCAGCAGGCGCAGGCTTACGCCGGTCTCCTTGCGCACCCGGCTGGCGAACTCCACCGCCAGCATCGAGTGCCCGCCGAGGTCGAGGAAGTTGTCGTTGCGGCGAATCTCCTCCACGCCGATCAGTTCGCGCCAGAGGCCGGCGAGGTACAACTCGCGCGGGTCGCTCATCGTCTCGGCCACGGTCACGGCCTCGGCCTGCTGGCTGGACCGCGACTGCGCCACGACGGCCGCGGCGACAGGTTCGGGCAGCTGCTTGCGATCGATCTTGCCGTTGGGCGTCTTCGGCAACTGCGCCAGGGTCTCGATGTGCTGCGGCAACATGTAGGCGGGCAGCTGCTGGCGCAGGTGCTCGCGCAGGTCGCGGGCACCCGCCTCGACGTCGCCGTCCATCACCACGTACAGCACCATGCGCAGGTCGTTGTCGCCGAAGCGGCGCACCACCACCACGGACTCGTGCACCGCGGGATGACTGTCGGCGGCAGACTCGATGTCGCCCGGCTCGATGCGGAACCCGCGCACCTTGATCTGATGGTCGACACGCCCGTGGAAATGCAGCACGCCATGGCGCCAGGCACCCAGGTCGCCGGTGCAATACATGCGTGCGGTGCCGCCGACGAAGGGATCGTCGACGAAGCGCTCGGCGGTCAGCTCCGGCTGGAACAGGTAGCCTGCAGCCACGCCGTCGCCACCGATCCAGATCTCGCCGATGACGCCCGGCGGCAGCGGCCGGCGTTGCGCGTCCAGTACGTAGATCCGCGTGTTGGCGATCGGCCTGCCCAGCGGCACCGTGTCGAGGTCCGGGCGGATGCGCGCCACGGTGGACCAGATCGTGGTCTCGGTAGGTCCGTACAGGTTCCAGAACTCGCGGCAGCGGCCCGCCATGTTGCGCGCCACCACCAGCGGCAGCGCTTCCCCGCCGACGAACAGGCGCAACTGGTGCACCGCGCGATCCTGTCCGGTGTCCTGCAGCAGACGCAGCACCGAAGGCGTCACCTGCAGCACATTGCAACCGCTGCGGCCGATCAGGTCCCACATCTGGTTTGGCTCGTGCTGTTCCTCGTCGGTGGTGATGACCATGCGCCCACCCACGATCAGCGGCAGGTACAGCTCCAGCCCGGCAATGTCGAACGACAGCGTGGTGGCCGCGCACAAGGTGTCGTCCTGGGTGAAGCCCGGCTCGCGCGCCATCGCCAGCAGGAAGTTGACCAGGTTGCGATGCAGGATCGCCACGCCCTTGGGCTTGCCGGTGGAGCCGGACGTGTACAGCACGTAGGCGGTGTCGTCACCGTGCACCTCGGGCAAGTTGCCCTCGCCCGCCGGCTGCGCCGCCAGCGCATCGACGTCGAGCAGTTCGCGACCCTCGGCGACCGCCGCCGGCAACAACGCCGCATCAGTGACCAACACATGCCGCAGCTGCGCATGGCCGGCCATGTAGTGCAGGCGATCCGGCGGGAAGCCGGGGTCCAGCGGCACGTAGGCGGCGCCGCTGCGCAACACGCCCAACACCGCCACCAGCATCGACAGGCTGCGCGGCACGCAGATGCCGACGCGATCGCCGCGGCCCAGGCCGTGACGGCCCAGCGCCATCGCGAGATTGCGGCTGGCCCGGTCGAGGCCGGCATAGTCCAGCTGCTCGCCCCTGCACTCGGCGGCGATGCGGCGTGGCGCGGCACGCATCTGCGGCTCGATCAGCGCGGGCAGGCCCAGCGTGCGGTCGTAGTCCATCGCGGTGGCGTTCCAGCCGGAGAGCACCTGCTGGCGCTCGACCGCGTCCATCAGCTCGAAGTCGCCCAGCGCACGCTGCGGCGAGGCCACCGCCTGCGCCAGGATCTGCCGCAGGTAATCGGTCCAGCGCGCCACGCTGGGGGCGTCGAAGATGTCGGTGTTGTAGGTCAGGCCGCCGGAGAGCCCCTGCGCGTGCTCGATGAACCACAGGCCGACGTCGTCGGCCGCGCCGTGCTGGAACACCGGGATGTTCCGGTGTTCGAGGTCGCCCCAGCGGCCCGGGCGCAGGCGCACGTCCTGGAACGAGAACATGGCCTGGCTCAGCGGCGGGCGGCTGTCGTCGCGACGCAGGTTGAGGTCGATCACCAGTTGCTCGAACGGCACGTCGGCACAGGCAAACGCATCCAGCACCACGCCACGCACCGCCTGCAGCGCGTCCAGGAACGAGGCGCCGTCTTCCAGCTGCACGCGCAGCGGCAGCGCGTTGACGAAGAAGCCCATCACCCGCTCCAGCTCGGGCGTGTCGCGACCGCGCACGGGTGTGTTCACGATCACCTCGCCCTGCCCGCTGAGCCGATGCAGCAGCACGCACCAGGCGGTCAGCAACACCATGAACAGCGTGCCCTGGCCCTGCTGGCCGAGCTGGCGCATGTCGGCGGCCTGCTTTGCCGGCAGGTGGATCCATTCGGTGGCGCCGGCACCGCTCATCCGCGGCGGACGCGGACGGTCGAGCGGCAACTCCAGCGGCTCCAGCGCGCCGGCCAGACGCTTGCGCCAGTGCGCCAGCTGGCGTTTCAGTTCGTCGCCGCGCATCCACTGCGCATGCCATGCGGCGAAATCGGCGTACTCGACCACCAGCGGCGGCAACGCGGGTTCCCTGTCCGCGGCACGCGCGGCATACAGCGCCGACATCTCCTCGTACAGCAGGTCGAACGACCAGCCATCCCAGATCACGTGATGCGGCATGAAGAAGAACACGTGCTCCTGCGCATCGAGCCGGAACAATCGCACCCGGAACAGCGGCGGCGTGCCGAGATCGAACGGCTCGGCAATCAGTTCCTCCAGGCGCCGGGCCAGCACGGCCTCGCGCTCGACCGCGGCCACGCCGCACAGATCCTCCAGCGGCAACGCGACGTCGAGCTCGGCGTGGATGCGCTGCACCGCAGTCTTGTCGTCGAGCTCGATCGTGGTGCGCAAGGTCGGCTGACGCCGCACCATGTCGCGCAAGGCCTGTCCGAAGGCGGCCACGTTCATCGGCCCGCGCAGGCGATGCGCGGACGGCGCGTGGTAGACCACCTGACCGGGGTTGAGCTGCTCCAGGTACCAGACGCGCTGCTGCATCAGCGAGAGTGGCGCGCTGCCGCGATCGGCGAGCCGCGGGATCGCCGGCGGCGCCGGGCGCGCTTGCGCCGGATCGGCGTCCAGCGCGCGGATCGCCGCCGCCATCGCGGCCACGCTGGGGGCGTCGAACGCGGCGCGCAAGGACAGGCTCAATCCAAGTTCGCGATTGAGTCGGGCGATCCAGCGCGAGGCCAGCAGCGAATGGCCGCCCAGATCGAAGAAGTTGTCGTCCACGCCCGGGGCCTCGACGCCCAGCGTCGCGGCCATCGCCGCGGCCACGTGCTGTTCGAGTTCGTCGCGCGGCGCCTGCTGTGCGCGCGTGCCGCTGCCGGTGGCCGCATCGGGTGCGGGCAGCCGCGCGCGATCGACCTTGCCGTTGGGCGACAGCGGGATCGCCGGCAACATCACGTAATGCGACGGCACCATGTATTCGGGCAGGTTCGCGCGCAGGTGCGCGGACAGCGCCGCCGGATCGGGGCTGGCGCCGGCCGCCGCGGCGATGTAGGCGACCAGGCGCATGTCACCGGGGCGATCCTCGCGCGCGAGCACCACCGTCTGCGCCACCGTCGGGTGCGTGGCGAGGCGGTGTTCGATCTCGCCCAGCTCGATGCGGAAGCCGCGCAGCTTCACCTGGAAATCGTTGCGGCCGAGGTACTCGATGTTGCCGTCCGCGCGCCAGCGACCGAGGTCGCCGGTCTTGTATATGCGCGCGTCGGCGTCATGGGCGAACGGATCGGGCAGGAAGCGCTCGGCGGTCAGCGCCTCGCGGTTGAGGTAGCCGCGGCCGACCTGCACGCCACCGATGAAGATCTCGCCGGCCACGCCCACCGGCACCGGCTGGCCGTAGCCATCGAGGATGTAGATGCGCGTGTTGGCCACCGGGCGGCCGATCGGAATGCTTGACGCGCCATCACCGGCCACGCACGCCCACGCGGTGACATCCACCGCCGCCTCGGTCGGGCCGTACAGGTTGTGCAGGCCGACGTCGGGCAACTGGCGGAAGAAGGCCGCGGCCAGTGCGGCCGGCAGCGCCTCGCCGCTGCAGATCACCTGCTTGAGGCTGGCGCACGCCGCGGTATCACCGTGGTCGAGGAAGGCGTGCAGCATCGAGGGCACGAAGTGGATGGTGCTGACCTGCTCGCGCCGGATGGTGTCGGCGAGGTAGGCCGGATCGCGATGGCCACCGGCACGCGCCATCACCAGCCGCGCGCCGCTCATCAGCGGCAGGAAGAACTCCCACACCGAGACATCGAAACTGCACGGTGTCTTCTGCAGCACCACGTCGTGCGCATCGATGGCGAACATCGCTTGCATCCAGCGCAGGCGATTGACCACGCCGCGATGCTCGTTCATCGCCCCCTTGGGCAGGCCGGTGGAGCCGGAGGTGTAGATCACGTAGGCGAGGTGGCGGTCGTGCAGGCCGGCCGCCGCCGCGGTCGGGTTGGACGTCTCGCACGCGGCCCATGCCGGCACAGCCTCATCCAGCACCAGCCGCGGCACGGTGGGTGCCAGCGGAGCCAGCCGCGACACCAGTGCCTGCTGGGTCAGCAGCACCGCCGGCGCGCAGTCCTCCAGCATCCAGGCCAGGCGTTCGGCGGGATACTCCGGGTCGAGTGGCACGTACGCCGCGCCGGCTTTCAATATGGCCAGCAGGCCGACCACCAGCTCCAGCGAACGCTCGGCGCAGATCGCCACGCGCTGGTCGGGGCGCACGCCGGACGCGCGCAGATGGTGGGCGAGCCGATTGGCCTGCTCGTTCAACTGGCCGTAACTCAGCGTTGCGCCTTCATGCCTGACGGCGACAGCCTGCGGCGTGCACGCGACCTGCGCCTCGATCAACTCGTGGATGCACTGCCCGGCCGGATAGTCGACGTGGGTGGCGTTGAATTTCTCCAGCACCTTGCGCTGCTCGATGTCGGCCAGCAGCGGCAGCCGGCCGAACACCGTGTCGTCCTCGTCGCCGGCCATCGCCTGCAGCAGGGTCTGGTAGTGCCCCAGCCACTGACGGATGGTGGCGCCGTCGAACAGCTCGCGGTTGTACTGGCATTCCAGGCGCAGCTCGCCGTGGCTCTGCACCGCGTTGATCGCCAGCTCGAAGTTCTCGTGGCGGCGCGGGTTGCTGGCGAACTCCAGCTGCAGGCCGGGGAACGCCGAATCCTCGTGGTCCAGCGCCTGGTCGATGTTGAACATCACGCTGACCAGCGGCAGCCGCGACGGGTCACGCCCGATGCGCAGCTTGCGCAACAAGGTACCGAAGGTCAGGCGCTGGTGTTCCAGCGCGTCCAGCAAGGTGGTTTGCGCCTGCTCGATGGCCAGCGCGGCGGGCTGGTCCAAGTCCGGCTCGAACAGCAGCGGCAAGGTGTTGACGCAATGACCGACCAGGGCATCGTGGCCGTCGATCGCCTGCCCGGCCGTGGGGATGCCGATCACCACCCGCGGCTGGTGCGCCAGCCGGATCAGCAAGGCAGCGAAACCGCCGAGCAGGGTAGCGAACAGGCTCGCACCGCGACGCGCGCCGAAGCGGCGGACCGCGGCGACCAGTTCCGCATCCAGCGTCCAGTCCTCGCGGGCGGAGGCGAAGCCGCGGCGGGCCGGGCGCGGGCGATCGGTGGGCAGGTCGAGTACCGGAATCTCGCCTGCGTAGCGCGACAACCAGTACTGCTCGTCCTGTGCGTACGCGGCATCCGGTTGACGGGCCTGGGCCAGCGCATAGTCGGCAAACGCTTCGGCCGGCGGCAGCGCTTCCACCGCGTGGCCGAGCCGCTGCGCATACAGCGTGCCGAGCTCGCGCACCAGCACCCACCACGACCAGCCGTCGCAGACGATGTGATGGGCAGTCAGGATGAGCACATGCTCGTCGTGCGCCAGGCGCAGCAACTCGCCGCGCAGCAGGTGATCGCGACCCAGCGCGAACGGCGTTTCCACCGCCGCGGCGCGGCGCTCCTCCAGCGCCTGCTCGCGCCGCACCGGATCGGCAGCGGACAGATCCAGCAGCGGCAGCTCGAAGCTCACCTGCTCGCGCACGCACAGGGCTTCGCCATCCGGGCCGAAGCTGGCGCGCAACGCATCGTGCCGATCCAGCAGCGATTGCAGCGCGGCATGCAGTGCGACCGCATCGAGCACGCCGCGCAAGTGCAACGAGACCGATTCGTTGTAGGCCAGCGAGGCCTCGGCGCCGAGCTGGTCGGCCAGCCAGATTTCGCGTTGCGGCTCGGTGCTGGGCACCACGCGCGACAGCGTGCCGTCGGCGAAGGGGTCGTAGTCGACGGCGAGTGCCGCATCCCTGGCTGGAGTTCCGATACTCATGATGATCAACTGACCTTGGTGTAGCCGCCCGGTTGCCCGGGAACCTGCACGAACCATGCCGGACGGCCGTCCGGTTCGCGGCCGATGCGCGCGCCAGGCAACGGCGGCTGGCGCGCGTCCATCACGTTGCGGGCGGTGGCGGTGCGCCGCGGCAGGAAGTCGGCCTCCTGCAACTCGATCACCGAATCCTTCCAGGCCTGCGTGATCTGCTGGAAGTCCGCCTCGCTGTGCGCCGAGGTGAAGAAGCAGGGGAAGTTGTCCAGGATGTGCACGCCGCGGCTGCGCATCATCGCGAACAGCAGATCCTGCAGCGGGTGTTCCTCCAGGAACTGGGTCTTCCAGAACGACGCGAAGTGCTTGACCGCGATCGGCGCGCCCACTTCGTCGCAGAACGCATTGAGCTCGGCCGCCATCGCGCTGGTGCGCGCGTTGAGCCGTTCCTGCAGGCCGCTGCCCTGCTCCTTCATGTGCTGCAGCACCGCTTGCGCCGCCGCCAGCGCCAGCGGATGGCGCACGAAGGTGCCGGCGAAATAGGTGACGCCCACGGTCGGCACCGAGTCGTCGCCGAACTGCCAGCTGCCGCCGTCGAGCGCATCCATGAACTCGCGCTTGCCGGCGATCACGCCGATCGGATAACCGCCGCCGACCACCTTGCCGTAGGTGGCGAGGTCCGCCTGGATGCCGAACAGCGCCTGGGTGCCGCCGGGATGGGCGCGGAAGCCGGTGACGATCTCGTCGAAGATGCACAGCGTGCCGGACGCGGCGGTGATCTTGCGCACCTCGCGCAGGAAGTCGACCGGCTGGAAGTCGGGTCGCCGGCTCTGCACCGGCTCGATCAGCACGGCGGCCAGTTCGTTCGCACGCGAGCGGATGATCTCCAGCGACTCGGGCGTGCCGTAGTCCAGCACGATCACGTTCTCCGCCGTGTTGCGCATGATCCCCGGCGCCGCCGGTACCGCGCGCAGCTTCTTGGTGCCGCGCACGATCACCTCGTCGATGATGCCGTGGTAGGAGCCGCTGAACAGCACCACGGTGCTGCGCCCGGTGACCGTGCGCGCCACCCGCAGCGCACCCAGCACGGCTTCCGAACCGGTGTTGCACAGGGCGGCGCGGTCGTGTCCGGTGACTTCGCACACCAGCCGCGCCACTTCGCCGGCGAGCGGATGCTGCGGGCCGATCTCGTAGCCGAGATCGAGCTGGCGGCGGATCGCCTCCAGCACGAAATCCGGCTGCCAGCCGAACAGGCTCATGCCGAAGCCGTTCAGCGCATCCACGTATTCGTTGCCGTCCAGGTCCCACAGGCGAGAACCCTTGGAACGCTCGACCACCAGCGGGTAGACGATCTCCTTGGTCAACGGGCGGAACCCGTTCACCACGCGCGGATCGGCCATGTGCGGGCGCTGCGCCTCGGTGTACTGCTTGGACTTGCGCGAGCGCGCCACGTAGCGCTCGATGAAACGGTCCAGTCGCTCGCGCTGGTGGCTGGACAGTTCCAGCTGGCCGTTGTCGATGCGTGCGATCGCGCCGAACGCCTTCTTGACGTCGTAGCGCGTGTGCGCCAGCGCCGCCTCCTCGTCGCGATCCGCGCTGGTCGATACGGGTGCCGCTGGCGGCGGCATTGCCACGCTGGCCGGCGGTGCCGCTTGCGGTGCGGGCGCGACGGGTGCGGCGGCGCTCGCCGTTCCCCCGAGCAAGGCCAGCTGCTGCGCCATCAGTTGCATCTGCTGGTCGATCACGTGACGCACGTAGTCGTTGCCGCCCGCTCCCGCCGTCGGCAGCGCCGGCACGGCAAGCGTTGGCGCGGCGAGCGTCGGCGCAGCCACGGGGGCGGCGACCGGCGCGGCGACTGGCGCCGCCGGCGCGTCCGGTGGCATCTGCTCGTCCAGCAACGCCGCCAGCCGGTCCAGGCTGGCGTGGTCGACCATCAACTGGCGGAACGTCACCTTGACCGGGAACACCCGCGACAGGTGCAGCGCGACCTGGGTCAGCATCAGGCTGTCCAGCCCGAGCTCGATGAAGTTGCTGGTGCTGTCGGCATCGTCCAGCTCGATCCCGGTGATGTCCTCGAACACCGCCTTGAGCTGGTTCACCAGCCGGGGGCGGCGATCGACGGGCGTGGCGACTTGCGGCATGGGGGCTTCCTCGGCCGCAGGCGCGGCGGCGACGGGTATCGGCATGACGAACGACGGCGCCGGCGACGCGGCCGGTGCGGCATCCAGCCAGCAACGCTGGCGTTCGAACGGATAGGTGGGCAGGCGCACACGGCGACGGCGCGCGCGATGGTCGAGTCGAGTCGGATCCAGCGCCACGCCGCGGCACCACAGCTGGCCCGCGGCCTGCAGCAAGGCGGCGCGCTCCGCATCCGCCGCATCGGCCAGGCTGGGCACGGCGACGATGCGCTCGCGTGCGGCACCCAGTTGCTGGCGGGCGAGCGTGGTCAGCGTGTGGCGCGGGCCCACTTCCAGCAGCACGCGCGAAGGTGCGTCGAGCACCCGCGCCAGCGCGCTGGAGAAGCGCACCGGCACGCGCAGATGCTGCGTCCAGTAATCGATCGAGCCGGCCCGCGTGGCGTCGAGCCAGTCGCCCAGCGCGGTCGACACCAGCGGCAACTGCGGACGACCCAGCTCGACGGCGGCGAGCGCCTCGCGGAACGGCGCCAGCACCGGCTCCATCATCGCCGAATGGAAGGCGTGCGAGGTCTGCAGCAGGCGCGCGGCGATGCAGTCGGCTTCGAGCACCGCGCGGAAGTTCTCGATCGCGCCGGCCGGGCCGGCCACCACGCAGGCGCCCGGCGCGTTCTCCGCCGCCAGCGCCAGCTCGACCGGCAGCCGCACCTGCAGCGCATCCAGCGGCAGGCGCACCGACAGCATCGCGCCAGCCGGCTGCGCCTGCATCAGCGCGCCGCGCCGCGCGACCAGCGCGATCGCGTCGCGCAGACTGAACACGCCGGCCAGCGTGGCCGCCACGAACTCGCCCACGCTGTGGCCGATCATCGCCGCCGG
This sequence comes from Rhodanobacter lindaniclasticus, assembly GCF_004799035.1. Classification (GTDB taxonomy): domain Bacteria; phylum Pseudomonadota; class Gammaproteobacteria; order Xanthomonadales; family Rhodanobacteraceae; genus Rhodanobacter; species Rhodanobacter lindaniclasticus. The sequence goes on from NZ_MWIO01000031.1 coordinate 48,060, forward strand.
CCTGAGGCCCAGGCTCATCCACCACTGCGCTAGCGCGTACTCGATGGCGAACGTCGCCGGCTGCATCACTGCCGTGGGCAGCAGCGCCGCCGGGTCATCGGCGAATACGCGCGCGGCCAGATCGAAACCGCCCTTCTCGCGCAAGGCCTCGGCGCAGGCATCGAACGCGTCGCGGAACACCGGCTCGCTGGCATGCAGCGCGCGCCCCATGCCGGCGTACTGGGCACCCTGGCCAGGGAACAGGAACACCACGTCGCTCGCCTGCGCCGGCGCGCTGCGGGCCGCTGCCGCGGCGGTTTCCGCGCCGGCCAGCTGCGCGCCGGCGCTGAGGGCGTCATCGGCGACCACGGCCAGCCGATGGGCGAAGGCCTTGCGCCCGACCGTCAGCGTCCACGCCGCGTCGGCAAGCTCGAGGTCGGGCGCCGCAGTCAAGTGTGCGCCGAGCCGGGTGGCTGCCGCGCCCAGCGCGGTGGCCGTGCGCGCCGACAGCAACAGCAACTGCGGCCCGGCGATCGGCTCGCCCGGCGCCGGCGCCGGCGCTTCTTCCAGCACCACGTGCGCGTTGGTGCCGCCCACGCCGAACGAGCTCACGCCCGCGCGGCGCGGCACGCCGGGGGCGCTGGTCCAGTCGTGCAGGCGATCGTTGACCACGAACGGCGAGCGGGCGAAGTCGATCGCCGGATTGGCCGCAGCGTAATGCAGGCTCGGCGGAATCCGCCGCTCGGCCAGCGCCAGCGCGGTCTTGATCACCCCGGTCGCGCCGGCGGCGATCACCAGGTGGCCGACGTTGCTCTTGACCGAGCCGAGGCGGCAGAAACCGGTATCTGGCGTGTCGCGGCGGAACGCCTTGACCAGGCCCTCGACCTCGATCGGATCGCCGATCGGCGTGGCCGTGCCGTGCGCCTCCACGTAGGAGATGCTGCGCGCGTCGACGCCGGCGTTGCGCTGGGCCATCGCGACCACCGCGGCCTGGCCCTCGCTGCTGGGCGCCATGAAGCTGGCCTTGGTGCCGCCGTCGTTGTTGATCGCACCGCCACGGATCACCGCGATGATCGGGTTGCCATCGGCCTGCGCGTCGGCCAGCCGCTTCAGCAGCACCACCGCCGCGCCATCGCTGAACACCGTGCCGCGTGCCTCGGCGTCGAAGCTGCGCGTGTGGCCGTCCGGCGACAGCATGGCGCCGTCCTGGAACAGATAGCCGCTGCGCGGCGGGCAGGTGATCGAGGCGCCGCCGGCCAGCGCCATCTCGCACTGGCCGTTGCGCAGGCTCTCCATTGCCTGGCAGATCGCCACCAGCGAGGTGGAACAGGCGGTATGCACACTCACCGTCGGGCCGGTGAGATCGAGCTTGTGCGCGACCCGCGGCGCGATGAAATCCTTCTCGTTGTCCAGCATGACCTGGAACGCCCCGAGCTTTTCGACCTGGTCGGGATGCGCGCTGACGTGATGCTGGAAATAGGTCGCGTTGTACATGCCGGCGAACACGCCGACCGGACCGTCCTGTGCGCCGGGCGCATGGCCGGCGCGTTCCAGGCACTCCCAGCACAACTCCAGGAACAGCCGCTGCTGCGGATCCATCAACTCCGCCTCGCGCGGGCTGATGCCGAAGAACGCGGCGTCGAACAGCTCCACGCCGTCGATCACGCCGCGTGCGGGGACGTAGGCCGGGTCGTCGCGCAGGCTGGCCGGAATCGACGGGTCGAGCTCGCCCGGCGCGAAACGGGTGATCGACTCGCGCCCTTCGCACAGGTTCTGCCAGAAGCTCTCGATGTCCGCGGCCCCGGGGAAGCGGCCGCTCATGCCGATGATCGCGATCGGTTCGGCGCCGGCGTGCGCGCCGGCGGAACGGGGGCGGGCCAGCCGCGCCGGTTCGATGCCGTCGGCGCCGGCGTGATCGCGGTGACGGGCCAGCGCCAGCGGCGTGGGATCGCGGAAGAAGGTCAGCACGTCCAGCGTGGCATCGCCGTCGCGACGCAAGCGATCGACCAACCGCACCGCCAGCAGCGAGCTGCCGCCCAGCTCGAAGAAATTGTCGCGGCGGCCCACCTTGTCCAGCGCGAGGCTGGCGGCAAACGCCGCGCACAGGCGTGTCTCCGCCTCGCCCACCGGAGTCTCGTAGGCCGCGGCCAGCTCCGGCCGCGCGCTGCCCGGTGCCGGCAACGCGGCGCGGTCGAGCTTGCCGTTGGCGGTGACCGGCAGCGCGTCCAGCACCACCCAGGCGGCCGGCAGCATGAACTCCGGCAGTTCGGCGGCCAGGCCGCGGCGCAACGCCGGCAGGTCGGGACGGGCGGCGGCGGGCGCCACATAGGCCACCAGGCGCTTGCCCAGCGGCGGGTCGTCGCGCAACACGACGGCGCAAGCGCGTACGCCGGGCTGGCGCAGCAGCGCCGCCTCGATCTCGCCGGTCTCGATGCGGTAGCCGCGGATCTTGACCTGGCCGTCGCGGCGCCCGACGAACTCCAGCACGCCATCATGGCGCCAGCGCACCAGGTCGCCGGTGCGATACAGCCGATCGTCGGCGCCGCCGAACGGATCGGCCACGAAACGCTCGGCGGTCAGCTGCTCGCGCCCGAGATAGCCGCGCGCCACGCCGGCGCCGCCGACGTACAACTCGCCGACCACACCCGTCGGCAGCAGCTCACCGGCGGCGCCCATCACGTACACGCGGGTGTCGGCGATCGGCCGACCGATCGGCACCGAGCGCGCGTCGGCAGGCAGGTCGCGCGGGATCGGCCAGGTGCAGGTGAACGTGGTGCACTCGGTCGGGCCGTAGCCGTTGATGATCTCCACGCCGGGCAACGCGGCCAGCGCGCGACGCACGTGGTCGACCGACAGCGCCTCGCCGCCGATCAGCAACTGGCGCAGCCCGTCGAGCCGACGCGGCTCCTCGTCGACCACCGCATTGAACAGCGACGAGGTCAGCCACGCCGTGCTGACGCCTTCGCCGGCGATGGTTGCGGCCAGGCCGGCGGCGGTGGGGATCGTTTCGGGATGGACTACCACGCGGCCGCCGTTCAACAGCGCGCCCCAGATTTCCAGGGTCGACGCATCGAAACCGAGCGGCGCGGCGTGCAGCATGCGCGTGTCCGAATCCAGCCGCACGTAGTCGACGCCGCATACCAGTCGGATGATCGAACGATGGGCGATCGCCACGCCCTTGGGCGTGCCGGTGGAGCCGGAGGTGTACATCACGTAGGCGAGCGCATTGCCGTCGACCGCAGGCAGCGGCGCGTCGTGCGGCGCGGGTGCGGACTCGACGGCATCCAGCGCCACGCACGCCACGCCCTCGGGCAACGACGGTGACGACGACGTCGACGCCACCAGCACCATCCGCGCGCCCGCATCGGCCAGCGCGAACGCCAACCGCTCCGGCGGGTAGTTGCGGTCGAGCGGCAGATAGGCCGCGCCGGCCTTGAGCACGCCGAGGATCGCCACCAGCGCCGCCGCCGAGCGCTCCAGCGCGACGCCGACGATGTCGCCGGGCACGACGCCGACATCGCGCAGATGCCGGGCCAAGGCGCTGGACCGCTCATCGAGCCGGGCATAGCTCAGGGCGCGTCCGTCCTCGACCACCGCCGGTGCGTCGGCATGTGCGGCGGCGGTGCGGGAGAACAAGGCGGACACGCTGTCGCCGCGGTTGCGCGGCACCGTGGTGTCATTCCACTGCACCAGCAAGCGCTGGCGTTCGGCCGGGACAAGCAGATCCAGTTCGGCGAGGCTGGCCTCGCCTTCGTCGAGCAGGCCCGCCCATGCGCGCTGCACGCCACCGGCCAGCAGCTCCACGCTGGCCGCGGTCAGCGGACTGCGCCAGCGCAGTTCGAGGGCAGCGGTATCGCGATCGATGCGCCAGGTGGAGAGCGCGGCGGCGTCGCCCGGTACCGCCGTGTCGTGCAGCACCATCCACGCGACCGTGGCCGGAGCCACCGACTCGCCCGGCGCGGACAGCACGCCTTCCAGCCACGCCTTGCGCTGCGCGCCGCGAGGCACCGGCACGGTCAGCTGCCGGATGCGTCCGGCCTGGTGCAGTGTCGCCACGGCGGACTCGGCGCCGGTCAGTCGCGCCTCGACCAGGGCCAACGCGGCCAACAGGGTCAGCGCAGTGCGCGCGGGATCGACCGCGTCCATCGCCGCCACGCGCGCAACCAATGCTTCGTCGAGCGGTACGCGGCGGCTTTGCCAGGCTTCGTCGCCGACAGGCGCGATGCCCGGCAGCACGTCCAGCAACGACACGCCGTCGTCAATTGCCACTGGATTGGATGCCGCGCCCACCGCCCCCTCCTGGTCGGGGCGGCGATGACCGCCACGACACTCGCCGATCTCCTTCGGGCAGGATGCGCATCGTTCGCGAGGCATCGCGGATCGACCGGCATCTGCCCAGCGGAACTGCCTGGAGGCGCCCGCTTGTCGCGTCGTCACCAAACCAGCCCCTGGACGACAAGATTAGCGCAAAATCGTGCAGAACTGTGCAACAGAACACGCCATTCTAGATGCCTGTGTGCTATGCAGCAAAGCTAGGGCGCAGCGGCGGACTGGAACGCAAACAGCCACAGGATCGCCCGCTGGCGCGGGCTGCCACTCCAGCTCACCCGATAGGTGCCGGCACGGTCGACCTGACGGTAGGCCACCGCGCACTGCACGCCGCTGATCGGCGGCAACTGCAGATAGCTGTCGATCACCGTGAAACCGTTGTCCGGCACCGCGCTCATCTGGCGCACGTTGCCGTCACCCCACCACACCGCGATCAAGGTGGCCGGCCCGGTCGTGGCGACCTCGCCGCTGGTCACGCTGAAGCGGTCGTCCGGTTCGGAGAGCATGCCTTCCAGCGTGCGCTTGAGCTTGCCCGCGATGCGCTGGGTCAAGGTCGGCGCGGGGTAATTCTGGGCGAAATCCTGCAGCACGGCGGCGTGGCGGATCTCCACGAAGGGAATGGTGATCTCGCGGTCGGGCTCGCCCGGCTTGTCGATGCTGACCGTGTGGTGCGGACCGCCGGGGCCGGCCAGCGACACGTAGGCCTTCACGTCGAAGCGGCCCTGGTAGCCGTCGTAGACGGCGGTGGGGCCGACCTGGGTCCAGTGCCGCCCATAGCTGTCGGTCGGCGGCACCGCGTTACTGGCAAAGCCGCCATTGAGCACCAGCAACGCACTGCCCGTGGGTGCCGTGTCGAGCGGCACGGTCACGGCAGGACGGCGGCCGCGGTGATCGGCCTGCGCCAGCAGGGTGTGGACGCCGAGCGCCGGCGGCGCGGGCACCGGAGGAACCGGCCCGTCGACGCCTGCCGCGGTCAGCGGAATGCAGGCCAGCATGAGCACCCGCCAGGCCCGGCGACCGCCACGCGACCGCCCGGACATCACGAATCGCCGACTTTGGCGTACGGCGCGGCATCCGAATCGACGGACGCGCCGGCCAGTCGCCGCGCCAGCCGCTTGGCGCCGGTGTAGAGGCCGCCGGCCGCCAGCGTGGCGGCGTCGAACAGCGGGAAGCGACCCACCACTGGCGGCACCCAACCCCGACCGCGCAGCATGTCGTGGGTGCGATGCAGCAGGGCGTCGCGCCGCGTCGACCGCGTGTAGTAGGTGAAGCTCATGGTGATCGACGGGCCATCCCCGTTCTCGACCATGTGCGGGCTGGTCGAGGGCATGTACGCGCCCATCCCGGGTTCCAGCTCGAACACCTGCGCGCGCTCGCGATACTCCTCGCGCCACTGCAGCAGCTCGCGCGAATGGGTGCGGTGAAAACGGTCGCGCGCATGCTCGCTGACCACCTGCGTGTCGCGATGGTCCCAGACGTAGATGCGCTTGCGGCCCTGTACCTGCAGGATGAAATTGTGTTCCTTGTCCATGTGGAACGGCGTCACCGCCCTCGGCGAGGTGAGGAAGATCCAGCCGGCGCGATAGCACATGCCCGGGTCGACCACCTCCACCTGCGGCCGGATCGAATCGAGCACCTCGTCGACGACGGCGCGGTACTGCGGGTCGGACTGCACGTTGAGCAGCGAAGTCCATGCCGCGGCATGCTCGATATCGCTCAGCGTCGCCTCGACACCCTTGGCGTTGGGGTGCAGGCGGGGGGCCTCGTTGAACGACGTGCCCGCCGTGGCGTCGCCGCTGTGCGAGCGCACGCGGCCACGCGCCTCCAGCCGCTTGCCCAGCTCGACCAGGGCCGGCAACTGCAACGCGGGGTGCGCCGCCAGATGATGCCGCACACCCTGTATCCGCCAGGGATCGAACTGATCCCAGGCGACTTCCAGCCACTTGGACGATGGACCCGACATGCCCCCTCCCGCGATCCGCAAGCTGCGCCGCGGGATCGAAGCGGCAGTGTGCCCCGCACCCCGACGCCCCGCAAGCTCAGTCGCGGCGGAAGCAGAAGCCGTGGTAGCGGTCGACCGAGCAGGCGGGTTCGAACGGAATGCGCATGTGACGCTCGGTCGTCGACCAGTGATCGACCACACGATAGCCGGCTGCCGCAAACTCTTCGATGAAGGCATCCAGCGCGGACACCCGATATGGGCAGTTGGCAATGCCGACCCGGCGTCGGGTGACGCGCTGGAGGGTCACGAAGCTGCGCTCGGGGTGCAGCGGCGTCACGTTGACCAGCACGTGGCGCGGCGGCTCGCGCAACGGCCGCAGCAGCTCCGGCAGCGAATAATCGAGGTACTGCAGCACGCCACTGCAGAGCAGCACGTCGCAGCCGTTGGCGTCCTGCGGCGAATCGGTGAAGCCGAGCTTGCCGGCGCCGTCCTCTCGCTCGGCCAGCGCGCGTCCGGCCGCGACCACGGCGGGGACATCGTGCACCAGCCAGCGCAGGTCATCGGGATACGGCAGGTGGTGGCGGAAACCGAAATAGCTGGTGCCCACATTGCCGCCCAGGTCGAACAGTTTCCGCGCATCGGCGGCAAACAGCTGCGAGAGCCAGAACAGCACCGGGTAATCCACGATCTGCACGCGCTCCAGCCGGTCGGCGTAGAGCTCGCCCGATTGCGGCTGGTCGTAGCTGGTCGGCAACGAAGCCGGCGCCCCGGCACGCGCCGCCTCGACACTGGCGAACACGCCACCGTAGGCATTGCCGGGCAACACGTCGCTGGCGAACAGGCGCCGGTAGAGCGGCCGCGCGAGCAGGCGCACGCCCGGCAATTCGGCCACGCCGAGCGCAACGCCACGCAGGCTTGCGGACAGTCCCCTGGACATCGTTGCTCCTCCCTCCGCCACCGGTGCGCCACGCTAGCACGAGCGCCCGCTGGCGCGCCCTGCCCTCCGCGCCGAACAGGTATAGTCCCGCAGAACGGCGGCATGAACGAGGGTGCGCGACGGGCGACCCGGCTCGCAGCATTGGGGAGAAGCACGACGTGGCGCGCGAGACCGATTTCCTGGACCTCTACAGGCTGCTTGACCTCGAACCGGGCTGTGGCCTGGGCGAGTTCAAGCATGCCTATCGACGCCGCGTGGCGGTCCTGCACCCCGATCGCCGCAGCGATGATCCGCACGGCGTGGCCGCGCAACGGCTGCAACAGCTCACCGCGATGTACGGCATGGCGATGGAGTTCCATCGCGCGCACGGCCGTTTGCCCGGCGCGGCAAGTGTGCGGCCGTCCCCATCACCGGCGGGCGAGGCCGGGCCGGCAGCGGTGGCGCCGCGGGTACGCACGAGCCGGCGGCGCTCCCGCCGCTGGTTGTTGCTGCCGGCCGCCGCCATCGCGGTGTGGCTGCTGTGGCCGGGCGAACCGCCCTCGCCGCCCGCTGCCCCGCCCGCCGAAATCGTGCATCACGCCGCGCCGACGCCGTTGGCGGAGCGGCCGGCGGCACAGCCGGCGTGGGGTTTGGGCATGGATGCCGCCAGCGTGCGCAGCATCGAAGGCGAACCCACCCTGATGCCCAGCGACCAGCGATGGGAGTATGGCCCGTCGTGGGTGCGCTTTGAAGACGGCAAGGTGGTCGACTGGTACAGCTCGCCGCTGTACCCGCTGCATGTCACCGCGCACGGCGGCGCGCCGCGGGGCCAGTGAGCGCGCGATGCGCCGGACCGCCCCTGATCGACGGCGATCACGGCACGGAGGGGCGTCAGCCGCGACCGGTACTAACGCCGGTCGCGGCCCGACTCAACCGCCGGGTTTGTACGGCGCCGGAAAACCGGGGACCGGCAGCGAGCTGATCGGCACCGGGACGTAAACCGGCGTCGGCGGTGGCGGCGGGTTGCCTTGCACCGTGCCGTCGGTCGTCACGTAGAAGCTGAGCACGCCCTTGTCGCTGCTCATGGTGGTACCACCCACGCTGATGTTGACGTTGCGCAGGCCGGCATTGGCCGAGGTGGTCACCGTGTAGCCGGTGTCAGGCACCAGATCGGTGACCACGTGGTAGGCCGACAACGGCTGCACTCCGTAGACGATGCCACCACTGAGCGGGGTACCTGCGGCTCCGCTGCTGCTCACCACCACGCTGTTGCCGTCGCTGGCGAGCAGTTCCACGCCGACGATGCCACCCTGACTCACCGTCACCGGGCTGGCCGTGGCCACCTTGGCCGCGGTGCCGGACAGATCGAACACCGTCAGCCACTGCTGGCTGGTCTTGGTGTCGGCCGGGCGCACCTGCACCTGCCACGCCTTGACCGGGTTGTCGCCCGGATACATGCCCACTGTCGTCGTCTTGGTGCCGGCAGGCAGCACGGTGGTCATCGCTCCCATGTACTTGCCGCTGTAGGTGACGTCGAACCGGTTCTGCCCGGCCGGCGCGCTGCCGGCGGTCGGGTTGGCCGGGAAATGCCAGGCCATGTACTGATCATAAGTCGCGCTGCCTTCGGTCGTGCGATCGTAGACGACGAAGCGGTTCGGGCGCAGGTAGACGATTTGCCGCGACCACGCCGACACGGCCGGCCCGGCCGAGAAGCTGCGGTACATGTCCTCCAGGTGGGTGGCCAGCATGTAGACATAGCCGCCGCCTTCCTCGTAGGCCGACACCTTGGTGCGCACGTTGTCGTCTTCGGTGGTATAGGCGCCCTGGCCGAAACGCTGCGCCACGGAACTGCCGCTCATGCTGCGCACATAGAAGACGTTGTACAGCTGGCGGTTGCCCGAGTATGGCGTGCCGTCGAGATCGCCGTAGTTGTCGTTGAAGATCTTGGTTTCGTCGGCATTGCCGCCGGGCTCGTGCACCAGCCAGCCGCCGGCGTTCACCAGCAACGGCGAGCCCCCGCGCACCAGGGCAAGACTGCCCTGGTCGAAGAACTCGTGCCCGGCGGCGGGGTTGTTGGTGTAGGGGCCGGCGCGGAACGACATCCAGCTGGCCGCGGTGGTCCAATCCGAGCGCGCCGAGACGGCGTTCATGCCCGGCGCGAAATAGGACAGCGGCAAGGTGGTCAGCGCCGCCTTCGGCGCATTCGGATCGATCGCCAAGAACTGCAGCCAGGCCGGAGCCTCGCTGTAGCCGCCGGTGGCCTGATCGACCGCCGCGAGGTACTGGTTGAACACCGCGAGCTTGGGCGATTGCCAGTAGCTCAACGCACCGATGATCTGCTGGAACATGCCGACCGGGGTCGCGCCCGGCGGCGGTGAAGAGGGATCGCCGTTGGAGTGGTTGTCGTCGCGGTCGTCGAAGTAGACCAGCGACGGCCAGGTGAAATGCATCGAGTAGTCGGCACTGTCCAGCGGGAAGGTGTACGGCGCGCTGGCATGCAGCAGGTCCTGTCCGGTGGCGGTCTTCACCTCACGCGCGGGCAGGCTCATGTTGAGGATGCTCAGCGGCGCGTAGTTGCCGTAACCCTCCGGCCAGCCGCCACCGAGCATGTGCAGGCGATAGTACGGCTGCACCCGCGCGCCGAACTGGTTGCTCAGCCAGTCGGTCCACTGCGCCGGCGCGCTGGGATTCTCGTCATAGGTAGCCAGCGAGATCACCGCCTTGGCGTGAAAGTAACCGGCGTAGTAATTGCCGATGGGATTGCCTTCATAGGCAAACGCGGCACATCCGCCGGATTTTTCCCAAGCGGCGATCCACGCGTTCGCGGCGGTGTAGATCTGGGTGCGCTGGGACGCGGTCAGCAGGTCGTAGACCCAGTCGTAGCCCAGGCCGTAACCCACGCCGTAGAAGCGGATGCCGTAGCCGCTGTCGGTGCAGGGATCCCAGCCGTTGCTGCCCGGGTACGGCATCGACATCTTCATCAGGATGTCGACCGCCTTGGCGCCATAGGGCGCGGCGGCCGATGCATTGCTGGACTTCAGCACCTGGTAGCACATGCCCTCGGCCAGCAGCGCCGGCAGATACGATTCACCCTGGTAGCCCGAGCCAAGATTCGGCTTGTCGGGATACTGATTGCCGGTGGGATACTCCACCGTGCCGCCGATGTAGGAATCGCAGGTGGCTTTCAGCGCGGTCCACTGCGGCGTATTCGCCGCGGCGCGCTGGCGCAGCGCGGTCAGCGCGGAGGAGTCCAGGAGCAGCCGCGGATGCGCCGCCAGCGTCACGGCTTGCGGCTGCACCGGCACGGCGCTGAACGCGGCTGCCTGCGGCGCGCCCCGCACCGCCGAATCGCGGCCCGTCGGCGTGCCGGCCAGGCCGGCCGGCACGCCGACCGCATGCCCTGCAGCGGTGCTGTGTGAGGAGACACCGGCGGGCTCCAGCAGCGGCCGCGCACCGGCAACGCGGGTGATCAAGCGGGGCGTCGCTTCGGTCGTCGTCGCGCGTGGGAGCGCACGCGGCGCTTTCGCCGGCGGTGCCACCGCGGCGGCATCGACCCGGACCACGCGTCGGCGCGATGCCGCCGCGACGGTGGCGGGAACCTGGGCGTCAGCGGTATGTCGGAGCTTCTCCGCGGCAAGCGGCGAAGGCTTGGCGGGAGCCGCCGGCCGCCTGGCAGGCGCCGGCGCGGCGGCCGTCGGGCGGGAAGTCAGCGGTCGCGGTTCGTCATCACGGGCCAGCAACAGCGATACCGCAGTGAACAGCAGCATCAGCACCACACCGCCACCGAGCAGCGCGGTACGCCTGCGTTGCGGGCGCAGGGATGACGGGAGGGGCGCGTCACCGCCCCGGGGCGATGCTGCAGGCCTGCCGTTCGGCGCAATCTGATCGGTACGGGACATGGGGGGAATCCATAGGTAGGCCGATGCCAACGACCCAGCCTCGCCAAACCGGCGGTTCGAGGTGGGTGGCTGATTATCCTGAACGCCCCTTGCCCGGAAAGCGTATCACCACACAATGCGGCGTCATAGCGGACTTGGCAGCTATGACGCGCCAACCACGCCGCAGGTTCAGGAAGGGGGTTCGGGCTTGCCGGGCCGACGCGACGGGCGCGCCGGCCGCCGCCCGGGGAGGAAACCGCCGATCAGCGCGCGCCGCGGCGGAACAGCACCACTTCGACCGTCTGGAACAGGATCAGCAGGTCGAACAGCAGGTTGTGGTTCTTGACGTAGTACAGGTCGTACTTGAGTTTTTCCTCGGCATCGGCCTCGGACGCGCCATACGGATAGCGCAGTTGCGCCCAGCCGGCCAGACCGGGCTTGAGGCAATGGCGGAGATCGTAGTAACGGATCTTCTGACCGAGATCGATCACGAATTGCGGTCGCTCGGGCCGCGGGCCGATGAAGCTCATCTCGCCCTTGAGCACGTTCCACAACTGTGGCAGTTCGTCCAGGCGCACCTTGCGCGTGAAGCGACCCACCCGGGTCACCCGGTCGTCATCCTTGTTCGCCCAGCGGGCGATGCCGTCCAGTTCTGCGTCGGTGCGCATGCTGCGAAACTTGATCAGCTGGAACGTCTTGCCGCGCGCGCCGACGCGTTCCTGCCGGTAGAGGATGGGCTGGCCGGCCCCGGACTCGATGCGGATGGCCAGCGCCACCAGCAGCATCAGCGGCCAGGTCAGCAGCAGTACCAGCGCGGCGATCAGCAGATCGGAGCAGCGCTTGCTGAATCGGCGCAGCGGAGTGGCATCGAAGCCGCCGGAGAACACCAGCCAGGAAGGATCGGTCAACGACAGCTGCACGCGGCCGGACTCGCGTTCGAAGAAGGTCGCCAGGTCGGTCACGTCGATGCCGTTCTGGCGGCATTCCAGCAGGTCGCGCATGGGCAGGCCGCCGCGCCGGTCGTCGACCCCGACCACGATCTCGTCCACCTGGCGGTGCAGCGCCCAGTCCACCAGCGGGCCCTCGGGCGCCACCAGGAACTCCGGCCTGACCTGCGCCTCCTCCCCCTCTCGCGGCACGAAGCCCACCACGTTGAAGCCGATCCGGTCGGCGTGGCGACGCATGCGCGTCTGGATCTGCGAGGCGCGCTTGCCCGCCCCCAGGATCAGCACCCGCCGCTGGAACACCACGGCGTCCACCAGGCGCAGGAACACCAGCCGGAACCCCATCATCAAGGCAAAGGACAGCACCAGCGCGATGGTCAGCACGCCACGGCCGACATAGGCCTGCGGCAGCAGGTAATACATGATGAATACGCCCACGCCACCGAGCACGAAACCCACGCTCTGGCGCGCCAACACGCCGAACCAGCTGGTCCGCATGTGCGACTGGTAGTGGCCGAGGGCGACCATCGCCAGCAGCATGATCACGGCGAACGCCAGCGAGCGCTCGGGCATGTGGCGGGAGAATTGGGCTAGGTCGGCGGGCTGATTGAAATAGCGCAGGTACATGGCGGCGTTGAGCGAAAAGCCCAGCAGCACCATGTCCACGGCCGCCAGCAGCAACAGCCAGCGGTTGGCTTTTCGACGCAGAAAGCGAAACATCTCCATCCCCCCAACCCTGCCACTCCAGCCAGCATGGCGAACCGACGGCGCCGCTTGGCGCGCGCCCCGCCTGGCGGCGGGCATGCACATATACACGAAAACCGTATTCAATACAACCGTATTTGTCACAAATCTGAAAGCTGGTGGGCGGTCTGGCGCCAAACATTCCTTCGGTGAGGCTCAGACCCACTCCAGGCCGTGCTGGCCGACCAGTTTGCTCCCGACGGGCAGCGCCACGGCCCCCACCAGACCGGTCGGCAGATCCAGCGGGAGAGCCCGGCACGAAGGCATGTCGGCAGCCGTCGGGGGAGGGGCAACGGGTTCGGTCGCACCGGCATCGAAGCGCGCCGGGTCCACGCCGAGCCCCACGCCGAAGGCTTTCAACAGCGCCTCCTTGCGCGTCCACAGCACCAACAGCGCGTGCTCGCGCGCAGCCACGTCCAGCGCCATCACTCGCGTGGCCTCGGCGGGCGTGCAGACAACCTCGGCCATCTCCGCCAGGCGCACCCGCGAGGGCTGCTGCTCGATGTCGATGCCGCTGGTTTCATCAGCGCAGATCGACACCGCAGCCCAGTCGCCGGCATGGCTGAGGCTGGTGCTGAGCCCCGTACCGGGCAGGGTCGGTTGTCCCGACGGCGTCGCCAACAGCGGAACCGCGGCCGGCGCGACGTCCAGGCACGTGGCAAGCGCGATACGCCAGACCGCATGAGCCAGGACATGGCGGGTACGGTCACGGTCGAAACGGAAACGTGCCGCACGCTGGGCTTCGCCGGCATCCAGCACGGCCTGCGCGTGCGTGACCTGCGCCACCAGCGGCGTACACGCGAACACGATGGTGCGGCCCTCGTTCCGCGCTGGCGGCGTGAAGCCCGCCTGCGCCAGCGCTGCGTGCACGATGGAGGTGAAGTGACCTGTGTTCATGCCTCCCCCGGCGAACGCGGACGCGTGCAGTGTGGCACCGACGCGTACATTCCGCCGCCCGGAAACGAACCGGCCCGCCAGTGGCGGGCCGTTGCAACCGAGCGCGGAACGACGCTCAGAGGATATAGACGAACATGAACAGGCCCAGCCACACCACGTCGACGAAGTGCCAGTACCAGGCCACCGCCTCGAAGCCGAAGTGATGGTCCTTGCTGAAATGACCTTTCAGCACGCGCAGCCAGATCACTGCCAGCATGATCGTACCCAGCGTCACGTGCAGTCCGTGGAAGCCGGTCAGCATGAAGAAGGTCGAACCGTAGACGCCGCTGCCCAGGGTCAGGTTGAGCTCGTGGTAGGCCTCGATGTACTCGTGTGCCTGGAAGTACAGGAAGGTGGCGCCCAGCAGCACGGTCAGGCCGAGGAACAGCAGGATCCGGCCGCGATGCCCTGCACGCAGGGCGTGGTGGGCAATCGTCACGGTGACGCTGGAGGTCAGCAGGATCAGGGTGTTCAGCAGCGGAAGGCCCCAGGCCGGCACCGTTTCGAACGCGCCGCCGATCTTCGCCGGGCCGTTGCCGCCGTTGGCACCCCAGGCCGCGGTGTAGTCGCTCCACAGGAACTGGTGGGTCAGCACGCCATGGCCTTCGCCACCGAGCCACGGTACCGAGAACATGCGGATGTAGAACAGCGCGCCGAAGAACGCGCCGAAGAACATCACCTCGGAGAAGATGAACCACATCATCCCCATGCGGAACGAGGTGTCCACCTGCTGGTTGTAGTCGCCGGCCAGCGATTCGCGGATGACCGAACGGAACCAGCCGAAGAACATCGCCAGCACGCCGACCACGCCGACCACGAAGACCGACTTGCCGAAACCGGTTTCGCCCGGTTCGGCGTTGAGCCAGTGCCCGGCGCCGAACATGAAGATGAACATGACGACCGCGGCGACGATCGGCCAGTAGCTCTTGGCCGGTACAAAGTAAACGTCGTGTTGCTGACCCATGCTGAGACCCCGTGGATTTCTCTTGATGACTCTGCCCCGCCATGCCGCTCGGGGACCTGCCTGCCGGTCGTGCCGACCCGGGTGATTGAAGTGGAAAGGTGCTGGCGCGGTTATTTCATCAGCAGTATCTGCAGGAACGCCAGCAGATAGAAGCCGATCACCACCGCGACCAGGATCTTCACCGTGCGGCGCACGCCGCGGCGCTGGTCCGCGGCATGGATCTCGTCAACCGGCTGTGTCATTTCCACGGCTTCCCCGCCGATCAGGCGTGCACGTTGCCGTGCGCCAGCTCTTCGTCATGGATCACGGGCGGCACCGAGAAGGTGTGGTGCGGCGCCGGCGAAGGCACGGTCCACTCCAGCCCCTTGGCGCCTTCCCACACACGATCGGCGGCCTTCTTCTTGGAGAAGAACGCGCAGTGGATCAGCACGCCAATGAAGATCAGCTGCGAGGCGCCGAACAGGAAACCGCCGATGGAACTGACCATGTTGAAGTTGGCGAAGGCCACGTTGTAGTCGGGAATGCGACGCGGCATGCCGGCCAGGCCCAGGAAGTGCTGCGGGAAGAACAACACGTTCACCCAGATCACGCTGTTCCAGAAGTGCACCTTGGCCCAGAACTCGTTGTACATGTTGCCGGTCCATTTCGGCAGCCAGTAATAAGCCGCCGCGATGATGGCGAACAGGGCACCGGTCACCAGCACATAGTGGAAATGCGCGACCACGAAGAAGGTGTCCTGGTACTGGAAGTCCGCCGGCACCAGGGCCAGCATCAGGCCGGAGAAGCCGCCGATGGTGAACAGGATGATGAAGGCAATGGCGAACAGCATCGGCGTCTCGAACGTCATCGAGCCGCCCCACATGGTGGCCACCCAGTTGAACACCTTCACGCCGGTGGGCACCGCGATCAGCATCGTCGCGTACATGAAGAACAGGTCAGCGCCCAGCGGCATGCCCACCGCGAACATGTGGTGCGCCCACACGATGAACGACAGGAACGCGATGCAGGCCAGCGCGAACACCATCGCCTTGTAGCCGAAGATCGGCTTGCGCGCGAAGGTGGGCACGATCTCCGAGATGATCCCGAATGCCGGCAGGATCATGATGTAGACCTCGGGATGGCCGAAGAACCAGAAGATGTGCTGATACAGCACGGGGTCGCCGCCGCCGCCCGGGTTGAAGAAGCTGGTGCCGAAGTACTTGTCGGTCAGCAGCATGGTCACCGCACCCGCCAGCACCGGCATCACCGCGATCAGCAGGAACGCGGTGATCAGCCAGCTCCACACGAACACCGGCATCTTCAGCAGATCCATGCCCGGCGCGCGCATGTTGAGGATGGTGGCGATGATGTTGATCGCGCCCATGATCGAGCTGATGCCCATCAGGTGGATCGCGAACACCACGTAGGCCAGCGAACCGCCCTGCAACGAAAGCGGCGGATACATGGTCCAGCCGCCGGCGGGAGCGCCACCCGGCAGGAACAACGTGGACAACATCAGGATGAAGGCGAACGGCAGGATCCAGAACGACAGGTTGTTCATGCGCGGCAAGGCCATGTCCGGCGCGCCCACCATCAACGGGATCATCCAGTTACCCAGGCCCACGAACGCCGGCATGATCGCGCCGAAGATCATGACCAGGCCATGCAACGTGGTCAGCTCGTTGAAGAAATACGGCTGCACCAGCTGCAAGCCCGGCTTGAACAGCTCGGCGCGGATGACCATCGCAAAGCTGCCGCCGATGAAGAACATCGTCAGCGCGAAGATCAGGTACAGCGTGCCGATGTCCTTGTGATTGGTGGACATGCACCAGCGTTGGAAGAAACTCTTCGGCGCGCCGTGGTGATCATCGTGCTGATCATGGGTGGCTGCGTAGGACATGGCCATGCACCTCTAACCTGTAATGGAATGCGACTGCAACGAAAACGCTGATGGGATCGGGCTCAGCCCTGCGGAGGGGTCGCCGCGGCAGTGGCCGCCGCGCCCCCGTCGATCGGCGCGGGCGGCGGCAGGGACTTGCCGGAAGCGGCTTCCTGCTCGGCCAGCCACTTGGCGAAGTCCGCCTTCGACTTGGCCACCACCACGATCGGCATGAAGCCGTGGTCCTGGCCGCACAGCTCGGCGCACTGGCCGCGGTAGGTACCCGGCTCCTTGATGTTGGTCCAGGCCGCGTTGACGATGCCGGGGATCGCGTCGAGCTTCCAGCCCAGTGCCGGCACCCACCACGAATGGATCACGTCGCCGCCGGTGATGACGAAGCGGATCTTGGTGTCGACCGGCACCACCAGCGGCTTGTCGACGTTCAACAGATAGGTCTGCTCGTCGCCCACCTTGACCGCGTACGGGTCCATGCCCGAATCGAGCTGGCGGGTGTAGTCGCTCTGCTTGTCCAGCTTGGACATGAAGCCGACCTTGTCGATCGGCTTGCCCATGTAGCTGACATAGTCGTAGCGCCACTTCCACTGGTAACCGGTGACCTTCACCGTCATCTGCGAGCCGGTGGTGTCGGCCCAGCTGGTGAGGCCGCCGGTGGCGAGGTAGGCCAGGGTGATCAGGATCAGCACCGGGATCGTGGTCCAGACCACTTCCAGCGCGGTGTTGTGCGCCCACTTCTCGGCCACCGCGCCGCGCGATTTGCGGAAGCGGAACATCGCGACGAACATGGCGCCGAACACCAGCACGCCGATCACCACGCAGACCCACAGCGAGATGTTGTTCAGATCGTAGGGGACGTGCGACCAGGTGCTCGCGCCGCGTTCCATGTTCAGCTGCCATGGATGCGGATTCGCCTGCACGGCACTGCCGAACGTCGCAAGGGCAAGACCCGCCGCTGCCATGAATGATCGCCTGATCCCGCCAGATGTCATGTCTTGCACCTTTGTCATTGCTGTTTGCGCCACTGTCCGGCCGAACCGGCCAGCAGCACCCTGAGTCGCTTCGCCAGCTCGACGCGTTCCGTTGCCGCCAGAAACGCACCGATCTCCAGATCGCGGCCATGCGATGTCAACACCAGGCGTCCATTGCCGGTATCCAGCCGCACGCGCACCCAGCAAGGCTGGAAGCGAGTGCAACGCCGGCCCGGCAGCGACTGCACCTCCAGCGACGATTCGTCGAGAGTGATGCGCTCGCAGCGGTCGCCGGCCCGCCAGGCCACGCTCAACGCGACGGCCATGGCGGCGGATTCCACCAGGGCAAACAGCGGAGCAAACACGTTCCCCTGCCACGCCCCCAGTTCTGCCGTTGTCAGCGCCAATGCCACCAGAACCACGATCAGTCGACGCAGGCCGCGCCTGCTGAGCGAGCGATTTGGCTTGAGCCACATCGTCACGCAGGGCAAGCCGGCGCTGGCTGGTCGAAGCACGATCATGGAGATCCGGCGTGCCTGGAACTGCCGGAATGATAGGCCGCGGCGGCGCGGTGGGCAAGAATGTCGCACCCGATTGACTTCGATCAACGCAGCGGATCACGTTTGCGAGCACCGCGAACCCGTCACGCGCGTGCGGCAAATCATCCAACCCGAGGCGCACCCGCGCGAGCGGCGACGCACCCCAATGGCCGGGCGCGAAGCGTACAATCGCGGGTTTATTCCATCCTCCCGCGACCGGCATCGACACGACCGTGACCCCACCCATCCTGAGCCCCGAGCTGCCCGCTCGAACCACACCCGCGCGCGCGCGCATCACTGCCGCCTGGCTGCGCGACGAGACCGAGGCGGTCAACGACCTGCTCGACCAGGCCGTACTGCCCCCGGAGGAACGCGAACAGGTGATCGACCGCGCCGCCGCACTGGTGACTCGCGTGCGGGCGCGGGCGAAGGACCAGAGCGTGGTCGAGTCCTTCATGCGCCAGTACGACCTGTCCAGCGAGGAAGGCATCCTGCTGATGTGCGTGGCCGAGGCGCTGCTGCGCATCCCGGACAAGACCACCACCGACAAGCTGATCCGTGACAAGCTCGGCGACGCCAACTGGCGCAAGCATCTGGGCCGCAGCGAATCGCTGCTGGTCAACGCCTCCACCTGGGGCCTGCTGCTCACCGGCCGACTGGTCAACCTGGCCGACGGCAGCGGCGACGATTTCAACGGCGCGCTGCGCCGGCTGGTCACCCGCGTGGGCGACCCCACGATCCGCGCAGCGGTGCGCCAGGCGATGCGCATCATGGGCCACCAGTTCGTGATGGGCCGCGATATCGAGGAGGCGCTCGACCGCAGCGTGAAGAAGGAGAACGCGGTATTCCGCTACTCCTTCGACATGCTCGGCGAAGCGGCGATGACCGCCGACACCGCCGAGCGCTACCAGCAGGACTACCGCAACGCGATCGCCGCGCTGGGCGCGCGCGGCCCGTACGCGAACCACACCGATGCGCCGTCGATCTCGGTGAAACTGTCGGCGCTGTTCCCGCGCTACGAGGTCGCGCAGCGGGAACGCACGCACCGGGCGCTCACCGAAAAACTGCTGGAACTGTCGCAGCTGGCGATGAAGCACGGCATCGCGCTGTCGGTCGACGCCGAGGAAGCCGACCGGCTGGAGCTGTCGCTGGACGTGATCGGCGACGTCTTCGCGCATCCCTCGCTGGAGGGCTGGAACGGCCTGGGCATCGTGGTGCAGGCGTACGCCAAGCGCACGCCGTTCGTGATCGACTGGCTGGTGGAGACCGCACTGGCCAGCGGCCGGCGCTGGTACGTGCGGCTGGTCAAGGGCGCCTACTGGGACGCCGAGATCAAGAAGGCGCAGGAACAGGGGCTGTCGGGCTATCCGGTGTTCACCCGCAAGCCGAACACCGACGTTTCCTACCTGGCCTGCGCGCGGCGGCTGTTCAACGCCGGCGGCAACCTGATCTACCCGCAGTTCGCCACCCACAACGCGCACACCATTGCCGCCGTGCACCACATCGCACAGGGCCGGCCGTTCGAATTCCAGCGCCTGCACGGCATGGGCAGCGACCTGTATGCCGAGGTGATCGGCAAGAACAGCTTCAACGTGCCCTGCCGGGTGTATGCGCCGGTCGGCACGCACGAGGACCTGCTCCCCTACCTGGTGCGCCGCCTGCTCGAGAACGGCGCCAACACCAGCTTCGTCAACCGCGTGGTGGACGAGGACGTGCCCGCGCGCGAACTGGTGGCCGACCCCTGCGAGACGGTGCGCGCGTTCGACCACATCCCGCACCCGCGCATCCCGCTGCCGGCCAATCTCTACGGTGAACTTCGGAAGAATTCCATGGGCGTCAACTTTGCCAACGACAACGAACTGAACGACCTCGCCGCCGCGGTCAACGCGCAGACCGGTCCGTGGCACGCCGCCCCGCTGGTGCCCGGGGCCAGCAGCCAGGGCGCCACCGTGCCGGTCACCGACCCGGCCGACCGGCGCCGCACGATCGGCAGCTACCTCAGCGCCGACCAGGCCACGGTGGACCGGGCCATGGCCAATGCGGCAGCCGCCCAGGACGGCTGGAACAACCTGCCGGTGGCCAACCGCGCCGCCATGCTCGAGTACGCGGCCGACCAGCTGGAGGCGCGCCGCGCCGAGTTCATCGCGCTGTGCGTGCGCGAGGCCGGCAAGAGCCTGCCCGACGCCATCGCCGAAGTGCGCGAGGCGGCCGATTTCCTGCGCTACTACGCCACCATGGCGCGCCGCCTGTTCGCCGAGCCCGAGCAGCTGCCCGGCCCCACCGGCGAGACCAACCAGCTGTACCTGGGCGGCCGCGGCGTGTTCGTCGGCATCAGCCCGTGGAACTTCCCGCTGGCCATCTTCATCGGCCAGGTCAGCGCCGCGCTGGCGGCCGGCAATGCGGTGATCGCCAAGCCGGCCGAACAGACCAGCCTGATCGGTCACCTCGCCACCCAGCTGCTGCACGAGGCCGGCGTGCCGAAGGAAGTGCTGCAGTTCGTCCCCGGCGACGGCCCCACCGTGGGTGCGGCGCTCACCCGCGACCCTCGCGTGGCCGGCGTGGTGTTTACCGGCGCCACCGAAACCGCCTGGGCGATCAACCGCGCGCTGGCCGCGCGCGACGCGCAGATCGCGGTGCTGGTGGCCGAGACCGGCGGCCAGAACGCGATGATCGCCGACTCCTCCGCCCTGCCCGAGCAGATCGTCAAGGACGTGATCGCCTCGGCCTTCCAGTCCGCCGGCCAGCGCTGCTCGGCGGCGCGCGTGCTGTACATCCAGGAGGACATCGCCGACAAGGTGATCGGGATGCTGGCCGGCGCCATGGCCGAGCTGAAGGTGGGCGATCCGGGCCTGCTGTCGACCGACGTCGGCCCGGTGATCGACGAGGACGCCAAGGCGATCCTGGTGGCCCACGCCGAACGCATGGACAAGGAGGCGAAGAAGATCGCCGAGGCGCCGATGGACCCGGCCAGTACCGCGCACGGCACCTTCTTCGCGCCGCGCGCGTACGAGATCCCTTCGCTGTCGGTGCTCAAGCGCGAGGTGTTCGGCCCGGTGCTGCACCTGATCCGCTTCAAGGCCAGCGAACTGAAGAACGTCGTCGACGAGATCAACGGCACCGGCTACGGCCTGACGCTGGGCGTGCACAGCCGCATCGACGCCACCGTGCACTACATCAGCCAGCACGCGCGCGTCGGCAACTGCTACGTCAACCGCAACCAGATCGGCGCGGTGGTCGGCGTGCAGCCGTTCGGCGGCGAAGGCCTGTCCGGCACCGGCCCCAAGGCCGGCGGTCCGCATTACCTGCTGCGCTTCGCCGGCGAACGCACGCTGACCATCAACACCACCGCGGCGGGCGGCAACGCGTCGCTGCTGACGATCGGGGAGTAGGCCGGGACTGGCGCGCCGCACTTGTGCAGCGCGCAAGCAGGCGCCGCGGCGGCCATGTTAGAAAGCGTGGACTGCAGGTGCTTCGCCTGCGCGTCGGAGCATCGGCACCATGGCACGTCCCGCCGGCATGATCGGCCTGCACTCCTCTCCCGCGGCGGTGGCGGCGGGGGATGATCCGCGCTACACCGCCGCGGAGTTTCCCACCAACAAACTGCTGTACCTGACCCAGCTGGCGGATGCGTGCGGGATCGACTGCCGCACGTGGTTCGGCGGGCTGGCGCTGAACCGCGCCCAGCTGGCCGACCCCGCGTTGCGGGTTTCCTATCGCCAGGCGGCCACCTTCGTGCGGCGGGCGCTGGCGGCACTGCGCGCGGCGGGGGTGGCCGACGCCGGGCTGCGCATCGGGCGCGAGGGCACCATCGGCGGCTTCGGCCTGCTCGGGCTGGCGATGATGACCGCGCGCACCTTCGGCGAAGCCATGCAGGCCGGCATCGCCCATCACAAGATCTGCGGCTGCCTGCTCGACCTGGCGTTCGAGGCGGTGGACGAACGCACCGTCGCGCTCACCGCGCTGCCGTTGTTCGACGACGTCGAACTGCTGCCGTTCTTCTGCGAGGAGCTGTTCGCCAGTTCCACCATGATCGCCCGCGAACTGATCGGCCCGGCGTTGCGTCCGGTGCGGCTGGAACTGGCCTACCCGCGCCCGGCCTATGCCGAGAAGTACCGTGCCTTGTTCGATTGCGAGGCGCGTTTCGATGCACCGCGTTGCCGCCTGCTGATCGACGTGCAGTGGCTGCCGCACCCGTTGCCCGGCTACAACCCGCTCACCGCGAAGCAGGCGCTGGCCCTGTGCGCGCAACAGCGCACGCCGGACGGCGGCGAGCCGCACCAGGAGATCGTCGCCGCCGTGGAACGGCTGCTGCGCAGTCGGCTGGCGCAGCAGCCGAAGCTGCACGAGGTGGCGCACACGCTCAACCTCAGCGAACGCTCGCTGCGCCGCAAGCTGGCCGAGAGCGGGCGGATCTTCCGCGACATCCACGATCGCGTGCGCGCCGAACGCGCGCTGCAGTTGCTGCAAGCGGGCACGTTGAGCGTGGCGGACGTCGGCAGCGCGGTGGGTTTCAACGACCCGCGCGAGTTCCGGCGGGCGTTCAAGCGCTGGACCGGGATGCCTCCGCAGGAGGCGAGGCGCGCCGGCGGCTGATCGAATAGGCCGGTTTGCCCCCCGTAAGCTGGCCGCTTTGCCCTCCCCTTGCCGGCCGGAATGGGCGAGAGTCGGGGCCATCGACGCGACGCTCTTCACACGGGGGAACCGGACCATGCGCACGCTGCTCATCTCCATCGCGCTGACGGCCGCACTGGCCGGCTGCGGCAAACACGAGGCGCCGCCGCAAACCACCGCCGACGGCAGTTTCGAAGCCAAGCTGCAGGAGCAACTGCTGGACGCCAAGCCCGGCAGCGTGATCGAGATCCCCGCCGGCCATTACCACCTCAAGCGCGGCCTCAGCCTGCGCACCGACGGCGTCACCATCCGGGGCGCCGGCATGGACAAGACCGTGCTCTCGTTCAAGGGCCAGGTGGTCGGCCCCGAGGGCCTGCTGGTCAACGCCAGCGACTTCACCATCGAGAACCTGGCGATTGAGGACAGCAAGGGCGACGCGCTGAAGATCAACCAGGGCAGGAACATCACCATCCACGGCGTGCGCATCGAGTGGACCGACGGCCCGAAGACCACCAACGGCGCCTACGGCCTGTACCCGGTGAAGACGCAGAACGTGCTGATCGAGGACTCCGTGGTGATCGGCGCGTCGGATGCCGGCATCTACGTCGGCCAGTCGGACAACATCATCGTGCGCAACAACCGCGCCGAGCACAACGTGGCCGGCATCGAGGTCGAGAACTCCACCCGCGCCGACGTCTACGGCAACACTGCCACGCAGAACACCGGCGGCATCCTGGTGTTCAACATGCCCAACCTGTCCAAGGAAGGCCACAGCACGCGGGTGTTCAAGAACAAGGTCTTTGCCAACAACCTGGGCAACTTCGCCGCCAAGGGCGCGGCGGTGGCCAGCGTGCCGGCGGGTTCGGGCGTGGTGATCAACTCCAACGACAAGGTGGAGATCTTCGACAACGACATCGCCGACAACCAGACCGCGAACATCATCATCGCCAGCTATTTTTCCACCAACTACTACAACACCCGCGGCGTGGCGGCGAGCTACAACCCGTACCCGAAGGGGATCTACGTGCTCGACAACCGCCTCAAGGGCGGCGGCGATTCGCCCGACGGCATCAAGCTGAAGACACTCAAGACCGCCATGTACGGCCTCACCGGCAGCTTCCCCGACGTGCTCTGGGATGGCTACGTCGACAGCAAGACCCTGGTCGACGGCCTGCCGCCGCCCGACGACCGCATCTGCCTGCAGGGCGTCAACGGCGTGCTCGATGCCGACGGCCCGCATGACTACAAGAACCCGGCCACGGACATGAAGCCGTTTGTCTGCACCCTGCCCCGGCTGCCGGCGGTGACGCTGAATCCCGAGCCGAAGGTCTGAGGAATGTTTCAAGTATTTCCGGTCACTGCAGGAGCGCATCCTGTGCGCGATGCTCTTCGTCACGTCACCCACAAACATCGCGCACAGAGCCTGCCCCGGACTCGATCCGGGGGTGCGCTCGTGCAGGGTTTCGCGCTGCTGCTCGCATTGCTGCTGGCCGGCTGCCAGCGCGGCATGCAGCCGGTGGCGTTCCATGCCGAAGGCCGCCCGGCCAAACTCAGCGACTGGCACGTGGTCGAGGTGCATGACGGCCAGCTGCAACTCAACGACGGGGTGGTGCCGTACGACCTCAACACGCCGCTGTTCACCGATTACGCGCACAAGCTGCGCACGATCTGGATGCCCAAGGGCGCGAGCGGCAAGTACCAGCCGGTGGACACGCTCGACTTTCCGGTCGGCACGGTGTTCAGCAAGACCTTCTATTACCCGCGTGCCGCCGACGGCAAGTTCAGCGACGTGGCACGCACCGCGGATTACTCGCGCGACTTCGCCGGCCAGGGCCTGGAGATGGCCAACGTCCGGCTGATCGAGACACGCATCCTGGTGCATCGCCAGAACGGCTGGGAAGCGATCCCGTACGTGTGGAACGACGCGCAGACCGAGGCCACGCTGGCGCGCACCGGCGCGGTGCTGCCGCTGACCCTGGTCGCCGCCAGCGCACGGGACGGTATCCCGGCGCGCGAGGATTTCAACTACGTGGTGCCCGACGAAAGCCAGTGTGCCAGTTGCCATGCGCAGGACTGGATCGATCGCAAGGTGCATCCGATCGGCCCGAAGGCGCGGCACATCAACAAGAACTACCTGTATGCCGATGGCGAGCACAACCAGCTCGAGCACCTGGCCAAGGTCGGCTATCTCGGCGGCGTGCCGGCGCTGGCCACGGTGCCGCGCGACGTCGACGCCGGCGATCCGAAGGCGCCGCTGGATGCGCGCGCACGCGCCTGGCTGGACATCAACTGCGGGCATTGCCACAACCCGAACGGCGCGGCCAACACCACCGGCCTGTCGCTGATCCACGGCACGCCCGAGAATCACGAACTGGGCATCTGCAAGCCGCCGACCGCCGCCGGCCAGGGCACCGGCAACCACTTCTTCGACATCGTGCCGGGCCAGCCGGATGCTTCGATCATCCCGTACCGGCTGACCTCGACCGAGCCCGGCACGATGATGCCGGAGATCGGCCGCAGCACGGCCGACCACGAAGCCATCGCGCTGATCAAGGCGTGGATCGCGGCCATGCCCGGTACCTGCACCGTGCTGCACTGAACCGACAAACGACCGCCGCGGCGCATGGGTCGCGGCCATTCCATGCAACGGGGAGCACGGCATGAACCTTCGTCAACGTCCACTTTCGACCGCGCTGCGCGGCTTGCTGTTCGGCGGCATGGCGCTGCTGCTGTGCGCCCCGCTGGCGGCGCAGACGAATACGAACACGGACGGCACCGCACCGGTCCCCGCCACGACCACCGCGGCGAACGCGGATCGGCCCACCGAGCTGGGCACCATCACCGTCACCGCGCAGAGCCGCAGTCAGCAGATGCAGTCGGTACCGATCGCGCTGCAGATCGTCACCGCGCGGCAGATCGACACGCTGGCGGCCACCGACCTCAGCAAGATGAGCCTGTTCGTGCCCGGCCTGGTGGTCAGCGCCAACCAGCCGACCCAGCCCAACTACGAGTTGCGCGGCATCAGCACCGACGACTTCGGCGTGGGCACCGAGTCGGCGGTGGGCGTGTATGTCGACGGCGTCTATGCGGCGCGCTCCGGCGGCGCCCTGCTGGCATTCAACGACATCCAGCGCATCGAAGTGCTGAAGGGCCCGCAAGGCACGCTGTTCGGCCGCAATGCCGCTGCCGGCGCCATCTCGATCGTCACCAACGAACCCAGCGACAAACTGGAAGGCAAGGCGCGCATGCGCCTGGGCAACTACGGCAAGCGCTACGGCGACTTCCTGCTGAACCTGCCGCTCAACGCGGACATGGCCCTGCGCTTCAGCCTGTTCGACAACCAGAGCCACGGCTGGGCCCGCGACGCGGCCACCGGCAAGCGCTACGGCCAGGACAACGACCGCGGCGCGCGCGGCGTCTACCGCTGGAACATCACGCCGAACACCCGCGTGCTGTGGTCGTGGGACCACGAGGAACTCAAGCAGCCACCGCAACCCGCCTTCGGCCTGATCCCGGCGTCGGCGTGGTCGGTGCGGCCAGACCCGAACGCCGGCGTGCCGAGTCCACCGTATCCGGCCAACCCCGCGCAGTACCTGAACCCGCTGCATGCGCCGCTGTACAACGACGCGGTCGGCGCGGCCGAGAGCCGTCGCTTCGACGGCTCCACCCTGATCGTCGACCACAGCTTCGGCTGGGGCAGCCTGACCTCGACCACCGCGTGGCGCAATTTCGACACCTTGAACCTGGGTGATTACGACGGTACCAACCAGCGCACCACCTACCTCGACACCGCCAACATCGAGCACAACAACAGCTGGTACCAGGAGTTCAAGTTCGCCGGCAGCACCGACCTGATCGACTGGGTGGCCGGTACCAGCTGGTACAGCGAACAGGCGCGCCAGACCAGTCGCACCGACGTGTTCACCGACAGCATCGACACGCTGGCGCTGAACGTGGGCGGCGCCAGCTACGCCGACACCTTCGCCGGTTTCGATTCGCTGCTGAAGTTGTTCGGCCTGCCTTACTCCGTGCTGGGCGCGCCGTGGCGCGAGCAGATCGAAAACCATGGCCGCTTCAAGGCGTACGCCTTGTACGGCGACGTGATCTGGCATCTGGGCGACAAGCTCAACCTCACCACCGGCCTGCGTTACACCCGCGACCAGAAACGCTTCTCGTGGTTCAACCCGCAGCGCAGCGCGCCGGAACTGGACCAGACCATCGACGCGCTCGACGCGATGGGCTTGCTCGCGCTGGCCGGCGTCAATCCCGACGCGTTCCGCCAGAACCTGATCTTCAACCCCGCCAGCGGCGCGCCGGTGGGCGTGCTGGTGCAAGGCAGGAACACCTGGAACGACCTCAGCCCGCGCGTGGTACTGGACTACGCGTTCAGCCCGGACGTGATGGTCTACGGGTCGGTCACCAAGGGCTACAAGGCCGGCGGCTACAACAGCGTGCAGGTCGGCTCGCACTTCGCGCCGGAGAAGGTGCTCAACTACGAGGCCGGCATCAAGAGCGTGTTCCCCGGCCCCAACCTGCTGCTCAACGCCAGCACCTATTACTACCGCTACGACAACCGCCAGTCGCTCACTCTCGACCCGAACAGCACCGGCTCCGGCGTGCCGCGCTACCTGGTGGCGAGTACCGACCAGCAGGCCCACGGCGTCGAAGTGGAGCTGCAATGGCAACCGAACACGGCGTTCCGGCTTGGCGTCAACGGCGCCTACATCGACGCCACCTATCGCAACGCCACCGCACCTTCCGGTGCCAGCCTGGACGGCCAGCCCACCGGCGAGCCGAAGTATTCGTTCGCCGCACACCTGGCCTATACCTGGCACGACGTGGCCGGCGGCGCGCTGCAATTCGACCTCAGCCATGCCTATCGCGCCCCGTCCCGCTGCAACAACGACTCGCAGTTGCAGGGCACCTGCCAGATCAGCCCCAATTTCCAGGTCGGCTCGGCGCGCCAGATCACCGACGCGCGACTGGGCTGGAGCGCGGCCGACGACCAGTGGGGCGTGGCGCTCTATGGCACCAACGTGTTCGACAAGCGCTACGTCGACGGTGTCAACAACATCACCACCAGCGTGTTCGGCACGCCGTTCGCCAGCGTCACGCCACCGCGGATGTGGGGCGTCGAGCTGCGTGCGCGCTTCTGACCCGGCCGACGGCGTTCGCCGTTTGCGTGCATGCTGCAGGACCTGTCCCGAGTAACGCCATGACCACCGACCACGTTTCCACGCTCACCGACAGCCTGCGGCTGCTGCGCGCCGCGCAACGGGCGCAACCGATGCCCGACTGGACCGTGCGGGCCGCCCGGCTGCGTGCACTGCAAACGCTGCTGCGCGAGAACCGCGAGCGCATGGTCGAGGCCATCCATGCCGATTTCGGTTGTCGGCCGCGGGAAGAAACGGAGTTGCTGGAGTTCTTCCCCAGCCTGTCGGCGATCCGCCACGCGCTGGCCCACGGCCGGCGCTGGATGAAGCCGCGGCGGCGGCTGGCCGATTGGCTGTTCCTGCCGGCGCGCACCGAGTTGCGGCCGCAGCCGCGCGGCGTGGTCGGCATCATCGTGCCGTGGAATTACCCGCTGTATCTGGCCGTCGGCCCGCTGGTCGACGCGCTGGTCGCCGGCAACCGCGCCATGGTGAAGATGAGCGAATTCACCCCGCGCTTTTCAGCGCTGCTGGCGGAACTGGCCGGGCGGTATTTCAAGCCTGACGAAGTGGTGGTGGTCACCGGTGACGCCGAGGTGGCGCAGGCTTTTTCCGCGTTGCCGTTCGACCATCTGCTGTTCACCGGCTCCACCGCCGTCGGCCACCACGTGATGCGCGCGGCGGCGGCCAACCTCACCCCGGTGACGCTGGAGCTGGGCGGCAAGTCGCCGGCCATCATCGGCCCCGGCGCGCGACTGGAGCACGCCGTGGAACGCATCATGGTCGGCAAGCTGCTCAACGCCGGGCAGACCTGCATCGCGCCGGACTACGTGCTGCTGCCACGCGCACGCATGGCGGAGTTCATCGAGCTGGCCGGCAAGGCGGTGGCGCGGATGTATCCGCAACTGCAGCAGAACGCGCAGTACGCCAGCATCGTCTCGGACCGCCAGTACCAGCGCCTCGCGGCGCTGCGCGACGAAGCACAAACCGCCGGCGCGCACGTGCACGTGCTGGGCGAAGCCACGGAGGATCCGGCGCGCCGGTTGCTGCCCCCGCAGTTGCTGACCGAGGTCGACGACGACATGGCGGTGATGCGCGAGGAGATCTTCGGCCCGTTGCTGCCGCTGTTGCCGTACGACACGCTGGACGAGGCGATCGCGCATGTCGCCGCCCACGCGCACCCGCTGGCGCTGTACCTGTTCGAGGACGACCCGGCGCGCATCGACCAGGTGCTGGCATGCACCCACGCCGGCGGCGTCAGCGTCAACGACACGCTGTACCACATTGCCCAGCACGGCCTGCCGTTCGGCGGCGTCGGCGCCTCGGGCATGGGCGGCTACCACGGCCAGGCCGGCTTCCGCACCTTCTCGCACTTCAAGCCGGTGTTCCGCCAGGCGCGCTGGAACGGCGCCGGCCTGCTCAACCCGCCGTACGGCGCGCGCTTCCGGCGCCTGCTCGACCTGCTGCTGCATCGCGGCTGATTTTCTTTCACGCACAAAAAACTCCCCGCCGAAGCGGGGAGTTTTCTTGTGCAGTTACCGCAGGCAGGGCGTCAGAACTTGTACATCGCCGAGAAGCTGAGCAGGTTGCCGTAGTCGTCGAAATTGCCGGTCAGCGTGTCGCCGGTGCTGTTGGTCAGCGAGACGTGCGCGTTGTTGACGAAGATGTGCGCGTACGACGCGTTGATCTCGAAGTTTTCGCTGGCCTTGTAGCCGATGCCGACGGTGGCCATCTTGCGGGTGGAGTCGGGCACGCGCGGGCTGCGGGTCTTCTCGTAGGTCGGGCTGCTGTCGACCGCGACGCCAGCGCGCAAGGTCAGCTTGTCGTTGACGTAGTAGTCGCCGCCGATCGAGGCGTACACGGTGTTGCGCCAGTTGTACGGCTCCGACGTCTGCGGCTGCGAGTTGCCGTAGTTCACCGTCAGGTTCTTGAACACGTCCCACTTGGTGTACGCCACGTCGGCGCCGAGGCCGTACTTCTCGCCCTGGTGCCAGTAGCTCACGCTGGCCACGGCGGGCGTGGTGAAGTCGGCGGTGCCGGTGGTGTGCGAGAACGGCGGAATCGAACTGGCCAGCGCCGGGTTGGCCAGCAGCAGGTCGTAGCCCGGCGTGGTGGTGAAGTTGCCGGTGCCCTGCAGGCGATGGCTGATCTTGGCACGGTAGTTCAGGGCCAGCTTGTCGTTCGGGGTCAGCTTCCAGAAGCCGCCCAGCTGCCAGCCGTAACCCCAGTCGTCACCCTTGATGCGCGCATAGCCGTCCACGCCCGGGGGCGTCACCGCCGCCACGCCGGCCGCGGCTGCCTGGCCCTGCTGCACGGCCGCCTGGATCATCGCGGCACCCTGCGCCGCCGGGATCTGGCCGGCCGCGATGGCCGCCTGGATCTGCGCCACACCGGCGGCAGTCTGCGCACCGATGGCCTGCTGGATGCCGAGGCCGACGGCGTTGAAGTTGACCGCACTGGTCAGCTCCGCGCTGGTCTTCTGCGCGATGAAGCTGGCGCCGAGGCTGAAGTTGTCGGTGACGTCGAACGATGCCGACAGCGTCGCGTCGAGTGACTGGAACTTGGACTTGAGGCCGTGGTAGCGGCCGACCCAGTCTTTGTCGTACTCGGTCTGGAAGCCGAACGGCACCGAGAAACCGCCGCCCACGTGCACGCGGTCGCTGACCTGGGTGGCAAAGAACAACGCCGGAACGGGCAAGGTCGTGCCGGCGTCACCGCCGTTGCCGCCGCTGATCGGGCGGCCCAGCACGTCGTGTGCACTGCCTTCGAACTTGGCGCTGAAATTGATGGCGGTAACGTCCGCCTGCAGGTAGGTGCCCTTCAACTCGGACATCGCGGCCGGGTTGTTGACCACCACCGAAGCATCACCACCGGCGGTGGCGGAGCCGGCGAAGGCGCGGCCCAGGCCCTTGGCGCTGTTTTCCTTGAGCTGGAACGCGCTGGCATTCGCGCTCACGGGCGCAACCAGGGCACCCACGATCGCCATGCTCAGCGCGGCGAGCGCCAGTGGACGGGCAGCGCCCGTGAGGGAACGGAAAGACGTGTGCATCGCTGGCTCCTGCATGATGTTTGGGACCGCTCGAGTGGTGGCTGGTACGGCTGAGAAGAACAATTTTCATACGCGCGTTTGAACTTCCTGCGGAGGACTCTGCCCTCTCGGACAAGGCGTTGCAAGTGCGCTCGCAACAAGTTAATAACAAATACGGCCGCCGGGTCGGCAAAAACCCGCGCGCCGGCTAGCCGGCCGGCGCTGGTACTCTCGCTTTCCGGGCGTCCGCCTCGCCCCACCACGGTGCTGCCATGCAATGTTTCGTCTATGCCAGTCTGTCCAAGGCTGACACCTATCTGTGGCTGGCCGAACGCGACGCGTTCGGGATACTGCCCGAGCCACTGACCCTGATGCTCGGCGAACTGCGCTTCGTGATGGAGGTGCAGCTGACCCTGGAGCGCAAGTTGCCGGTGGAAGACACCCGTCAGGTGCTCGAGCACCTGCGTGCGCAAGGCTGGCATCTGCAATTGCCGCCGCAGGAGACGCTGGCTGCCGCCAACCATCCCGCTTATACGCACTCGCCGCGGAATGATCGGGAGGAGTGAATCGCGCATCATCGCGCTCGCGTTAACGCTTGGTTACCGCCTGCACCGTCCACGATTTCTATACTGCCGCCATGACCCAGACCAAATCCCGCCGCCGCCCTCCCTTCCTGCATGCGCTGGCCTGGTTCATTCCCGGCTTGCTGGCCGTGGCGCTGGCCGGCTTGACCACCCACCCGCTGACCCTGATCCCGCTGCTGCTGGCCAACGCGCTGACCATGGCGGCCATCTGCCACGCGATCGGCTTCGATCCGGAACCGAGCTTCACGCGCACCGTGCTGCGCCGCGGCGCCGCGCACCTGGTGATGTTCACCGGCTATACCGTGCTGGTATTCGTGCTGGTGGCCTGGCCGATGCTGCAACTCAGCCACAGCCCCAGCCTCAGTGCCGCGCTGCTGCTGGCCGCCGCACTGGTGCTGGCGCTGGTCTCGCTGTGGCGGCTGTGGCCGGCGTTCGGGCTGGTGTTCGTGTGGGACGACGCCTACCCGCCGCAGCGTGACGGTTCGTGGATCTTCACCGCCACTCTGCGCAGCATGGCGTTCGGCCGGCACCTGTCGCGCGAGGAGCGCTTCTTCACCCATTTCGTGCCCGCGGCGCTGTGCCTGCTCGCACTGGCCTTCAGTGCGATCGCACTGACCGGACTGGTGGGCATGCTGCCGGAGGAAATGCGTCTGGCGGCGCTGGCGATCTACGCGCTGGTGATCCTGCCGCTGGCCTGCCTGGTGGTGGCCAACCGCACCCTGCGTGCGATGCTGTGCGAACGCCATCGGCCGCGTCGCCGCAGCGACGCCGACCCGGTCGCCGCCGAATTTCCGCGCCCCGTGCTGAGCGAACCGGAACGCACCGCCGGCACGCCCGAACAGGCCGCCGCGCTGCTGACCGCCACCCGTGCCGGCGACATCGAACGCGCGCTGGCCCTGCTGGAAGTGGGCGCCCCCTGCGACACCGTGCCGCAGCCCGACGACCGCGACCAGCGCCCGGTGCTGATGCTGGCGGCGCTGCTGCCCGACACGCGCCTGCTGCGCGCGCTGATCTCCCGCGGCGCCGACGTCAATCGCGCCAGTGGTGGACTCACTCCGCTGCTGGCGGCCACCCGCGACAGCTGGCACGGCCGCGCCGAAGCCGTCCTGATGCTGCTCGCCAACGGTGCCAGCCCGCTGGCCACCGACGCCGACGGCAACACCCCGCTGCACGGCGCCGTGCTCAGCGCCGACGCCGGCGTCGCGGCGATGCTGCTCGATGCCGCCGCCCCGATCGACGCACTCAACCAGGCCGGCCTGAGCCCGCTGGCCACCGCCTGCCGCGCCGCCAACTGGACGCTGGCGAAGTTCCTGCTCGAACACGGCGCCAAGCCGGCCCCGGCCGGCGGCGAACCCGCCCTGGTCGCCGCCGCCACCATCACCGATGACGACCCGACCGGCGTCGCCCTGCTGCTCAAGCACCGCGCCGCGGTCAACGCCCTCGACGCGCGCCAGCGCCATGCCCTGCTCGGCGCCGCCGCCGAAGGCCACGAGCGCATTGCCCGCGCGCTGTGCGACGCCGGCGCCGACGTCAAGCTGGCCGACGAACACGGCAGCACCGCGCTGATGGAAGCTGCGCGTGCCGGCGCCAGCGGCATCGTGCAGCGGCTGGCCGAAGCGAAAGCCAACGCGCTGGCCCGCGACCAGCATGGCCGCGATGCACTGATGCTGGCCTGCCAGTCGCCGCACGCCGATGCCGCCACCGTCCGCGCCCTGCTCGAACTGGGTGCCGACGCCAGGGCCACCGGTGGCGACGGTCGCAGCGCCCTCGATCACGCCACCGCCTCCGGCCGTTGGGATCTGGTTGCGCTACTGGATCCGGATACGGCGCTGCCCGCCAACCTCAGCCACGACCTGCTGGACGAAGGCGCCGATACGCCGCAGCACCTGCTCGACGCGCTCCGCTTCGGCCACTGGGCTACCGTGTCCGCCTTCGGCGAGCGGGTGCAGTCCTGGCCGCAAGCCGACCTGGCCCGGCTCTACCTGGAACTGGCTACGCCGGGGCTGGGTGCGGCGAGGCGCTGGCTGCTGGACCACGGCCTCGCCGTCGAGGCCCGGCTGGAAGCGCCACGCGTCGACGAGCCCGACACCGGCGACGCGCACACCCAGGAGCCGCTGGGGCGACGCCTGTTCGACGCCCTGCTCGAACGCCTGCCCGACGCCACCGAAGCGATCGATGACCTGCTGCAGGCCGGCGCCAGCCCCGCTGGTTGCGGTCTGCTGGCCGCGGCCCTGGTGCAGCTCGAAGGCGCGGCCCAGGCCACCGCGCTGCCACTCGGCCTGCTCGAGCGCGGCGCCGATCCGTTCGGCCCGGACACGAACCAGCGCACGCCACTGCACCTGGCCGCCCGCCACGCACACGGCGACCTGCTGCAGGCGCTGCTGGCGCGTGGCTGCGACCCCAACGCACGCGACGGCGACCAACGCACGCCGCTGTTCGCCGCGCTGGAACACGGCGCTGCCGCGCTGCCGCTGGTGCGCAGCCTGATCGCCCACGGCGCCGACCCGGAAGCGGCCGACACCCACGGCGAAACGCCGCTGGGGCTGGCGCTGGAGCACCCCGCGCTGGAGCGCTGGCTGGACTGGCGCGACTGGCCGTTGCCGCAGCGCCCGCTGCGCAGCACTGACTTGCCCGCCGCCGCCGCTGCCGGTGCGCTGGCCGCAGTGCAGCGTCTGCTGCAACTGGGCTTCGCCGTCGACACCCGCGACGAGCAAGGCGCCACCGCGCTGCTGCGTGCCTGCGGTGCCGGTCATCGCGACGTGGCCGCCTGCCTGCTCGACGCCGGTGCCGACCCCGGTCTGCCTGCGCACAGCGGCGTCACCGCCCTGGTCGCCGCGGTCAGCGCGCGGCGCGAAGCGCTGGTGGCCCTGCTGTTGCAACGCCAGGTGGCCGTCGACCAGCGCCTGCCGAACGACGCCACCGCCCTGATGGTGGCCGCCGCGCTGGGCTACCCGGACATCGCCGAACAACTGCTGGCCGCCGGCGCCGAGGTCAAGGCGGTGGACAGCTCCGGCCGCAACGCACTGCACGCCGCCGCCCAATTCGGCTTCGAACACAACGACAGCCTGCGCACCCGCCGCCTGTTCGACAGCCTGCTCAAGCACGGCGCCGAGATCAACCACGCCGATCGCGAAGGCAAGACCCCGCTGCTGCTGCTGCTGGGCGCGCAATTGCCGCCCGGCAGCGATGGCGACGCCACCCACCTGGGCGCGCTGGTGCCGCCGTTGCTCGATGCCGGCGCGCACGTCGCCCACGCCGACCAGCGTGGCGTCACCGCGTTGCACGCCTGCGCCATGCACGCCCTGCTCGCCCCGGCCCGCGTGCTGCTCTCGCGCGGCGCCGACCGCCAGGCCACCGACGCCTTCGGTCGCACCGCCGCCGAAGTGGCGCGCCAACTCGGCTTCATCGACATCGCCCACGAACTCGGCGCGCGCAGCAGCCAGGCGATTCCCAGCGTGCGGCAGACGCTGCGGCAACCGGCGGAGTAGTCGCGCCGACGTCGCTTATTCGGGGCTGTCCGGAGTGGCCGGGCCCTTGTCGCGCTGGCGTTCGGCGGCGCGCTCCGCATCGGCCTCGAACAGGCGCTGCAGGTCGACCAGTGCATCGCGGGTGCTCTGCATCAGCTTGGTCTCGTCGTCGTAGACCAGCGCCTGCTTCTGCAGCAGGTCCTCGTCGTAGCGGCGGAAGCGTTCGACGCGGTCCACCGCCAGCTCGTGCGACAGGCCCAGCGCCTCCAGCGTCTTGCGGGTCATCTTGAGGCTGGAATGGAAGGTCTCGCGCACCGGGTCGTCCACGCCCAGGTCGAGCAGGCGGAACACGTGCTGGCGGTTGCGCGCGCGCGCGACGATCTTCAGGTGCGGGTACTGCCGCTTGACCAGGCGCGCGGTGCGCAGGTTCGCCTCCGGGTCGTCGGTGGCCAGCACGAACACCTCGGCGGTGGCCGCGTGCGCCGCGCGCAGCAGTTCCGGCCGCGCCGGGTCGCCGAAGAACAGGTTGATGGTGCCGAAGCGCCGCGAGAGATCAACCTGGTCGGCCGAATGCTCCAGCGCCACGAAGGCAATGCCCTGCGCGCGCAGCACGCGGGCGATGATCTGGCCGACGCGGCCGAAGCCGGCGATGATCACCCGTGGCGGCGCCGTGTCGATGGTGTCGAACTCGCGCGACGGCTGACGCGGGCGCAGGTCCAGCGCCTTCGCCGCCAGCACCACCAGCAGCGGCGTCAGCGCCATGCTCAGGGCGATCACCAGCATCAGCAAGTCGCGTTGCGCGACGCTGAGCAAGCGTTGCTCGGCGGCAAGCCGC
This sequence comes from Rhodanobacter lindaniclasticus, assembly GCF_004799035.1. Taxonomy (GTDB): domain Bacteria; phylum Pseudomonadota; class Gammaproteobacteria; order Xanthomonadales; family Rhodanobacteraceae; genus Rhodanobacter; species Rhodanobacter lindaniclasticus. The sequence continues at coordinate 83,750 of NZ_MWIO01000031.1, forward strand.
AACACCACGAAGGCGAACTCGCCGCCGGCGGCAAGCAGCACCAGCAGGCGCAGCGTGTCCGAGCGATTGAGTCCGCACAGCCAGCGTCCCAGCGGCCACAACAGCACGCTCTTCAGCGCCAGCAGCAGCGCCAGCAGGGTCAGCACCAGGCCGGGGCGATGCCACAGCAGCGACAGCTCCATCGACATGCCGACGCTGATGAAGAACAGCCCCAGCAGCAATCCCTTGAACGGCTCGATGTTCGATTCCATCTCGTGCCGGTATTCCGAATCGGCCAGCAGCACGCCGGCGAGAAATGCGCCCAGGGTGGCCGACAGGCCAGCCAGTTCCATCAGCCACGCCACGCCCATTACCACCAGCAAGGCGGTGGCGGTGGACACTTCGACCGAGTCGGCCTTGGCCACGAAACGGAACACCGCGCGCAACACATAGCGGCCGCCGACCACCACGCCGACGATCACCGCGATCGTGCGCAGCACGCCGAGCAGTTCCACGTGCGAAGCCGAGGACGCCGCCAGCAGCGGCAAGGCGGCGATCAGCGGAATCGCCGCCAGATCCTGGAACAGCAGCACGGCGAACACATGCCGCCCGTAGGCCGAACCCGCCTCCTTGCGCTCGGCCAGGATCTGCAGGCCGAACGCGGTGGATGACAGCGCCAGGCTGCCGCCAACGACAAAAGCCGCCTTGCCGTCGAGGCCGAACAGCCAGTACGCGACCGCGCCGATCGCCAGGCCACTGGCCAGCACCTGTGCGATGCCGGTACCGAACACCGAGCGCCGCATCACCCACAACCTCTGCGGCGACAGCTCCAGCCCGATCACGAACAGCATCAGCACCACGCCGAACTCGGCGATGCTCGCCACGCCCGAGGTGTCGTGGATCAGCCCCAGCAACTGCGGCCCGATCGCCACCCCCGCCAGCAGATAGCCGAGCACCGCGCCGAGGCGGAAGCGCTTGGTCAGCGGCACCGCAATCACCGTGGCGAGCAAAAACACCAGGGCCGTCTGCAGCAGATGATGGCTGTCCAAGCGTCGGCAACTCCAGTCGGGGATGCCCGATTATTCCATGCCGCCCCGCCTGCGCCGCATCGGCGACAGCGAATTCCGTCCCGGAAAAGCGACAGGCCCGCCGAAGCGGGCCTGTCCGGTTGCGTCGGGCGCGCCGGTTACTTCTTCGGCGCGTCCTTCAGGCCGCGGTTCTCCAGCATCGGCTCGATGCTGGGGTCCTGGCCGCGCCAGTCCTTGTACATCCTGGCCAAGTCCTCGGTGTTGCCGCGCGAGAGCACCATCTTGCGGAAGCGGTCGCCGTTGGCGCGGGTGAGGCCGCCGTTGTCCTTGAACTCGACGAAGGCGTCGTCGGCCAGCATCTGCGTCCACAGGTAGGCGTAGTAGCCGGCGGCGTAGCCATTGCCCCAGATGTGCTGGAAGTAGCTGGAGCGGTAGCGCGGCGGCACGTAGCTCAGGTCCACGCCGTCCTTCTTCAGCGCCGTGGCCTCGAACTTGTCCGCATCCTGCACCGGTGCGTCGGCGCCCAGCATGTGCCAGTTCATGTCGAGCATCGCCGCGGCGACCAGCTCGGTCATGTTGTAGCCCATGTTGAACTTGCCGGCCTTCTTCATCTTGTCGACCAGCGCCTGCGGCATCGGCGCACCGGTCTGGTAGTTCTTCGCATAATTGGCGAACACCTTGGGATTGGTCGCCCAGTGCTCGTTGAACTGCGACGGGAACTCGACGAAGTCGCGCGCGGTGTTGGTGCCGGACAGGGTCGGGTATTGCTCGTCGGCGAACATGCCGTGCAGCGCATGGCCGAACTCGTGGAACATGGTGATCACGTCATCGAACGACAGCAGCGCCGGCTGGCCCGCGGCCGGCTTGGTGAAGTTGGCGACGTTGTAGATCACCGGCTTGGTGTTCATCAGCTTCGACTGGCCGACGAAATTGTCCATCCACGCGCCGCCGCCCTTGTTGTCGCGCTTGAAGTAGTCGCAATAGAACAGCGCCAGCGACTTGCCGTCGTGGTCGAACACCTCGAACACGCGCACGTCCGGCTGGTACACCGGAATGTCCTTGCGCTCCTTGAAGGTCAGCCCGTAGAGCTGGTTGGCGGCGTAGAACACGCCGTTCTCGAGCACGTTGTCGAGCTCGAAGTACGGCTTGATCTGGTTCTCGTCGAGGTCGTACCTGGCCTTGCGCACCTGTTCGGCGTAACGGTTCCAGTCCCACGGCTGCAGCTTGAAGCTGGGCTGCCCGGCCGCCTTCTGGTCCTGGTCGATCTGCGCCTGGATGTCGGCGGCTTCGCGCGTGGCGCGCGCCACCGCGGCCGGCGCCAGCTTCTGCATGAAGCCCATCGCGGTGGCCGGCGTCTTGGCCATCTGGTCTTCCAGCTTCCACGCGGCGTAGTTCGGGTAGCCGAGCAACGCAGCCTCCTGCGCGCGCAGCTGCGCCAGCCGCTCGATCGTCTTGCGGGTGTCGTTGGCGTCGTTCTGCTCGGCGCGGTTCCACGACGCCTCGAACAGCTGCTGGCGGGTGGCACGGTCGGCCAGATCCTGCAGCTCGGGCTGCTGGGTGGTGTTCTGCAGCGGCAACACGTACTTGCCGTCCTGCTTGCGATCCGCCGCGGCGCGGCTGGCCGCGGCGATCTCGGCGTCGCTCAGGCCGGCCAGCTTGCCCTTGTCGCCGATCACCGGCGCAGCGTCCTTGGTCGCCGCCAGCAGCTTGTTGGTGAACGCGGTGCTGAGGCTGGACTCCTCCTTGTTCATTGCCTTGAGCCTGGTCTTGTCGACGTCGGACAGCTTGGCGCCGGCATGCACGAAGTTGTCGTAGACCACCTGCACCAGCCGCGCGGATTCCGGATCGAGCTTCAGGGTGTCGCGCTGGTCGTGGACCGCCGCGATGCGCTTGAACAGCTTGTCGTTGAGATAGATCGCGTCCTGGTGGGCGGCCAGCTTGGGCGCCTCTTCCTCCTGCACCTTCTGCAGGGTGGGGTTGGTGTTGGCCGCGGTGACGCCGTTGAACACCGCCATCACGCGGTTGAGCATCACGCCGGTCTTCTCCAGCGCCACGTAGGTGTTCTCGAACGTGGCCGGCTCGGGGTTGTCGGCGATCTTCTGCACCTCGGCCAGTTGCTGCTTCATGCCCTCCTCGATCGCCGGCTGGTAGTCGGCGTCGGTGATCTTGTCGAACGGCGGCGCCTGGAACGGCAGCGTGCTGGCCTGGAAGAACGGGTTGCTGGTCATGGCATCGGCCGGGGCAGTGGCGGAAGCGCTCGCCGTCGACGCAGGCGCGGGTGTGGGTGCGACATCGGCGCCGCCCGGCGATTGCGAGCAGGCGGCGAGGGCGATCGTGGTGGCAATCACGAGCAGGCGGAGTCGAAGCATCAGGTTCCCCAACGTTGGGTGTCCGCGACGGGACGGGATGGAAATGCAGTCCCCGACTTTACCCATACGGCCGCCGCTTTCCAAACGTTCGCAGGAACCTGCGGACGGCGGATCCGCGCAGCGGAATCACGCCACGCGCATGTCGCGCAGCTGCCAGCCGCCGCCGATCAGCAGGAACAGCCGATGGCGCACCACGCTCATCGGCAGGTCGGTGGTCAGCTCGACGTCGGTGCGCAGGTCGGCGACTTTCGCCGTCACCTCGGCGGCCGGATCGGTGTTGCCGAGGCTGGCGTCCACCGCATCCGGGTCGGGCTGCGCCGCGCGCCAGCGCTGGAACAACTCGTCGTTGCGCAAGGCCTGCTGCAGCGCGCCGGCAAAATCATTCGGGCCGGCGCCGGCGTAGCTGAAGCGCGGATCCTCGCCGCGGGCGTGGCCGAGGTCGGCGATGGAGAGGTAGTAACGGTTGCGGGGCATGGCGGCTCCCAAGCTGGATTCCATTCCGATTCAAGCACGGCGGACGTGAAGCCGACGAGGCGAGTGCGGCATCTGGCACCGCCGCCGGAAAGGGCGTATGAATCACGGTCTGTTTGTCCAAACCAGGGGCTTCCGATGTCACGCATGACTGGCGTCCGTGTAATCAGGTCTGCAGGCTGCGGCCTGCTCATCGCGACAGCAGGCCTGCTGGGCGCCTGTTCCTCGTCCTCGCCACCGGCATCGGCACCCGTCGCCCCGGCCGGCGCTTCCTCCACGCCGCCTCCACCGTTATCCCTACCGGCAACCGCATCGAGTGCCGGCGGCGCCATCACGGCCGGCAGCGGCACGCGCCTGCTGCGCTTCCCTGACGTGTGCGGCGCACGCGTGGTGTTCACCTACGCCGGCGACCTGTGGCTCGCCTCGACCCAGGGCGGCACCGCCACCCGCCTCACCGCCGCGCCCGGCCTGGAAATGGCGGCGCGCTTCTCGCCCGACTGCCGGCAGATCGCCTTCACCGGACAGTACGGCGGCGACAGCCAGGTCTACGTGGTGGCCACCGATGGTGGCGTGCCGACCCAGCTGACCTGGTATCCGGCGATGGGCCCGCTGCCGCAGCGCTGGGGTTTCGACAACCAGGTCTACGGCTGGACGCCGGACGGCAAGTCGGTGCTGTTCCGCTCGTGGCGCGAGGCACGCAGCATCTCCAATCCGCGACTGTTCAGCGTGGCTGCCACCGGCGGCCTGCCGACCGCGCTGCCGATGCCGGTGGCCGGCGTCGGCCGCTACTCGCCGGACGGCAAGCAGATCGTGTACTCGCCGAAGTACCGCGACTTCCGCGACTGGGACCGCTACCAGGGCGGCTGGGCACAGGACCTGTTCGTCTACGACTTCGCCGCGAAATCGGCGAAGAACATCACCAGCGATCCGAATACCGATCGTGATCCGGTATGGATTGGCAAGGACATCTATTTCCTGTCCGACCGCGGCCCGCACCTCAACCTGTATCGCTACGACACCAGCGACGGCAAGACCGCCCAGGTGACCGACTACAAGAACAACGACGCGCGCTGGGCCAGCGGTGACGCAGCCGGGCAGATCGTGTTCGAGCTGGGCGGCGTGCTGCACCTGTACGACACGCACAACCAGAGCGACCGCGCGCTCGACATCCGCGTGCCGAGCGACCTGGTCGCCACGCGCGCGTCCGAGCGCAGCGTCAAGGATCACGTCGAGGACTTCGCGCTCAGCGCCAACGGCAAGCGCGCGGCCTTCACCGCGCGCGGCGAGGTGTTCAGCGTGCCGCTGAAGCACGGCATCACGCTGGACCTGACCCACACTCCGGGTGCGCACGAGCGCGAAGTGGCGTGGTCGCCCGACGGCAAGCGCGTCGCCTACATCTCCGACCAGAGCGGCGAGGAAGAAGTGTGGGTACGCAACGCCGACGGCAGCGAACCGCTGATGCTGAGTCGCGGCGTGCTCGGCCGCCTGTACGCGCCCTCGTGGTCGCCCGACGGCAAACAGCTCGCCTTTGTGGATTCGAACAACCGGCTGCACCTGATCGGTACCAGCGCCGGCGCCACCGACAAGGTGATCGCGCAGGATCCCGGCCAGTCCCAGCGCGACTACGCGTGGTCGCCCGGCGGCCACTACCTGGCCTACTCGCTGACCGACAAGGACACCCTGCTCGCGCGGCTGATGGTGTACGACGTCGGCTCCGGCAAGGCCACCGAACTCGGCCGCGAGTACCAGAACGCGTATGCGCCGGCATTCTCGCCCGACGGCAAGTACCTGTACTTCCTCGGCGACCGCGAGTGGGCCCCGCAGATGTCCGGCGTGGAACTGGACTACGCCACCAGCCGCAGCACCCAGATCCTCGCCTACGCCCTGCGCGACAAGCTGGCGAATCCGTTCGCCCCGCGCAACGACGAGGCGACCGGCAGCGACCAGGGGCAGGCGGACAAATCCGCTGAAGACCACGGCAAGGACGAGGCCAAGCCCAAGCCGCCGGCGCAGATCGACGACCGCATCGACTTCGACGGCATCGGCCAGCGCCTGATGCGCGCGCCGATCGAGCCCGACAACATCCGCTGGCTGGCGGTGACGACGAAGGCGATCCTGTACGCCAGCACCGGCGCGCAGTACCTGGGCCGCGACAGCGCCGTGCCGACCCGGATCGAGTCGTGGTCGTTCAAGCAGCACAAGGCGGACAAGGTCTACACCTACGACAAGCCGGTCGACGGCACCGGTGTTCTGGCGCTGTCGCGCGACGGCAGCACCCTGCTGGTGCGCGACGGCAAGGACTACAAGGCGGTCGACCTGGATGCCGACAAGCCCGATCCGAAGGACGTCAAGCTCGACGGCCTGTTCGCGCGCGTCGACCCCAGGGCGGAATACGCCGAGATCTTCAACGACGTGTGGCGGCGCTACCGCGACTATTTCTACGTCACCAGCATGAACGGCTACGACTGGAACGCGATCCGCGCCAAGTACGAGTCGCTGTTGCCGTACGTGGGCGATCGCACCGACCTCAACTACGTGCTCGGCCAGATGATCGCCGAGCTGTCCAACTCGCACACCTATGTCGCCGGCGGCGACCTTGGCCTGCCGGACAAGCCGCACGTAGGCCTGCTCGGCGCGGACTTCGAACTCGATGCCGCCAGCGGGCACTACCGCATCGCCCACGTGTTCCCGGGCGAGAACGACGAACCGCGCTACCGCTCGCCGCTCACCCAGGTCGGCGTGGAGGTGAAGGCCGGCGATTACGTCCTGGCGATCAACGGCGTGCCGCTGACCGCAGGCGACAACCCGTATCGCCTGCTGCGCATCGCCCCGGGCCAGCTGGTGCAACTCACGGTCAACACGCGGCCGTCGCCGGACGGCGCGCGGACCGTGCTGCTCAAGCCGATCTCCAGCGAGATGCCGCTGCACTATTACGACTGGGTGCAGGCGAACCGCCAGTACGTGGCCAAGGCCAGCGACGGCAAGATCGGCTACCTGCACATCCCCGACATGGGCGAGGACGGTGCACGCGAGTTCATCAAGTGGTTCTATCCGCAACTGCGCAAGCCGGGCCTGATCATCGACGTGCGCGACAACGGCGGCGGCTTCATGTCGCAGACGATGATCGAGCGGCTGTCGCGCAAGCTGCTGGCGTACAACTACTTCCGCGGCACGTCGATCACCGGCACCTACCCGGGTGCGACGCCGCTGGGTCACCTGGCGGCGCTCAGCAACGGCACCACCGCGTCCGATGGCGACATCTTCTCGTACATGTTCAAGCAGGCGAAGCTCGGGCCGCTGATCGGCACGCGCACCTGGGGTGGCGTGGTCGGCATCACCGACTGGGGTCCGTTGATGGACGGCGGTTCGGTATCGATACCGCAGTTTGCCGCGATCGTGAACTTCGAGGGCAAGTACGTGGTCGAGGGCCACGGCGTCGAACCCGACATCGTGGTGAACGAGGACGTGTCGCAACAGCTCGCCGGCAAGGACCCGCAGCTCGACAAGGCGATCGAGGTGCTCGGCAAGGAGATCCAGGCGCATCCGCTGACCCTGCCGCCGCAGCCACCGGGGGTGGACAAGGCGCCGCCGGCGATGCGGCCGGCATCCGCCACCGCGCCACCGCCCGCCGGCTGACCGCGCGGGCCGGCGGCTACGGCGTGCGCAAGGCGGCGACGGCGTCTGCCAGCGCCGCCGTTGCCGCCGCAGCACCGGCACCGTGATCGATCACACCAAGGCATGGCGCCGGCAACAGCCGGCGCAGGGTGGCGAGGTTGTCCTCGCGCCGTTCCATCGCCGGGTCGACCGCATTGCCGACCCAGCCCAGCAGGTTGCAGCCGTCGGCCACGATCGCCCGTGCACCGAGTTGCGCGTGATTGAGGCAGCCCAGCCGCAAGCCGACCACCAGGATCACCGGCAGGCCCAGCGCCTGCGGCAAGGCGCTGGCCAGCAGCGTCGGCGCCAGCGGCGCCAGCCACCCGCCGACCCCCTCGACCACCACCACGTCCGCACCGCCGGCCAGTTGCGCATGCGCCGCCTCGATCGGCGCCAGGGTCACCTCGGCATGCTCGGCGGCGGCGGCGAGGTGCGGCGACACCGCTTCGCCGAAGGCGAACGGATTGCAGCTCGCGTAATCCGGACGCGGTGCGCTGGCCTCGATCAGGGCCAGCGCATCGTCGTTGCGCAGGCCGTCGGGTGTCGCCACGCAGCCGCTGGCCACCGGCTTCATGCCCACCGCGCGCAGGCCGTCGGCGCGCAAGGCACGCAGCAGCGCGCAGCACACAAAGGTCTTGCCGATGCCGGTATCGGTGCCGGCGATGAAGACGCTCCTGCTCATGCTGGCACGTAGCGCCGGTTGAAGCGGTTCACCACCGGCCCGATCAGGAACAGCAGCGAATACATCATGCCGGGAATCGCCCACATCCACCCTGGCGCCGACAACGGCAGCAGCAGGGCGGTCAGCGCGGAGGCCAGGCCAACCAGCGCGGGCACGCTCCACACGCGCATCTCGCGGCGCGCGCCCAGATTATCCAGCCCCTGCCGTGCCGAGCTGCCTGCCGCGTGCACAAACAGTAGTGCCAGCGTGCCTGCCATGCAGGCGTAGGCCAGCCCGTAGCAGGCGAACAGGATGCGCATGTCGATCGGGCCGCCGACGGGCGCGAAGTCGCTGGGCAGCAGGCCGCCGCTCAGCCAGGAGAACACCCCGGCAAACACCATGTGCAGGGGATAGACGAAGATCAGCGCGAAAAACACCAGCAGCAACGACCACCAGCGTCCGGCCGCCTCATCCCGCGGACAGAGCCTGCGCCAGCGCACGTGGCCGTGCCAGAAAAAGGCGACCTGGAAAAAGCACGCGGCAAATGCCGGCACGCCGCCGAGCGCGTGCAGCAGCTTCGCCGCACTGTCCGGGATCGAGGCGCCACCGATCAGCAGCAAGGTCAGGATGAAGGCGAACGCGCCGTCCACGAACGCATCCAGTCGCCCCGCTTCCGTCCCCTCGCGCTGCTCGACCAGGCCCATGTGGCATTCTCGTCACGACGATTCGGCGCATGATATGCGTTTCACCACGGAAACCACGATGTTCAACGCCACGCCCCTGGCCACCGCCAGCAAGCCCGAGCTCTACCAGCACCTGGCGCAGCAGGCGCGCGGCCTGCTCGCGGGCGAGCCGGACCTGATCGCCAACGCGGCCAATTTCAGCGCGCTGGTCTACCACGGCCTGCCGCAGCTGAACTGGGCCGGGTTCTACCTGTTCGACGGCACCGAGCTGGTCGTCGGACCGTTCCAGGGCAAGCCGGCCTGCATCCGCATCGCGCTCGGCCGTGGCGTCTGCGGCACCGCGGCGAGCGAGCGCCAGACCCAGCTGGTGCGCGACGTCAGCACGCACCCCAACCACATCTACTGCGACGCGGCCTCGCAATCGGAGATCGTGGTGCCACTGGTCCGCCGCGATGGTTCGCTGCTCGGCGTGTGGGACGTCGACAGCCCGGTCACCGACCGCTTCGACGAGGACGACCGCGCCGGGATGGAAGCGTTGTGCGCGGTGTTCCTGGAAGCCATCAGCGGCTGAGCACTCCCCATGCAGGAGTCCGCTCGCGGGTGGTGCTCCCGCGATTCCCCGTTTCCGGCGCAAGGGCATCGCCCGCGAGCGGGCTCCTACGACTGCGCGGGATGGTCGGGTCGCGGCTGTTGCAGCAAGTTCGCCACCGCGTTGCGCGCCTCGTCCACGCCGGTGCCGGCGGACGACGAAAACACCTGCGCGCTGGCGTGCAGTCCCTCGGCGGCAAACTGCTTGCGCAAGGCAGCCAGGGCCTGGCTGGCGGCGCCGCGCGAGAGCTTGTCGGCCTTGGTCAGCAGCACGTGGCAGGGCAGGCCGGTGTCGGCGCAGAACTGCAGCATCAGGCGATCGAATTCCTTCAGCGGGTGGCGGATGTCGACGATCAGCACCAGCGCGCGCAGGCTGCGGCGGCGGTGCAGGTAGGCGTCGATCTCCTGTTTCCAATGCTCGCGCATGTCCAGCGGCACCTTGGCGTAGCCGTAGCCGGGCAGGTCGATCAGGCGCCTGGCAGGCTGCGACGCCTGCTCCGGCGATCCATCCCTGGGCGGCGGCAGGCTGAAGGCGACCATCTGCTGGGTGCGTCCCGGCGTCTTCGAGGTACGCGCCAGGCCCTTGTGATTGGTCAGCGCATTGAGCGCGCTGGACTTGCCTGCATTGGAGCGGCCGGCGAACGCCACCTCGGCGCCCTCGTCGGCGGGCAGCTGGCTGAGGCGGTGCGCGGCGAGCATGAACTGCGCGCCCTGGAGGGGATTGGGCATGGGAGCGGTTTGACCAAGGTGGATGGGCACGGGATAATTCTGCGGTTTCTGCCCACCGCTTCGTTTCGGTGCGCCGTCGGCAGTGTTCGCAAGTCTCTCGGGAGTCAAGTGTATGAGTTTTCGCTCTGCTGGTTTTCGGCCCGCCGCGCTCGGGTCCGCCCTGGCTCTCGCGCTGGCACTGTCCGCTACGGCCGTGATGGCCCAGGAAGCGCCGGCTCCCGCCGCCTCTGCGAGCGCCGCAGCGCCGGCTCCGGCCAGCGTGGCCGACGTGGCCGTCAAGCCGGGTGATGCCGCCGCCGGCCAGGCCAAGGCCGCCGTCTGCGGCGCCTGCCACGGCATGGACGGCAATTCCGCCGACGCGCAGTACCCGAAACTGGCCGGGCAGAGCGAGCAGTACATCGTGCGCCAGCTGACCGACTTCAAGTCCGGCCAGCGCCAGAACCCGATCATGCTGGGCATGGCCACCCCGCTGTCGGTGCAGGACATGCACGACTTGGGCGCCTATTTCGCCAGCCAGAAATCGCGTCCGGGCGTGGCCGACCAGGCGCTGGTCGAGCCCGGCGAGACCCTGTTCCGCCAGGGCGACAGCACGCGCGGCATCCCGGCCTGCATGGCCTGCCACAGCATCGACGGCCGCGGCAACCCGGGCGCGATGTACCCGCAGCTGGCCGGCCAGCACGCGCAGTACGTGGAGGCCACGCTGAAGGCCTGGCACGACGGCACCAGTTGGGGCACCGACACCCGCTCGCAGATCATGCCCGCGATCGCCGCGAAACTTGACGCCAGGGACATCGCCGCGCTGGCCAGCTATATCGAAGGCCTGCACTCCGCCGAAAGCGAGCCCGCAGCTGCCGCCACACCCTGACCGCGTTCGTCGCGCCGACCCCGGCCCGCGCGGCGCGTCTCCCGTTTCACCGATTCGAGGTGGTCATGTTCAAGCGTCTTCCGATTCTCTGCGTCATCCTGCTCGCCCTCGCCGCCTGCAGCAGCCATGACGAGGGCCAACCGGCCGCCGCGCCCGCCGCCAGCAGCACGATGACCGCCCCAGCGACCCCGGCCAGCGCACCGGCACCGGCGACCAGTGCACCTGCCGTCGACGACAGCAGCGCGCCGGCCACCGCCGTCAGCGCCGCGCCCGCCCCGGCCGAAAGCGCGCCGACCGCTGCCGCACCGGCGGTTCCCTTCGTCGACAACGGCAAGTGGGTCGAGGGCAAGAACTATTTCCTGATCGAACCGGCGCAGCCGACCAGCCACCCCGGCAAGATCGAGGTGACCGAGGTGTTCTCCTTCGGCTGCCCGGCCTGCAACGCGTTCCACGCCACGGCCGACCAGATCCGCAAGAGCCTGCCCGCCGGCGCGGTGATGAACTACCTGCCCGCGGCATTCCGTCCGGACGAGAACTGGGTGGTCTACCAGCGCGCGTTCTATGCGGCACAGGCGCTGGGCGTGGCCGAGAAGAGCTATGACGCGATGTTCGACGCCACCTGGAAAACCGGCGAAACGGCCACATACAACCTCAAGGGCACCGGCCTGAAGCCGAAGGAAGCGTGGCCCACGATCGAGGACATCGCGAAGTTCTACGCGCAGTTCGGCGTGGATCCGAAGGAGTTCGTCGCGGTCGCCAACTCGTTCTCGGTCAACACCAGGATGAAGCGTGCCGATGATCTGATCAAGGCGTACGGCATCGACGGCACGCCGTCGATGGTCGTCAACGGCAAGTACCGCTACGGACCGAGCACGGCCGGCGGCTATGCCCAGACGATCGAGCTGACCCAGTGGCTGGTCGCCAAGGAACAGGCCGGCAAGTAAGCCGCCAGCACAACCCGGCGCGTGCGGCGGCGCGCCGCCACCCGCGTGGAGAACGACCCGATGTTCAAGCGATACGCCCGCCTGCCCGTCCTGGCCCTGCTCGCCGGCCTGCTGCTGGCCAGCGCCTGCACTGCGCAATCCAGCGACCCGGCGCCGTACGTCGAGGGCACCGATTACGTCACCCTGCCCTCCCCGCACCAGCGCTACGGCAGCGACGGCAAGGTCGAGTTGGTCGAGGTGTTCTCCTACGGCTGCATCCATTGCGCGCAGTTCGCGCCGGACGCCGAAAAGCTGCGCAAGGAACTGCCGGCCGGGGTCGAGTTCAAGCTGCTGCCGGCGCCGTTCAACCAGCAGTGGGTGCCGTTCGCGCGGGCCTACTACGCGGCGAAACAGCTGGGCGTGGTCGAACGCACCCACCTGCAGCTGTTCGTGGCCAAGTTCGGCGAGCACTACCCGATCAACTCGATGGACGAGCTGGCCGATTTCTACGCCCGCGAAGGGGTCAACCGCGACGAGTTCATGCGCATCGCGATGGCGCCGGAAACCACCGAGAAGATGAAGCACGACCTCGACCTGCTGCGCACCTGGCAGGTCGACGGCACGCCGACCCTGGTGGTCGACGGCAAGTACCGCATTGCCACGGTGCGCTCGCACGAGCACATGATGGCGGTGGCGCTATGGCTGGCCAAGCGCGAACTGGCCGGCAAGTAACCGGCGCCAGGCGGCCCTGCGACGCGGTGGATCGCGCATCCCCCGTCGCGTTCATGCGGCAGCGTGCATGCTGCAGGTCAAGCGGGCGGCCAGGCCGGCCGCTGAAGGCCTCCGCTTCCCTCTTCTGCCCCGTGTTGTCATGAATCCTGCTGCTGCCCCTGCCACTGCCCCCGCCGAGCGCCGCCTGCGCCTGCTCAGCTGCAACATCCTGGCCGGCGCCAGCGTGGCGCATTACCGCGACTACCTGACCCGCAGCCTCAAGGCGGTGCTGCCCGGGCGCAGCAAGATGGACAACCTCGACCGTCTGGCCGAGGTGCTGGCCGGGTTCGACGTGATCGGCCTGCAGGAAGCCGACGCCGGCAGCCTGCGTTCGGGCTTCCTCAACCAGACCCGTTACCTCGCCGAAACCTCCGGCCTGCCGTTCTGGAGTCACCAGCCGAACCGCGCGATGGCCAGGCTGGCGCACTCGGCCAACGGCCTGATCAGCCGGCTGGAACCCACTGCCGTGATGGACTACCCGCTGCCCAGCCGCATCCCCGGCCGCGGCGCCCTGCTGGCGCAATTCGGCGAAGGCGAGGACGCGTTGGCGGTGATGATCGCCCATCTCTCGCTGAGCGCCCCGGCGCGCGCGCGCCAGCTCGGTTTCATCGCCGAGCTGCTGCAGGATTTCCGCCATGCCGTGCTGATGGGCGATCTCAACACCGAGCCCGGCAGCGTGGAAATGCGCCAGCTGTTCGGCAAGAGCAGCCTGCAGCCGCCGGCGCAGCCCACGCCCACCTTCCCCAGCTGGAAGCCGCGGCGGGCGCTGGACCACATCCTCACCTCCGAGGCGATCCAGCTGGACAAGACCTGGACGCTGCCGCAGGCGTTCTCCGACCACCTGCCGGTGGCCGCGGAAATCCGCCTGCCCGCTCACGTCGGCGGCCGCAGCTCGAACCGGAAGAAGCGCCGATGACCTCGCTGCCGTGGCGCGCCGCGGGATGGTGGCTGGCGCTGCTGGCGGTGGGGCTGGGTGCCACCGCGCTGCGTTTCGGGCTGATCGAATCCAGCGCGATCGGGCAGTTGTGCGGCAGCGGCCACGGCCCTGCGTGGTGCACGCTGCGCACGTGGCTGGTGCTGGGTTTCCTGCACCACGTCTACGGCTCGCTCGCGCTCGTCGCGCTGCTGCCGGCGTGGCTGCTGCGGCGCCCGTCGCTGGCCTGGCTGGCTGCCGCGCTGGGCGTGTTCGCGATGCAGTTGTACGGCGCCGAGGCCGGCGCGCTGGCCTTGCTACTGGGCAGCCTGCGCCTGCTGCGCCTGCAGGCGGACGCCCGCGCGCCACGCACGCCACACCGGCCAGGCGAACAGCAGGTTCAGCACCAGCCATGACCACGCGGTCGGGTCGAGCCCGGCCTCCTGCACCACCACGACCACGCCCAGCAGCGGCAGGCACGCGGCGAGGAAGCGCTGCTCCAGCGCGGGCCGCACCCGCTCGCTTGCGCGGGACAGCCACCCCGCCAGCGCATGGCCCACGCACGGCAGTGCGAACAGGCCCAGCGGGAAATCGCGATAGCGTCCGTCGAAAACCAGCAACAGCCCGTAGTACGCCAGCGCGAACAGCCACGGCGTGCGCCAGCCGCCGGCGCCACCCGGCCGCGGCGCTCCGGCCAGCCGCCCGGCGATCCAGCGCGCCAGCCGCAGCGCGGTGAACACGGCCAGCACGCAGGCGGCCAGCGAGATCGTCCACTCCCACGGATTGCGGCACGCAAACCACATCTGCCGGAATTGCCAGGCGATGGCGCCACCGCTGGCCACGCCCGCCAAGCCCCGTGCCAGCCGCTCGCGCCAGCCGTGCCGGCGACGTCGCCATGTGCCGGCCAGCGCGAAGATCACGCCACCCAGCGCCGCGGCCAGCCAGCCCAGCCACCAGCGCGTCATCTCCACCACCGGCCCGGTCATCGCAAACTTCGGCCGCGCCTGGGCATCGAAAATGCCCCAGTAGCCGCCTACCGTGCCTTCCTGCGCGCGCTTCCACGGCTGGTCGAACGCTTCGATCACGTTGTACGGCAGGCCGGTCTTCTCCGCGTAGCGCAGGAAGTCGCGCAGGTAGCGCGCCTCGTCCACCACGCTGGCGCTGGCCGCCTGGCGCGGGCGGCCGGCGCTGGGCCAGCCGGTTTCGCCGATCATCACGCGCCGCCCGGGAAATGCCGCGCTCACCTTCGCGTACACCGCCGCCACGTGCTGCACCGCGCGTTCCGGCGGCACCGGCCGGTCTTCCCAGTACGGCAGGATGTGGATGGTGAGGTAGTCCACCGAAGCGGCCAGCTCGGGATGGCGCAACCAGAACTCCCACACGTCGGCATAGGTCACCGGCTCGGGCACCGCCTCGCGCACGCGCGCCAGATCGGCCGCCAGCTGCGCCGACGACAGCTCGCCGCGCAACAACACCTCGTTGCCGACGATCACCGCGCGCACCACGTCCGGGTAGGCGCGCGCGGTGGCGATGCCGAGACGGATCTGTTCGTCGTTCGCCTTGGGGTCCTGCCCCAGCCAGATGCCGAGCAGCACCTTCATGCCGTAGCGGCGGGCGATCCGCGGCACCGCGCTGAGGCCCTGCCCCTGCGAGTAGGTGCGCACGCAATCGAAGCGCTGCGACAGCGCGCGCAAATCCTGGTCGACGCGTTCGGCGCTGACGAAAGCGGAGGCGTCGAGCGGCGACTCGCCCGCCAGCCGGAACGGCGCATACGACACGCAGGCGATGCGCGACGTGGGCGCATCGGGCAACGCCACCGGCCGGCCGATCGCCCACCAGCCGTACAGCGATGCCAGTGCTGCCAGCAGCAAGGCCAGCCACGCCAGAGGTTCCCGACGGACAACAGGCGCAGCTTCGGATGACATGCGGCAAACCGTGGATGGCGACGAATCAGCGTGCCAGCTTAGCAGGGCGCGCCATGCGTTCACCCGATCCAAACAAGACGTTGCAGACCATCCACTACACTGCCGCCAGATCGAATCGCGGAGTCCCCATGCCTGTTTTCACTTCCTCATGCCTGGCGCGCGCGGGCGGCCTGCTGCTGGCCTGCGCCTGGCTGCTCGCCGGCAACGCGCAGGCCGCCGAGCCGACGCCGGCGCAACGCGCCACGTTCAAGCAGGCCTACGCGGCGGCCGAGCAAGGCGACGACTGGCGCGCGCTCGCCGGCACGCTGCACGACTACCCGCTGTATCCCTACCTGCAAGCGGCAGCGCTGGAACACGACATCCGCAACGTCGACCGCGCCACCGTCGAGGCCTACCTCAAGCAGTATCCGGACTGGATTCCCGCCGCCGACCTGCGCCGGGATTTCCTGCGCGAGCTGGCGCGGCGGCAGGACTGGAGCGGTTTTCTTGCGCTGTACCAGCCGGGCCTCGGCGACACGCTGAGCTGCGACGCGCTGCAGGCGAAGCTCGCACAAGGCGCCGCGCTGGACTTCGATCGCGACTTGGCTGCGCTGTGGTCGCAGCCGAACCTGCCCGACGCCTGCGACCCGGTGCTCGACGCCGCGCAGCGCCAGGGCCTGCTCACCGCCGCGCGTTTGTGGACGCGCATCGACCGCGCCGCCGATGCCGGCCAGGCCGGCACCATCGCCAGCCTGGCGAGCTGGTTGCCCGCCGCCCAGCAGGACGACGCGCAGCGGCTGGCGCTGGCCTTGCGCGACCCGGCCGCAGCGCTGGCCAAGGCCTCGCACTGGAGCGACACGCCGCGCGCACGCCAGGCTGCCACCCTGGCGCTGGTGCGACAGGCCCGGCGCGACGTGGACAGCGCCGACGCCTCGTGGCAACAGTTGCAGTCGCGCTTCGCCTTCAACGCCCCGCAACGTGACGCCATCCTGCGTGCGCTGGCGCTGTTCCACGCCACCGACTTCGACGACAACGCGCTCGCCCGTCTCATCGCACTGCCCGCTGCCGCACAGGACGACAGCACCCGCGAATGGCGCGCGCGGGTGGCGCTGGCGCGCATGAACTGGCCGGCGGTGCTGGCGGCGATCGCGGCGATGCCGCCATCGCTGCAGCAAGACGACGAATGGCAATACCTCCGCGCCCGCGCGCTCGCCGCCACCGGCGACACCGCTGCCGCACGACAGCAATACGCCGCGCTGGCCGGGCAGGCCACCTACTTCGGCTTCCTCGCCGCCGACCGCCTGCAGCAGGACTACGCGATCTGCCCGCTGAGCCTGGCCGGTGACCCGCCCCGCGAGCAGGCATTGCTGACGCAGCCCGCCCTGCAGCGCGCGTTCGAGCTGTTTGCGGTCGATCTGCCGTCGCTGGCGCGGCGCGAATGGAACCGCGCCCTGCACGGCGCCGACGAGGCGACCCGACGCCTCGCCGCGGACCTGGCCAATCGCCGCGGCTGGTACGACCGCGCGGTGTTCACGCTCAGCAGCGGCGACGCGCTGCGCCTGTATGACCTGCGTTTCCCGCTGGCCAGCCAGGATGGCCTGGTGCCGCAGGCCGAGCAGGCCGGCATCTATCCGGCATGGGCGTACGCGATCCTGCGCGCCGAGAGCGCGTGGATGAGCGACGCGCGTTCCGGCGCCGACGCCCGCGGCCTGATGCAGCTGCTGCCGAGCACGGGCGCGCTGGTGGCGCGCGCCGCCGGCCTGCCATGGAACGGCGGCGCCAGCCTGTACGACCCGGTGGTCAACATCGCCCTGGGCACGCGCTACCTGGCGCAGATGGCGCAGCGTTTCGACGGCTCGACTTGGCTGGCCAGCGCGGCCTACAACGCCGGCCCGAACCGCGTCGACGTGTGGCTGGCCGAACGCGGCACGCTGGCGCCGGACTTGTTCGTCGCCACCATCCCGTACAAGGAAACCCGCGAATACGTCGCCCGCGTGATGGCCTTCAGCGTGATCTACGACTGGCGCCTCAACCGCGCGGTGGTACCGCTGGTGCAGCGCATGGGTCCGATCGGCCAGCAGTACGTGCCGCCGGGGCCGGACACGCCGCGGCGGGCAGTGGCGTGTCCGGCACTTCCGCCGGCCGCAGGCGCGTCCGTGGCAGCGCCGGCGGCGTCCAGCGCAGGCTCGTGAGGCCGCGCGGGGCTGCCGCGTGGCCGGCGCTCATTCGCCCGCGCCACGCATCCGCAGCAGGGCACGCAGGCGCTTGAGCTCCTTGCCGTAGGCGGCGCAGCGCTCGCTGTCCCGGCGCATCAATTCGGCCACGCTGCCGACGATGCGCTCGCCGCCGTCGTGCACGTCCACGCAGGCCGGCGCGAACGGCAGCGCACAGAACGCCAGCAGGCGACGTACCTGCAACACCGGTTCGGCGCGCCACGCCTCGTAGTGGTGTTCGAGAAAGCCGCCGGGAAACAGCTGCCGCCAGTGCAGGCACAGCGCGTCGTAATCGCTCCAGCAGCCGACCACGTGATCGAGGTCATAGCTGAATTCGTGGCGATCGAGGAACAGCTGCCGGTAGCAGGAGAAGCAGGTTTCCAGCGCACGACGACGACTGTCCACCACGCGCGCACCCGGCAGCATCGCGCGGATCGCGCCGACCAGCCGCCAGTTGTCCGGCGTGCGGTCGACCAGGCAAGCCCGGTCGCCGCGCCATGACGCGGTGCGGGCGAGGTACTCCTGGCCCAGCCGCTGCCAGTCCGCCGGCGTCGCGTGCGCCATCCACTGCGCACGGGGCTGCCTCAGCCGCTGCGTTTCGGCCTTGAGTACCTGCTCGACCACCTGCGTTTCGTCGACCACCGCCACGGCCGGATGCGCGGCCAGCACTTGCACGGTCAGCCGCGAACCGGCCTGCGGCATGCCGACCACGAAGATCATCCCCTCGCCCAGTCTCGCGTCGGCGGCACCGGCCCGCGGTGCGTCGAACACGCGGCGCATCGCCTGCATCTGCGCCGTGGCCCTGGCCGGATTCCAGGCGAGCTGGCGGTACATCTGCGCATTGGCCTTGCGCAACGTGCGAAAGGCACCGGCGTAGTCGCCCTGGTCTTCCAGTGCGCGGGTCAACGCAAAACCCAGGCAAACTCGTGCCCGCGGACTGGCCAGTGGCGAGCCCAGCAGTTGTTCGAGCTGAGCCGCGTCCGCCGCGCTGAATCGCGCCGTTTCCAGGTCGGCCAGGCCGACCCATGCATCGGCCTGGTCCGGCTGCAGGCGCAGCACCGCGCGATAGTTTTCGCCGGCCGGCTCCAGCGCGCCCAGACTCGCCTGCGCCTGCGCCAGCAGCATCCGCGACGGCACGTGGCCGGGTTCGGCATCCAGCGCGCGGTGCAGGGCCGTGACCGCCCCGGCCGGACGCTGCTGCAGCATGTACATCTTGCCCAGGTTGAACCATGCCGGCGCGAAACCCGGCGCCATCGCGCAGCAGCGCTGCAAGCCGGCGATCGCCGCGGCGGGCTCGCCCGCGGCAAACAGCGCCGTCGCCAGGTTCATGCGCACCAGCGGATCATCCGGCTGCAACGCCCGCGCGCGCTGCAACACCGCCACGGCAGCCACGTAATCGCCGCGCAGGTGGCGCACCACGCCCTGCATGCGCAAGGCCTCGGCGCAATCGGGCAGTATCGCCAGCACGCCATCGAGCGCCACCTCGGCGGCCTGCGGATCCTGCGCCTGCAGCGCGGCCTCCGCCTGCCCGAGCAGAACCGTCGCCGCCGCCGGCAAGCCGGCGGCGCGATCAGTCAACAACGGGTGATCCTGCAACTCCCCCATCCTCATTCGCCCCCGGCCATTTCATCGGCCCCGCTCGCCAGCTTACGCGAGGGTGCCGGCGGCTTCCAGACGCGTTCGCGGCGATGGCGTGCCGAGCTCGCCCCCTCCGCGTGCCAGCCATCACGCGCCATCCGTGCAAAGGCGGCCGGGAAAGGCCCTTACTCGCCGCGCAACCAGCGCGCCGCATCCACCGCGTAGTAGCTCAGGATGGCATCCGCACCGGCGCGCTTGAACGCGGTCAGTGCTTCCAGCACCACGCTCTTCTCGTCCAGCCAGCCGTTCTGCGAGGCGGCCTTGAGCATCGCGTATTCGCCGCTGACCTGGTACACGAAGGTGGGCACGCCGAACGCGTCCTTGACCCGGCGCAGCACGTCGAGATACGGCATGCCCGGTTTCACCATCACCGCGTCGGCGCCTTCGGCGATGTCCAGCTCGATCTCGCGCAGCGCCTCGTCGCTGTTGCCCACGTCCATCTGGTAGGTGTGCTTGTTGCCCTTGCCGAGGTTGGCCGAGGAACCGACCGCGTCGCGGAACGGGCCGTAGAACGCGGAGGCGTACTTCGCCGAGTAGGCGAGGATGCGCGTATGGATGTGGCCGGCCGCTTCCAGCGCGTCGCGGATGGTGCCGACGCGGCCGTCCATCATGTCCGACGGCGCCACGATATCCATGCCCGCCTCGGCCTGCGCCAGCGACATCTTCACCAGCGCCTCGACGGTGGGCTCGTTCATCACGTAGCCGTGCTCGTCGATCAGGCCGTCCTGGCCGTGGGTGGTGTACGGGTCGAGCGCGACATCGCCGATCAAACCCAGTTCCGGATACTTCGCCTTCAGCGCGCGGGTGGCGCGATGCATCAGGTTGTCGGGGTTCCATGCCTCGGCGGCATCGAGCGATTTCACCCCGGCGCCGGGCGAGGGGAACAGCGCCAACGCGGGAATGCCCAGGCGCACGCATTCGCCGGCCAGCTTCAGCAGTTCGTCGATCGAGAGCCGATCCACGCCCGGCATCGACGGCACCGCTTCGCGCAGGCCCTCACCCTCGATCACGAAGGCGACCATGATCAGGTCGCTCGGCAGCAAGGTGTGCTCGCGCATCAGCGCGCGGGAGAAGGCGTCGCGGCGCATGCGGCGCATGCGGGTGGCGGGAAAGCTCATGGCGGTACTCGCAAGTCGGCAGCCCTCTATTTTACGCCTTTGCCCCGCACGCAGCCGCGGTCCGCCGGCGCCGCCATTCCGGCGCGTACGGATGCAAAACGCTGGACTACGCGGCACAACGGCGGCACGCTTGCTGTTCCGTTTCCGCAGGAAGCTACATGAGCCCGTCCCGCAGCGTACCCACCCTGCTCGTCGATCTGGGTGGCACCAACGTCCGCTTCGGCGTGGCGAACCCGTCGCGCGAGCACCCGCTGCTGGCCGACAGCATCCGGCGCTATCGGGTCGCCGAGCACGATTCGCTGGTAGCCACCGCCCGGCAGTATCTCGACGAAACGGGGTTGGTGGTGAAGCGCGCCATCGTCGCCGCGGCCGGACGCATCGTGGACGGCGAGACGGTGAAGGTCACCAACAATCCGTGGGCGATCTCGGCGCACCAGACCGCCGAGGCGCTGGGCCTGGAGCATGTGCACCTGGTCAACGATTTCGCCGCGCAGAGCATGGCGGTGACCCTGCTGCACGGTGACGACCTGGTCGACGTCGGCCCGGTGCCGCGGCCGGTGGTCGGTGCCGAGGACGAACAGACTTTTGCCATCGTCGGCCCCGGCACCGGGCTGGGCGTGGGCGGCCTGCTGGTGCGCGGCGGCCACTGCAGCGTGCTGCAGACCGAAGGCGGCCACGCCGGCTTCGCCGCAC
Source organism: Rhodanobacter lindaniclasticus (assembly GCF_004799035.1). Lineage (GTDB taxonomy): Bacteria > Pseudomonadota > Gammaproteobacteria > Xanthomonadales > Rhodanobacteraceae > Rhodanobacter > Rhodanobacter lindaniclasticus. Next base: position 104,950 of record NZ_MWIO01000031.1, read on the forward strand.
ACACGCCGGAGGACATCGCCATCCTCGACTACCTCAACCACAAGTACGGCCGCGTCTCCAACGAGCGGCTGATCTGTGGCCAGGGCTTGGTGAACCTGTACGACGCGATCTGCCACATGGTCGGCGCGCAACCGGCCGACCTGAAGCCCGAGGACATCACCGCCCGCGCCAAGGCCGACAGCTGCCCGCTGTGCACGCGCACGGTGGAAACCTTCGCCGGCATCTTCGGCAGCGTGGCCGGTGACCTGGTACTCACGCTCGGCGCCTGGGACGGCGTCTACCTGACCGGTGGACTGATTCCGGTGCTGCTGCCGTGGCTGGAACGCGGGCGCTTCCGCGAGCGCTTCGAAGCCAAGGGTCGCTTCCGCGACATCATGGAAAAGGTGCCCACCCAGGCGATCATGAATCCGGAACCGGGCCTGCTCGGCGGCGCCGCGCTGGCCGTGCTGGACTCGGGCCGGCCGCTGCTGCCGCGGCGCGAGAGCGGCCATGCCGCGGCGTGACGGCGCCTTCCTGTTCGATCTGGACGGCACCCTGATCGACAGCGTCTACCAGCACGTGCTGGCGTGGAAGCAGGCGCTGGACGCCGAAGGGCTGGACATTTCGGTGTGGCGGATCCATCGCAAGATCGGCATGAGCGGCGGCCTGTTCGCCAACATGCTGTTGCGCGAGACGACTTTGCCGATCACGGCCGAGCGACTGGATCGCATGCGCGCGCATCACGCCGAGGCGTTCAACCGCATGCATGCGCAAGGCGCGGTGCGACCGCTGCCCGGCGCGCGCGAACTGCTGGAGTACCTCGCCGCGCAGGACATCCCGTGGGCGATCGCCACCAGCGGGCGGATGGAAACGGCGCGGCACAACCTGGAGGCGCTCGGTGTCGATCCGTCGAGGGTCCCGGTGGTGACGCGCGACCAGGTGCGCCACGCCAAGCCCGACCCGGATCTGTTCATCGAAGCGGCCGAGCGGCTCGGCGTGGACATCCGGCAATCGCTGGTGATCGGCGACAGCGTGTGGGACATGCTCGCCGCGCAACGCGCCCGCACGCTGGGCGTGGGCCTGCTGTCCGGCGGCTACGGCCACGCCGAGCTGCAGCAGTCCGGTGCATTTCGCGTCTACGACGACCCCGCCGACCTGCTGCGCCACATCGACGAAGTGGCCGCACGCGACTGAGCCGACCGCGCTTCGCTGAACCCGCGCTGCGCGCATCATGAAAAGTTAATCACCGGCGACAAGTCGGACGCTAGGCTGAACCGGCACCACCGTCCTTTCCGGAGCCGTCCCATGCGCCGCCTCATCGCCAGCCTTCCGCTCGCCCTGCTGCTCGCCGCCTGCTCGCCCGCGCCCACGCCTCCGGCGCCCCCCGGCGAGACGCAGACGGCACCCGCCAATCCCGCCCTGGGTTCGCCGGAATGGCTGGCCTGGGTCGATCAGTCGCTGGGCATCAGTGACAAGGGCCACGGCCCTGACCCCGGTTCGCCCGAGTGGAACCAGGCCGTGCAGCGCAAGCTGGGCGAGGAAGCGCCGCAGTCCACGCCGGGCTCGCCGCAGTGGCAGCAGTCGGTCGACGCCCTGCTGCGCACGCGACTGCCGCCGGGGTCGTGACACGACTCCCACCCGGACGGGTGTGGTGAGCTGGCGCGCTAACCGGGTGCCAGCAAGGTATCCAGGTCGCCTTCGTCGAAGCGCAGCTTTTCGCGGCTGCCGCCACCTTCGAGCACGGCGTCGGCGAGTTCGGCCTTGCGCAGTTTCAGTTCCTCGATGCGCTCTTCCACCGTGCCGCTGGTGATCAGGCGGAACACGAACACCGGCTTGTCCTGGCCGATGCGGTGCGCGCGGTCGCTGGCCTGCGCCTCGGCGGCGGGGTTCCACCATGGGTCGTAGTGGATCACCGTGTCGGCGGCGGTGAGGTTGAGGCCCACGCCGCCGGCCTTCAGCGAGAGCAGGAACAGCGGCACCTCGCCGTCCTGGAAGCGCTGCACCGGCTCGGCGCGGTCGCGGGTGTCGCCGGTGAGGGTGACGTAGCGGATGCGGCGACGATCGAGCTCGGCGGCGATCAGTTTCAGCATGCCGGTGAACTGGGAGAACAGCAGCACCTTGCGGCCTTCGTCCAGCAGCGCGGGCAGCATGTCCATCAGCAGCTCGAACTTGGCCGACTCGCGCACGCCGCGCGCCGCTTCGAGTTTCACCAGGCGCGGATCGCAGCAGACCTGGCGCAGCTTGAGCAGCGCATCGAGCACCACGATGCCCGAATGCGCAATGCCGCGCTGGGCGATCACCTCGCGCAGCTCCTCGGCCAGCGACAGGCGCAGGCCTTCGTACAGCTCGCGCTGGCGGCCTTCCAGCACCACGCGGCGGGTGATCTCGGTTTTCGATGGCAGCTCCTTCGCCACCTGCGCCTTGGTCCGGCGCAGGATGAACGGCGCCAGGCGCAGGTTCAGGCGCTGCTGGCACTCCTCGTCGCGCTGTTTCTCGATCGGCACGCGGTAGTGGCGGCGGAATGCACCTTCGTCGCCGAGCAGCCCGGGCACGGCCAGGTCGATCTGCGACCACAGCTCGCCCAGATGATTTTCCAGCGGCGTGCCGGTGAGGCACAGGTAGCGCGGCGTGCGCAGGCTGAGCAACGCGCGGCGTGCCTGCGTGCGCGGGTTCTTCACCTGCTGCGCCTCGTCCAGCACGATCAGCGCGAACGACTGCTGCCGCAACGCGGCGACGTCACGCGGCAGCAGGGCGTAGCTGGTCAGCACGATGTCCTGCGCGCCGAGCTGGTCGAAGTCTTCGGCGCGCTGCGGGCCGTGCAGGGTCAGCACCCGCAGCATCGGCGCAAAGCGCGCGATCTCCGATTGCCAGTTCGGGATCAGGCTGGTCGGCACCACGATCAGCGCGGGCTGGGACAGCGCACCACCTTGCTTGAGCGAGAGCAGGTGGGTGATCAGTTGCAGGGTCTTGCCCAGGCCCATGTCGTCGGCCAGCACGCCGCCGACGCCGGCTTCCGCCAACGCGTTCAACCAGCGCAGGCCTTCGCGCTGGTAGGGCCGCAGTTCGGCGGCGAGTCCCTCGGGCACGGCGTCGCTGGCGCGCGCGGCGGCATCGCGCAGGCGCGCGGCGAAACCCAGCAGCGGCTCGGCCGCCTGCAGCGTGCCGCCGACGGGCATGGCGGCGGCCAGTTCCTCCAGCCGGCCGGCCTGCACGCGCGGCAGGTGGAGTGCCTTGCGCGGTTTCTCCAGGTATTCGGCCAGTGGCGCCAGCAGGCCGCGCAGTTCGCGCAGGCGCACCGGCACGCGGCGGCGCGCATCGACCGGCGCGTACCACACCGCGTCCTCCGGCTCGTTCGCCGCCGGGCTGAGCGTCAACTGATGTTCGGCCAGCGCCTGCGCCACCGCCGGCAGAAGGTTGTGGCGCTGGCCATCGACCTCGATGCCGATCTCCAGGTCGAAGGCATGGTCGTCGACGTCCTCGGCCGCCTGGCCGTACCAGCGCACCGGCCCCTCCAGCACCTCGAAGGGGAAGCTGGGTGCGTATTCGACGACAAAGCCTTCCTCCTCCAGCTTCGGGCGCAATGCCAGCCAGCGCGCCGGCGTGTTGACCTCCAGTGCCCCGGCATAGCCGGCCCCGGGGAACAGCCAGGCATCTTCGGGCAGGGTTTCGGCCACGTCCCACGGCAGGCCTTCGGTGTCCACGCCGGGGGTGAGCCCAGCGCGTTCGAGCTGCTCCATCGCGGCCAGTTCCTCGGCGCGGCGACGGGTGATCTCGACCAGCTGGTCGTTGCGCACGCGGCGTACCAGCGGTTCGCCGCCGCGACCGGGCAGGCGCTCCCCGGCGTAATCGAAAGCCAGCCGCGCATAGCCCAGCGGCGGCGTGCCGGCCGCCAGCCGCGCGTGGCGGGTCAGCGCATGCAGGATCAGCACCGGCTTGGGCGCCAGTTGCGAGCGCTTGAGATCGCCGAACACCTGCGGCAGCGGCACGCGCGTGGCCAGCCGGCTGTTCGGCAGCTTGTTGCGCAGGCGGCGGCCGTGTTCGTGTTTCAGCGGCGGCAGCTCCAGCCACTGGGTTTCCTCGGCCGGCGCATCGAACAGGCCCAGGGTCGCGCGCTCGGCGTCCAGGTACCACAACGCACCGACGCGCAGCAGGCGCTGGTTGTTGGGCAGCAGCGGCAGCAGGCGCTGGCTGCCGTCGGGATCCATCTGCCAGTGCCAGTTGAGCTGGTGGGACTTGCCGCGCGACAGACGCAGGCCGGCCAGCCCACCCAGGAAGCACGGCGCGGTGTCGAGCACCTCGGCCAGCAGGCTGTCGCCGACGTGGCCGCCGAGCCGGGCATAGCTGCGACTCTTGCGCACGCTCAGCGGCAGGCCGAGCACGCTGGCGGCCAGGCGCTGCTCGTGCGGTTGCAGCGGGGTCTGCACCAGATGGCGGCTGTCCAGCGGCACCGGGCGGCTGTAACGGCCGTGCTCGGCCACGCTGAGCAGCACCGGCGCCACGTCCACCCGCGCAAAGGCTGCGCCCTCCTCGGGCATCACCTCGACAAAGAAGCCCAGCACGCTACCGTCGTCGCCAGCCGCGGGTTTGGGCGCGGCGAGCAGCCGCCGCCAGGCCAGCGGCAGGGCTTCGTCGTCGCCAGCAGGGGGACTGGCGATGCGCTGCTTCTCGTCCGGTTGCGGCATCCGCGTGCGTTCCGTGGCGACGACCAAATGCTTGAGCTTAGCAGTGCCGGCACCGGATGCGACGATGATCGCGACGTTCGCCGCCACCACCGCGTCAGTCGCGGCCGAACAGGCCGTGCGGATATTCCGGCTTCTGCTCGCGCGCCATCAGTGCCTTGAGCCCCTCGGCCGGGGTGACCTCGCCGTGCAGCACGGCGCGCACGCCGGCGCTGATCGGCAGGTCCAGGCCGTGTTTGGCAGCCAGCCGCGCCACTTCATCGGCGGTGAGGATGCTCTCCACCACCTGGCCGATGCGGCGCACCGCCTCGTCGATTGCCACGCCCTGGCCCAACGCCAGACCGAGCCGGCGATTGCGCGAGAGGTCGCCGGTGCAGGTCAGCACCAGATCACCGAGGCCCGACAGGCCGATCAGCGTTTCCGGCCGCGCGCCCAGCGCCACACCCAGGCGCAGCATCTCGTTCATGCCGCGGGTGATCAGGCCGGCGCGGGCGTTGAGGCCCAGGTTCATGCCGTCGGCGATGCCGGTGGCGACCGCCAGCACGTTCTTCATCGCGCCGCCGAGTTCGGCGCCGAGCACGTCGCCGCCGGAGTACGCGCGCAGATTGGGCGCATGCAGCAGGCCGGCGAGTCGTTGCGCGAAAGCATCGTCGTCGGAGTGCACGGTGACTGCGCTGGGCAGGCCGGTGGCCACTTCCTTGGCGAACGACGGCCCGGTGACCACCGCGGCTGGCCGGCCCGGCAACTTCTCCGCCACCAGCTCGTGCAGGAAACGCCCGGTACCGGGCTCGAAGCCCTTGGCCGCCCACGCGATCGCCGTGCCGGCATCGAGCAGCGGCACCAGCGCATCGAGCATCGCCGCGAACGCGTGACTGGGCACCACGATCAGCACGATGTCGGCACCGCGCACGGCCGTGCCCAGGTTGGCCTCGTACTGCAGGGTTTCCGGCAGGGCCACATCGGGCAGGTAGCGCGCGTTGCAACGCTGCGCCGCCATCTGCGCCAAGGCCCCCGCATCGCGGCCCCACAGGCGGGTAGGCACGCCGTTGCGGGCGCACAGAGCCGCCAGCGCCGTGCCCCAGGAGCCGGCGCCGAGCACCGTCAGCTTCGGCTTGTCAGGCATGGTCCGGGTTCAGCTGTTGAGCATGACCGGGGTTTCGTCGCCGCCGGCGGCACGGCGCTGCTGTTCGGCGAACAACGCGTCGAAATTGATCGGCTGCAGCAGGAACGGCGGGAAGCCGCCTTCGAGCACCATCGAGGAAATCACCTGGCGCGCATACGGGAACAGCAGGTTCGGGCAATAGCTGCCCAGGATGCCGGCCTTGTCGGTGTCGTTGAAACCGGCGATGCCGAACACGCCGGCCTGCTCCACTTCCGCCAGATAGGCGGTGCGCTGGCCCACGGTGCAGGTCAGGGTGAGGCTGAGCACCACTTCATACAGGTCGTTGCCCAGGTCGCTGGCCTTCTGGCCCAGGTTCAACTGCACCTGCGGCTGCGCGTTCTCGTCGATATCCTGGAAGATCTGCGGCGCGTTGGGCGCCTCGAAGGAGACGTCCTTCACGTAGATCTTCTGCATCACCAGCTGCGGCTGACTGGCCTGGCCGTTGGCCTGGTCGTTGGTGATCTCTTGTGCCATCGGGTGTTCCTCTCAAAGTCTGGGCGGTCGAGCAAAGAGACAGATTGTTCCATACATCCCCGTCTGGCGCACCCATCGCGCCCTTGCGCGGATGGCCGAGGATTGCGCCCAACCGCTTGTTTCTGCGACAATGCGCGGCTCGCCTCATGTCGGCCCGGTTCTCCGGGTGGTCCGCCACGCAATGCGGACCCACGCGACCGGGCCATGCAACATCTCCGGCATTGCGTGGCGCACCAGCGTCGCTGGGCCGATGCCGCCCTGGCCAACGGGTGGCAATCACGGCTTCAACCGAAGCCATTCTTGGGAGGTCGTCATGGCCCGTGTATGTCAAGTCACCGGAAAGGGTGTGCAGAGCGGCAACAATGTCTCGCACGCCAACAACAAGACCCGTCGCCGCTGGTTGCCCAACCTGCACGAGCGTCGTTTCTGGGTCCCCAGCGAAAGCCGCTGGATCAAGCTGCGCGTTTCCAACCACGCCCTGCGCACGATCGACAAGAATGGCATCGAAGCCGTGATTGCCGACATGCGTGCCCGCGGCGAAAAGGTCTGAGGAGCACACCATGGCCAACAAATCGCAAGACAAGATCCGCCTGATTTCTTCGGCCGGCACCGGCCACTTCTACACCACGCAGAAGAACAAGAAGAACACCCCGGAAAAGTTCGAATTCAAGAAGTACGATCCGGTCGTGCGCAAGCACGTGATCTACAAGGAAGGCAAGATCAAGTGACGTCATGGCGCGTTCGCGCATCGCGCGAATGCCTTTGCCATGACGTCATCCCTGCGCAGGCAGGGATCCAGTGAGATACTCAAAACCCGCCCTCGTGGCGGGTTTTTCTTTGCCCCGCACACCCACGCGAGCGATCTCGCCGCAACACCCGGCGAAAGCAGCAACGATGCACGCCTCGACGGCATCTGTCTCTTTTAAA